>NZ_JBOBQH010000003.1:0-452942 GCF_050585765.1 Bacillus sp. ATD | reverse complement strand
GTTAGTGTTATTATTGAGTAAAAAAGTAGGGGAGGGATTTCATTGCTTGATATTTTTGGATCATTCGAAAAAGATTTTAATGAAAAAAGAGAAAGTTATGATGAATACAAACAATCTCAACAATATCAATCTGCAATCTCTTATACGAACAATTTAATTCATGATTTCAATCAAACTCTATTACTATGTCAATTTGTTTCTACAAGGGATGGTGAGTACTTTAAAAAGTCCATTTTATTTTGGAGTCTCCTTGAAATAATAGATTCTTTGGAAAGTATAAGAGAAAGCGTGATAAATGGTCATATCAATCCAGCTAAAAGAGAGCTTAGATATTTATTGGAAACAATGATTAAATACTTATACACTGACCAACAGTGCCAGTCAGATTGGTTATCACTTGATGAAAGGATAGCGTATTTCAAGAAAGAGGTTCCAAGATCATCGATTTCACCAGTTGATGATCTAGAAGGGGTACACGATGATTTTGTCGAGGATGTTAAACAAGTGTATGGTGTATTGTCCTCCTATACACATCCTTCTTTTGTACAAATTAAAGAGTATTTAATTAGAGAAACACAGGACAGAAGTTTTGCATTTGAGACACATATTGAGATCAATTCATTTAATAAAATATTATTTAGAAGTCTTGATTTGTTCTTGTATTTAGCATTTAAGGAGATGGTACCTGCTTCATTAGGAGATCTTTTTATTTACTTTATAGATGATATGCCAAAATGGAAATTCAAACAGGGTAAATACTCTATGTTAATGTCTAAACTATTTGATTATAAACTTGAAAGGAAACAGAAAAGAGCACAACAAGAAAGTTGAATTAAAAAGGACAGGGACTTAACTTCCCGTCCTTTTTATGTGAAGTTTAAAATTAAAGAAATAAATGAAGCAGTTTTACAAGAATATGTGAATAGACTAGTTAGAGAAAGAAACCTTTCAGCTGCAACAATCCGAACGGCTTATGGCATTGTAGCAGAGATTTTGAAGAAAGTTTCTAAACAAAGCACGTTCAATTATAACGTTGTAAATGATGTCAGTAGACCATTAGACAATAAGATTGTTCGGTCTTGGGATGAAGAGGACATAAGAGCGTTCCTGAATGCCCGAAATGTTTTATTGAATCTAACCAGGCATTACATTGGACTTGAAATTCAGATTCAAACAGGAATTAGAATGGGAGAAGTATTAGGGCTAGGGTGGAGAGACGTTAATTTTGAAGCAAAGACTATAACAATTCGTCAGACTTTGGCCAAGATAAATGAAAAAGGATCATACGGTTTAGTTCCTGAAGTTAAAACACTTACATCTTATAGAACAATAAGTATCCCAGAAATGCTCTGTGAGAGTTTGAAAAATCACAAAGCAATGATTGAAAAGGAGAAGCGAATTGTAGGAAACGATTATAAGAACTACGATTTAATTGTATGCTCTAAAACAGGGAACTGGGTACATCCTAATAATTATAGGAGATCATTTAATGTAACAAGAGATGCATTGAATTTACCTAAACTTCGCTGCCATGATTTAAGACATACACATGCTACCTTTTTGATTGGGATTCTAAAGTTTAACCCCAGAATCGTTCAGGAAAGATTGGGGCACGCACGAATTACAACAACACTAAACATATACTCATGTTCTTCCTGCAATGGACGCTGAAGTGTCTAAAAAAACCTAGATCAATCGTTTGGCAAGGTGTGAAATTGGTGTGACTTCATGATTAATGTCTGGAGTAATCACTTATGGGACAAGACTTTGACCTGTCTTTTCTTCCACGAAGACTGCATGAACATCATCATGAATGACTTGATTGAGTTAATGGACCCGCGCTACATCGAAGTATGGGGCAAATTCACGCTAAGAGGCGGCATTTCCATTGACCCGTACACAAACTACGGAAAGCCTGGCACGAAGTATGAAAAAATGGCCGAATACCGTATGATGAACCATGATTTGTATCCGGAGACGACGTTAAAGGTACAAGATGTCCTTACATAGACGTGGGTAACACTACGTCTATTTTTTGTTTTTTAAAGCATCTTAGTTACTCGTTCTACACATCCTGATTATATAAAAAAGACGAGCGAATCCGGGGGGAATTCCACTCGCCGCTTTCTAATGAAAAGACGGGATGCTGGATGGCAGCTCGTCTGTTTTATTATAATTTAACGAACGTATGTTTGTAAAGGTGTCTTTTCTAAAGAAATGGTGAACATAACGATCAGAACAGATTTATTGTGAACGTTCGTTAAGGTATGCTAAGATGCATGAACCGTAAAGGAGCTGATAAGAAGTGAAGACACTGCGATTAAACAATGTAACATTAGAAATAGCAGCATATCAAGAAGAAAACGAGCCGAAGCGCAAAATTGCATGTACCCTAAACGTTACGAGTGAGACTTACCATGATATCGCCGTCCTGTTGTATGAAAAAACGTTTAATGTCGAGGTTCCGGAACGCGATCTTGCTTTCCGAGGTGAAATGACAAATTATTCAACGGCATTGACCAACCTGTACGAACCAGGGGCCGTCAGCGAGTTCTATATAGAAATAACGGAAATAGACCAAAACGCCGATTCATAAATCGGTGTTTTTTTATGTAAAAAAGCTGCCGGCCGGCAGCTTTTGAGAAAGCGAATTTCATATGTAAGGTGTTTAATTGTCCGTCTTGCAGTTTTTTTGAATCAATGTGGAAATAAGGAGGTTTTAATAGGAGTCTCTGATGATCTTATAATTTTTATGATTAACAACTGTCAATGAATCTAACTCAAGATCCCGATAGTTATCCATGATCGTCACATCAACGATAACAGAATTCTCATTTACTTTTTCAACAACACCGGTTAATCCGTTTTTAAATTCAATGACATTTCCAACCTTAGCGATTTTCACAAGCTTCCTCTCCTTTTAACATAATAATGCCTTTTGAAAGTATTTTGCAGTATTTTTATTGAGAAGTAAAGCGATAAGGAGTTTTATCTCCCTTATGAATTGTCCTGTCGCATTAAAGATGATATATTGATTTTCGTCAATAGAAAGAAAAGGGGGAATTTTCGTTGCATCCCGAAGAGATCACAGAAATGATTGAACAGCTGCGCACCGGCGCCATAAACGAACTGAGAGTCCAAAAAGAGCATTTCCTTGATTTCAGGGCTGTGTTATCTAAACAAGATGATTTTAAACATTTCCGAGGAATTGCCCAGCAAGGCGGAGATGTCATATTTCAATACTTAGAACAGCCAAGAAGCTGAAGGTTTCTCATATGTGAGAAGCCTTTTTATCATATATGACAGAATACAAGCCTTTTATTACATCCGTCTGTAACAGATGTAAATAAAATGTAAAGTGTTATAAATGGATAAACATGTATCAATTTGACAAGATTTATAGAATTTCAGGCTGTTTTTCTGCCAGTAAGCAGTGAGTCATCCTCTTTATTCCATCCTGATGCCTCCTTGGGAGAGTTGGAAAATCTTTTTCCGTGAAAATGAATGGATCTCTTGTTAAGGTAATGAAGTGTTTTTTTGAGCACTTTAAGGAGGAAATTGTATGACAACGAAATTCACTGCTCTGGCTGTTTTTCTTCTTTGTTTCATGCCTGCAGCCAAAATTGAGCATACACAAGCTTCACTACTGAGCGCAAAGAAGACAAAACATGAAGAAGCGAAATGGCTTACACATATAGATCGAAATACGAATGAATCTTTCCCTTCACTGTCTGCTGATAAGGACAAGAAAATAAAACCGATTAAGCTATCAGCACACACTGAAAAGAAAGAGAAAGATAAACCGGACAAAACAAATGATGAGAAAGAAACATATACACAGTCTGAAAAAGAGTTGCTGTCCCGTCTCGTTCACGCAGAGGCCAAAGGAGAATCATATAAAGGCAAAGTCGCTGTAGCAAGCGTTGTACTGAACAGAACGGAGAAAAAAGGTTTTCCTGATACGATTAGAGGAGTTATCTATCAGAAAAACGCCTTTGAACCGGTCGCAAACGGCAGCATTAATCAAAAGCCTGACAAAGAATCGATTGAAGCTGCCGAAGAAGCACTGTCCTCAAAAAATAGAGAAACAGATGCCATCTTCTTTTATAATCCGAAAACAGCGTCAGATAATTGGATTCGTTCAAGAAAAATCGTCGAAAAAATCGGCAGACACGTTTTTGCCGTCTAAGCATAGAAGAGACAATAGGTCTCAACTGTGCTTTTTTTCATATAAAGAGTAAAAATAAAATAATTTTTGAACTTGTCTCATATGATGTTGGTAGTACAAGAGACAAGGAGAGACATCATGAATCGATTTGTGAAAGGGATCATTCTTCTATCCATTGCCGCCTTTTTCGCTGAATGCCTTGAATTTGTCGTAAATATGATTTTGGCACGAGAGCTTGGCGAGCATGGGATGGGGCTTTACATGAGTATTTTGCCCACGATCTTTTTAATTATTGTCATCGCGAGCCTGGAACTGCCGATATCCATTTCTAAATTCATTGCCGAGTCAAATCCTAAGCTTCATGAAAGCATGCTAAGGCACGCTTTTAGAATGACAGCCATTTTCACCGCTTTTTCTACTGCCGCCGCTAGTATTGCGCTTCCGTTTATTCCGGTATTTGATACATACCACCCGTTTATTAAAGGAATTGTCATCGGCTTAATTCCTGTTGTCGCCTTTACTTCGATCGCCAGAGGCTACTTTATGGGTGTGCAGAAAATGGGGAAAATCGCAATTGCCAATGTGCTGAAAAAAATCATCCAGCTCTTGTGCTTATTCATCTTTTTTCAATGGTACTCATTTGAATTGGACATGGCTGTGCTGATTTCCTTGTTTGTTTTAGTCGTGAGTGATGTGGTCGTGCTTGTTTATTTATATTCACAATTTATTATGGCAAGGCGTGCGGTATCCGGCCAGCAGCACATTCATTTGCGCGGAAAGGATGTAAGAAAAAGGCTGCTTGCCGTTTCAATTCCTACTACAGGATTGCGCATTTTTCATGCCGTTGTCAACGCAATTGAACCCTTTTTAGTGAAAGGAGCGCTTTTGGCTGCGGGCGTTGCCGGGACAGCGGCGATCGATCAATACGGAATGCTGGCTGGAGTGGCTGTGACGATAGGTTCGTTCCCTGCATTTATTGCCCATTCGTTAATGGTTGTCATGATACCAAGTATTTCGGAAGCTTATGCACTTTCACAGTATGACATCGTGTTAAAAAGGCTGAAGCAGTCGATTTTCATTACATTAGGTTACGGTATACCGGCTGTCTGGATCATGTTCCAGTTTGCGGGACCACTCACACATTTGTTTTTTCACTCTCCTGAAGCGCAGTATTACTTGCAGCTGTTGTGGCCTTACTTTCTCTTTCATCTGTTTGTCATGCCGCTGCAGGCATGCTTAATTGGAATGGGCTTTGTGAAAGAGGCTTTTTATCACAATGTGTGGAGCCATATCGTTGCGCTGAGTATGATGTATGTACTGGGGTCAATGGAGAATCTGCAAATGCTCGGGATTATCCTCGGGATGAACACTGGCATGATTCTTTTGACGAGCCTGCACTATGCCACGATCTGCAAAGCGCTGCAAGTATCTGTATTGCTTACGGGAGGGAACAGAGCGCCGCGAATTGAAGGATGATAAAGGAACAGCAGGGGCAAGCTAATTGAAAAGCATGAAAGGAAGATTCCATGTTGACGAAGCGCTTGCTTACTATATACATTGTGTTATTAGGGTTGATTGCATGGTTTCCAGGTTCGGCACAAGCCGAGGGAAAACAGCCTGCTGTTCCCGCTGTTTTTCTTATGAAAACGATAGAAGGGGAGGACATCTCGATTCCGAATAAAGGGCAAAAAACAATTCTCCATTTTTGGACATCATGGTGTCCGCCCTGCAAAAAGGAGCTTCCACAGTTTCAGTCGTTTTATGATGCCCATCCATCCGACAGCTTAAAGCTGGTCACGGTGAATTTAGTGAATTCGGAACAAAATCAGCAAGCCGTTGAAGACTTTATTAAAGCAAACAAGCTGACGTTTCCGATTGTCCTTGACTCAAAAGGGGAATTGATGAAGGAGTATCATATCATCACGATCCCAACATCATTTTTGCTGAATGAAAAGGGAGAAATTGAAAAAACAAAAATTGGCCCGATGACGGCGGAACAACTGAAGGAATGGACGGAAGAATAGCTGAGAGTATAGACTCTCAGCTTTTTTCATATAGAGAAGAAGTGAATAAACATTAATGATAATTATTATCAAGAAGAAATTAAAATAATTATAATTGAAATTCTCTTCTTGCGTGCTATAATAAAGGAAGACATCAAGAAATAACTGACGATAAAGCTGCCTTTTGGGCGGCGATTTTGTTTTTTATAAGAGAAATGAAGATGATTTACGTTCTCAATTAGAGAGGAGAATTCGATATGAATGAACAAGTTATCGTTCAACGCGATCCGCACGAGCCATTAAAAACAGACAAGAGAGAAAAAAACTGGGCGCAGCACGCAGAGCTTATTGCAGCACTTGTATCAGGCGCCCTTATCTTGGCTGGCTGGCTCTTATCCGGCCATCAAGTATTATCCATAACACTTTTCTTGTTGGCTTTTGTGATCGGCGGATTCGCTAAAGCAAAGGAAGGAATCGAAGAAACGCTCGAATCCAAAACGCTGAATGTAGAACTTTTAATGATTTTCGCTGCTATTGGCTCCGCCTTGATTGGATACTGGGCAGAGGGCGCTATTTTAATATTTATTTTTTCCTTAAGCGGAGCTTTAGAAACATACACAATGAATAAAAGCAGCAGAGATTTAACGTCTTTAATGCAGCTTGAGCCTGAAGAAGCGACATTGATGGTCAATGGTGAAACCAAAAGAGTTCCGGTTTCAGACTTGCAGGCCGGTGATATGATTGTGATCAAACCTGGAGAACGCGTAGCGGCAGACGGTATCATTGAATCGGGCTCGACAAGTCTTGACGAGTCGGCTTTAACAGGTGAATCAATGCCTGTAGAAAAAAACAGAGGCGACGCTGTATTCACAGGAACGGTGAATCGCAATGGCTCCTTGACTGTCCGTGTCACGAAAGCAAATGAAGATTCGTTATTCAGAAAAATTATCAAACTGGTTGAATCAGCGCAAAATAGTGTTTCACCCGCGCAGGCTTTCATCGAACGATTTGAAAATGCTTATGTGAAAGGTGTGCTAATTGCGGTGGCGCTCCTTTTATTCGTCCCGCACTTTGCGCTGGGCTGGAGCTGGAGTGAAACCTTCTACCGCGCAATGGTGTTTATGGTTGTCGCGTCACCTTGTGCGCTTGTCGCCTCTATTATGCCGGCGGCGTTGTCCCTGATTTCAAATGGCGCCCGTAACGGTATGCTTGTGAAAGGAAGCGTCTTTCTTGAACAGCTGGGCTCTGTGCAAATGATCGCCTTTGATAAAACCGGTACTGTAACAAAAGGCCAGCCTGCCGTTGAGACGATCAGAATAGCAGAAGGGTTCAAAGAAGCGGAAGTTCTTGAGGCTGTCTATGCCATCGAAACGCAATCAAGCCATCCGCTCGCCCAAGCCATAACGTTGTACGCTGAAAGCCGCGGCGTAAATCAGTCCGGCTACATATCTATAGAAGAAACATCAGGGTTTGGCGTTATGGCAGAAGTGTCGGGCGCGAAATGGAAGGTCGGTAAAGCAGGTTTTATCGGCGAGGAAATGGCGGCGCAATTTATGAAACAGACAGCATCAGATATCATTCAAAGCGGCCATACGATTGTATTTGTGAAAAAGGATGATCAAATAGCGGGCTGTATTGCACTGAAGGACCAAATTAGGCCTGAAGCAAAAGAGGTCATGGAGGAACTGAACCGACTTGGGATTAAAACGGCCATGCTGACAGGAGATCACGTGGACACGGCTCAAGCGATTGCCAAGGAAGCCGGCATGACAACTGTTGCGGCAGAATGCCTGCCTGACCAAAAAGTGAATGAAATCAAACGATTAAAAGAAGAATTCGGAACAATTGCAATGGTTGGTGACGGAATCAATGATGCGCCGGCGCTCAAAGCGGCGGATGTCGGCATTGCGATGGGCGGCGGAACAGATGTAGCACTTGAGACTGCTGATATGGTCCTCATGAAAAACGACTTGAAAAAGCTCGTAAACATGTGCCGCTTGTCACGGAAAATGAACAGGATCATCAAACAAAATATCGTGTTTTCTCTAGCTGTGATCTGTCTGCTGATTTGTGCAAACTTTTTGCAGGTGATGGAATTGCCATTTGGCGTGATTGGTCATGAGGGAAGTACGATTTTGGTCATACTAAACGGATTAAGACTCCTAAAATAAAACCAGCAGCCCCATCAGGCTGCTGGTTTTTTATGTATCAAGCTTTCCCTTCATTTTTGTCTTTGGCAGATCTTTTCGTAACCAGGATGAGAGCGAGGATGCAGCAAAGGAAGCCCGCTGCACAGCCTATAATTGAGCTGTAATAATAAAAGCCCACCATCTTCATTCCGATAAAAGGAGCGGAAATTCCCAAAATCGTTAAGAGCATAACTGCTTTTCGCCTGAAAAAATTCATCAGCAAACGGAACAACCCCCTGCGATTGAACGTTACTGTCAGTATACAGGAAGCGAAGCAGGAAATAAAATGCATCGGAAAATGAAGGCTTTGTGAAAGGCAAACATCTGCAAAACCTGATACAATGAAGGGTAGAACAATGCATTGCAAATGGCGGGGAGGAACAAGAAGTGAATAGAATACAACGCGTCTCTTCATGGCTGAAGGAAGCGGGGCATACTGCCGCATTTATTCATACGAAAGAAAATGTTTTTTACTTAACCGGTTTTTACACAGAGCCGCATGAAAGATTAATGGGGTTATTTATTTTTCAAGAAGAGGAGCCTTTCTTTATTTGTCCAGGAATGGAAGCAGGACAGGCCCGCAACGCAGGCTGGAATTATGAAATCATTGGCTATGCGGATCACGAAAATCCGTGGGAGCTGATAGAGAAAGCCTTGAAAAAGCGAAATATCAGCATACATACGCTTGCGGTAGAAAAGGATTCCATCTCGCTATCACGCGCTGAACAGCTGAAGCATTCGACGGGCGGGGCTCAATTTGTTTCAGCAGAAGAAACACTCAACCAATTTCGCCTGATTAAAGACGACAATGAAGTTCGTTTGCTGAAAGAGGCGGCAAAGCTTGCGGATTACGGTGTTGAAGTCGGTACAGCCGCTTTGCGTGAAGGCATTAGTGAAGTGGAAGTGCTCGCTCAAATTGAGTATGAGCTGAAGAAAAAAGGAATTCAGGGCATGTCTTTTTCGACAATGGTTTTGTTCGGAGAAAAATCAGGCCAGCCTCACGGAAATCCTGGTACAGCCACGTTAAAGAAAGGTGATTTTGTTTTATTTGATCTCGGTGTTATTCTTGACGGCTATTGCTCTGATATTACAAGAACGTTTGCATACAAAACCATCAACCCGAAGCAGGAGGCGATTTACGAGACTGTGCTTCAAGCGGAAAAAGCCGCGATTGAGGCAAGCAAACCCGGTGTCAGAATCGGAGATCTGGATTTGACAGCCCGCGGAATCATCGAAAAAGCGGGATACGGCGATTATTTTCCTCACCGTCTTGGACACGGACTCGGAATTTCTGTCCATGAGTACCCATCAATGAGTCAGGATAACGATACGCTTCTGCAGGAAGGCATGGTCTACACGATCGAACCGGGAATTTATGTGCCTGAAATCGGCGGCGTGCGCATTGAGGATGACGTTCATGTAACTAAGGACGGGGCAGTTGCCCTGACACAATATCCGAAGGAATTAATCATACTGCCGTAACAGGAAGTAAAAAAGGACTTTGTTCGAGACATCGTCCTTTTTTATCTGCATTAAATAAAAAAATCATCAAAAGTTCGAAATGGTTTAATTTCATGTTTTTGGTTGAGAGGTTTTACAGCAAGACAGCTGCCGCCGAGAACAGTGAGACATAATCCAATTAAAATGAAAAAACCCATGTGATCTTCTCCTTTCAGCAAAAAACATAAAATATGTCTGGTACGTTCCTATCATATTGTATGAAACGCATTCCAGATCAAGGGATTTAGAAAGAAGGGAATCTATGGCTAATATTAAAGACATTGCAGAAAAAGCCGGTGTCTCCGTTACAACGGTTTCCCGGGTGATAAACAATCATCCGTACGTTAGTGAAGACAAAAGAAAAAGAGTGCTTGAAGCGATGGAGGCATTGGAGTACACGAGAAATATTCACGCTGTCCATTTGTCGAAAGGATTTTCAAACATGATTGGTGTTGTCTTGCCGACGGTTAGCCTGCCATATTTTGCAGAGCTGATTGCAGGAATAGCTGACGCAGCCGTGGAATCCGGGATTCACCTCTCTTTATTTCAAACAAACTATGAGGTCCAAAAAGAAATCTTTGCGCTGTCTCAATTAAAACAGCGACAGGTTGATGGTTTGATTTTTTGTTCAAAGGCACTTGCTGATGAGAAACTCATGGAATGGGAGGGCCCGATATTGCTATGCCAGAATTCAGATATTGGCCGTTTCCCAACCATCAGCATTCCACACCAAGAAGCATTCCGGAACGGCTTGGACTATTTAATTGCCAAAGGGCACAAAAAAATAGCGATCTGTTTGGCAAGAAAAAAAGGCATGAACAGCCATTTTCGAATCAAAGCCTATAAAGAAGCATTGGAAGAGATCGGGGAGGCATTTCGTGAAGACTGGGTAGTTGAGAAAGCGATTACAATCAATGATGGGAAGGCGCTTTTTCATAAATGGAAAACGTGGAAGGAAAAGCCGACGGCTATTTTTGTTGCCAATGACCAAGTTTCAGCAGGACTTTTTCTTGAAGCAAAGAATCAGCGGGTATCAGTACCGGATGAGCTTGCGATCTTAAGTGTTGATAACCACGAAATCAGCCAAGCGCTTGGAATCACAACGATCGATATTCAAACAAAGGAAATGGGAAAACAGGCATTTGCCATGCTGGAAAAAAGAATTCAAGGGCAGCCGATTGAAAGGAAGGTTTTGGATTACCAACTCATCGAAAGATCGACTGTTTAGTGAAAGCATCGAAAAAAGGTTTGACGTGCATTCCGTTCGTTATGTACGATATGAGGTATTGAATGATAAAGGAGCTGAGGATCGTGAATGGGTCCTTCACAGTGAAAAAGGTACTGAATAATAATGTATTAATTGCTTCTCATCATAAATACAGCGAAGTCGTTTTAATCGGAAAAGGTATTGGTTTCGGAAAAAAACAAGATGATGTCATTGAAGATAAAGGCTACGATAAAATGTTCATTTTAAAAGACGAGAAGGAACAAAAGCAGTTTAAAAAGCTCCTTGACTATGTTGATGAAAAGCTCGTTGATATTTCGAACGATGTCATCTATCACATCAGCAATAGGACTAATCACTCATTAAATGAACATATTCATATTGCGCTGACAGACCATATCGCATTTGCGATCAAAAGGCAGCAGCAGGGATTTGATATGAAGAATCCATTTTTAATGGAGACTCAGTCACTATACCCTGAGGAGTACCAAATAGCTAAAGAAGTCATAGAGATGATCAATGAAAAAGCGGGAATCTGCCTTCCTGAAGGGGAGATTGGTTTTATCGCTTTGCATATCCATTCAGCGCTGACAAACCGCCCGTTGTCTGAGGTCAATCAGCACTCGCAGCTCATGGCGCAGCTTGTCGAAGTGATTGAAGACTCATTTCAAATGAAAGTAAATAAGGAAAGTGTCAACTATTTGCGGCTGATCAGGCATATCAGATTTACAATAGAAAGAATTAAAAAAGAAGAACCGACTAAAGAACCAGAAAAATTAATGTTCTTATTGAAAAATGAATATCCGCTATGCTACAATACAGCTTGGAAATTGATTAAAATCTTGCAGCAAACATTGAAGAAACCAGTTCATGAGGCGGAAGCGGTTTACCTAACGCTTCATCTGTACCGATTAACCAATAAAATTTCATAAATTCAGTTTAACCTTATAACGTGTTACTGATCCGATCAGGCATGAGTGATTGAGGGGAAAAAACGGGAAGTTATTCTCGTTCTTTTGCGCACCCAATTTTGCTCATGCCCTTTTTGTTGTGTAAAAGGGCAAATGTAAACGGTTAAACTGGAAGACTTACGCCTGTGAATTCGTTGTCATGATTTTTAGCTGTAAGGTCAGACTAGTAAAAAGAGGAGGTCAATTCTTATGTTTAAAGCATTATTCGGCGTTCTTCAAAAAATTGGGCGTGCGCTTATGCTTCCAGTTGCGATCCTTCCGGCTGCGGGTATTTTGCTTGCGATTGGGAATGCGATGCAAAATAAGGACATGATTCAAGTCCTGCATTTCTTAAGCAATGACAATGTTCAGCTCGTAGCGAGTGTTATGGAAAGCGCTGGGCAAATTGTTTTCGATAACCTTCCGCTTCTATTCGCAGTCGGTGTAGCCATCGGGCTTGCCAACGGTGATGGAGTTGCAGGGATCGCGGCGATTATCGGTTATCTGGTAATGAACGTATCCATGAGTGCGGTTCTTCTTGCAAACGGAACCATTCCTTCCGATTCAATTGAAAGAGCCAAGTTCTTCACGGAAAACCATCCTGCATATGTAAACATGCTTGGTATACCTACCTTGGCGACAGGTGTGTTCGGCGGTATTATCGTCGGTGTGTTAGCTGCACTATTGTTTAACAAATTTTACACAATTGAACTTCCGCAATACCTTGGTTTCTTTGCGGGTAAACGTTTCGTTCCAATTGTTACGTCAATTTCTGCACTGATTCTGGGTCTTATTATGTTAGTGATCTGGCCTCCGATCCAGCATGGATTGAATGCCTTTTCAACAGGATTAGTGGAAGCGAATCCAACCCTTGCTGCGTTTATCTTCGGGGTGATTGAACGTTCGCTTATTCCATTCGGTTTGCACCATATTTTCTATTCGCCGTTCTGGTACGAATTCTTCAGCTATAAGAGTGCAGCAGGAGAAATCATCCGCGGGGATCAGCGTATCTTTATGGCGCAGATTAAAGACGGCGTACAGTTAACAGCAGGTACGTTCATGACAGGTAAATATCCGTTTATGATGTTCGGTCTGCCTGCTGCGGCGCTTGCCATTTATCATGAAGCAAAGCCGCAAAACAAAAAACTCGTTGCAGGTATTATGGGTTCAGCAGCCTTGACATCCTTCTTAACAGGGATTACAGAGCCATTGGAATTTTCATTCTTATTCGTTGCACCAGTCCTGTTTGCGATTCACTGTGTGTTTGCGGGGCTTTCATTCATGGTCATGCAGCTGTTGAATGTTAAGATTGGTATGACATTCTCCGGCGGTTTAATTGACTACTTCCTATTCGGTATTTTACCGAACCGAACGGCATGGTGGCTTGTCATTCCTGTCGGCTTAGGGTTAGCGGTCATTTACTACTTTGGATTCCGATTTGCCATCCGCAAATTCAATCTGAAAACACCTGGACGCGAGGATGCTGCGGAAGAAACAGCAGCAACTGGGAAAACAGGTGAAGCAGGAGATCTTCCTTATGAGATCCTGCAGGCAATGGGTGACCAGGAAAACATCAAACACCTTGATGCTTGTATCACTCGTCTCCGTGTGACTGTAAACGATCAGAAAAAGGTTGATAAAGACCGTCTGAAACAGCTTGGTGCTTCTGGAGTGCTGGAAGTCGGCAACAATATTCAGGCTATTTTCGGACCGCGTTCTGACGGGTTAAAAACACAAATGCAAGACATTATTGCGGGACGCAAGCCTAGACCTGAACCGAAAACATCTGCTCAAGAGGAAGTAGGCCAGCAGGTTGAGGAAGTGATTGCAGAACCGCTGCAAAATGAAATCGGCGAGGAAGTTTTCGTTTCTCCGATTGCCGGGGAAATTCACCCGATTACAGATGTTCCTGACCAAGTCTTCTCAGGAAAAATGATGGGTGACGGTTTTGCGATTCTCCCTTCTGAAGGAATTGTCGTATCACCGGTTCGAGGAAAAATTCTAAATGTGTTCCCGACAAAACATGCGATCGGCCTGCAATCCGACGGCGGAAGAGAAATTTTGATCCACTTTGGTATTGATACTGTCAGCCTGAAGGGCGAAGGATTTACGCCTTTCGTATCAGAAGGAGACCGCGTTGAGCCTGGACAAAAACTTCTTGAAGTTGATCTGGACGCAGTCAAACCGAATGTACCATCTCTTATGACACCGATTGTATTTACAAACCTTGCTGACGGAGAAACAGTCAGCATTAAAGCAAGCGGTTCAGTCAACAGAGAACAAGACGATATTGTGAAGATTGAAAAATAAGGGTGTTAGTACGCCGTGCTTGTCAGATGACAAGTACGGTTGTATGATATAATATTGTGAAGTAATATAGCTTTAAGTTAAAAGGAGAATGATAAAAATGGCACAAAAAACATTTAAAGTAACTGCAGATTCTGGAATCCACGCTCGTCCTGCGACAGTTCTTGTACAAACTGCTAGCAAATACGACGCTGACGTTAATTTAGAATATAACGGCAAAACAGTTAACCTTAAATCTATCATGGGTGTTATGTCTCTAGGTATCGCTAAAGGCGCTGAGATCACAATCTCTGCTAGTGGAGCTGACGAAAACGATGCTCTTAACGCTTTAGAAGAAACAATGAAAAGCGAAGGACTCGGCGAGTAATGCAAGAGTTAAAAGGGATTGGCGCTTCAGCCGGCATCGCGATTGCAAAAGCGTACCGGCTTGAAGAGCCAGATTTAACGGTTGAAAAGAAAAGCATCTCTGATTCTGAAGCGGAAGTAAGCCGTTTTGATGAAGCGATTGCACGTTCAAAAGAAGAGCTCGAAAAAATCAAAGAGCACGCTTTGAAGGAACTGGGTCAGGATAAAGCTGATATTTTTTCTGCGCACCTTTTAGTTCTCAGTGACCCTGAGCTTCTGAACCCTGTGAAAGAAAAAATCAGCACTGATTCAGTTAACGCTGAATTCGCTTTAAAAGAAACGTCTTCTATGTTCGTTACCATGTTTGAATCTATGGACAACGAATATATGAAAGAGCGTGCGGCAGATATCCGCGATGTAACAAAACGCGTAACTGGCCACCTGCTTGGCGTCGAAATTCCAAACCCAAGCATGATCTCAGAAGAGGTTATTATTGTAGCTGAAGACTTAACACCGTCTGACACAGCTCAATTAAACCGTGAGTTCGTAAAAGGATTCACAACTGATATTGGCGGACGCACATCTCACTCCGCCATCATGGCGCGTTCTCTTGAGATTCCAGCAGTTGTTGGAACGAAAGCGGCTACAGGCACGATCCAAAACGGCGTGACTGTTATCGTTGACGGTATCAATGGTGATGTCATTATTGACCCATCTGCTGAAACTGTAAAAGAGTATGAAGAAAAACATAATGCTTATTTGGCTCAAAAGGCTGAGTGGGCGAAGCTTGTCAATGAACCGACTGTCTCAAAAGACGGACATCATGTAGAGCTCGCAGCGAACATCGGTACTCCTGATGATGTAAAAGGCGTTCTTGAAAACGGCGGCGAAGCAGTTGGCCTTTACCGTACAGAATTCCTTTACATGGGAAGAGATCAGCTGCCTACAGAAGATGAGCAGTTTGATGCTTACAAAACGGTTCTTGAGCGTATGGAAGGAAAATCAGTTGTCGTGCGGACACTTGATATCGGCGGAGACAAAGAGCTTCCTTACCTGCAGCTTCCTAAAGAAATGAACCCGTTCTTGGGATACAGAGCGATTCGCCTTTGCCTGGAAGAGCAAGAAATCTTCAGAACACAGCTTCGCGCGCTGCTTCGTGCAAGTACATACGGAAACTTGAAAATCATGTTCCCTATGATTGCGACAGTTAACGAATTCAAAGAAGCAAAAGCGATCCTTCTTGAAGAGAAAGAAAAGCTCGTAAAAGCGGGACAGGCTGTATCTGATGATATTGAAGTCGGTATGATGGTTGAAATTCCGTCAACTGCAGTCATCGCTGATCAGTTTGCTAAAGAGGTTGATTTCTTCAGTATCGGAACAAACGATTTGATCCAATACACAATGGCAGCTGACCGTATGAATGAACGTGTATCTTACCTGTATCAGCCATACAACCCGGCTATCCTTCGCCTGATTACACTTGTAATTGAAGCGGCACATAAAGAAGGAAAATGGGTTGGCATGTGCGGAGAAATGGCAGGAGACGAGATTGCGATTCCGATCCTTCTTGGCTTAGGCTTAGATGAGTTCTCAATGAGCGCAACGTCTATCCTTCCGGCAAGAACACAAATCAGCAAATTGTCTAAACAAGAAGCTGAGTCATTCAAAGAGAAAATCTTATCTATGAGCACGACAGAAGAAGTTGTCGCGTTCGTAAAAGAAACTTTCAAATAATGTACAAAAACCAGACGGCCTCCGGCCTGTCTGGTTTTTTTCATAAGTAAGGGTATAGAAGGACACAATAACATGGCTAGGAGGGATAGTATGTCAAACCAATTTAACGCAGGAGATACTGTTTATGTGATCTACAGAAATCCGCACGCCGCCAATGTTGCTCACATCAAGGAAGCCGAAATTGTGCACCACCCATACCATGAAGGCGAGCTTTCTCTGTTTATTTATGAAACCTACCATCCGTTTGCAGAGGACGACGCTGTGTTTGCAAGCTATGAAGAAGCTAAATCACTTTACAAAGAACTATTTGATATTGATCCGTATGAGTAACAAGGAAATCATTACAACTCATATCCTTTCCGTCTGGTGAGAAAAGTAACAGTAGTAAAGGAAAAGGATGTGGCATCATGCAGAACCCATTTGTTCCGCAGCTTGTGTATATAGAACCAAGAGCGCTGGAATATCCGCTGGCTCAAGAATTACAAGATAAGTTTGAGAAAATGGGCATTGAAATCAGAGAAACGACATCCCACAATCAGGTGCGTAATATTCCTGGGAAAAATCATCTTCAGCAATATCGCAATGCGAAATCAACTTTAGTTATCGGTGTTCGGAAAACATTAAAGTTTGATTCATCCAAACCCTCAGCCGAATATGCCATCCCGTTTGCAACAGGCTGCATGGGGCACTGCCATTACTGCTACCTGCAAACAACCATGGGATCAAAGCCATATATCAGAACCTATGTAAACGTCGAAGAGATTTTGGATCAGGCGGATAAGTATATGAAAGAGCGCGCGCCAGAGTTCACAAGGTTCGAAGCCTCTTGTACCTCAGATATCGTAGGGATTGATCATCTGACACACACGCTGAAGCGCGCCATTGAACATTTTGGTCAAAGTGATCTCGGTAAGCTTAGATTTGTAACGAAATTTCATCATGTCGATCACCTATTAGATGCAAAGCATAACGGGAAAACGAGATTCAGGTTCAGCATTAATGCCGACTATGTGATTAAAAACTTTGAGCCGGGAACATCACCTCTTGATAAGCGGATAGAAGCGGCTGTTAAAGTTGCAAAAGCAGGATACCCGCTAGGCTTTATTGTTGCACCGATTTATATTCATGAAGGCTGGGAAGAAGGGTACAAACATCTATTTGAAAAGCTTGATGCTGCTTTGCCGCAGGATGTTAGACATGATATTACGTTTGAATTAATTCAGCACCGTTTTACAAAACCGGCCAAACGAGTGATAGAGAAGAATTATCCGAAAACGAAGCTTGAATTAGATGAGGAAAAGCGCCGTTATAAATGGGGCCGTTACGGGATCGGAAAATATATATATCAGAAAGATGAAGAGCACGCACTTCGAGAAGCGCTTGAATCCTATATTGATGCTTATTTCCCTAATGCGAAAATCGAATATTTCACTTAACCGGGCTGTTGTGATGAACAGCTCGCTTTTTTATAGAAAGGATTTTTCCATTCCATCAAAACGCCGTAATTCAATGATTCTGTATCCTCTAAATAATTATTGACTACACAAATAGGTGAACGCCCGCAACGGAGGAGAAAGGACAGCACAGGGTCGTTTTTTCTGCCTTCCATCACATCTTCAACGTACTGAACAGCGCTGATCTCGTGTGCGTATTTATGATATAAAGGAAGGCGTCCGCCTCCGAGAAGGCGCTCCAGCCTTTTATCAACAGTAAGCTCATACATCGTATTCATCAGCCATTTTCCGATTCCAAGCTTTCGATAACGTGGAGAAACAGAAATATCCACTACATATAAGGTATTTCCATGAGGGTCATGATTCTTAATTGATCCGTTGTCTGTTGCTTGCGCCCAGGTATGGTCAGGAGATTCATGCTCAAATTGTACAATAAGAGCCGTCATGGAACCAATAATTCTGCCATTGATGAGCGCGCATAAAGCGCCTTCCGGAAAGGTTTTGATATGACTGTCAAGCTGATCCTCAGACCACAGCATTTCTTGGGGAAATGGGGGAGGGAAACATTCTCTTTGAAGAGAAATCAGCCCCTTGATGTCAGTCTCATTGTAGTTTCTGATGGTTAGAGCTTCAAATTTTCTTCCGTTATGCACATATATTTGTTTCAGTATGATCATCACTCTCCTTATGTTGTTTTATTATAACGAAGATTGAATTTTCAGTAAATATATTCCGATATTCTTATAATTTATTTTTTGATTATTCATTTTTCAAACGAAAGGGCCGATATAGAAATTAGGAGGGGATTGGTTTGTTTAAAAAACTTCACATGAAGATTGCTGTTTTTGTTTCGATTATGTTAATCGCCACAGTTGTTCTTTTAATGCTGTCTTCTTATTTAACGCTAAAACCGATGATTACAGAGGATGGGAAAAATACAACTCAAAACGTGACGCAGTCACTTGAACAAAATATTGAATTGCAATTAAAGAGTTATGCCATTTCGTTATCAAGGCTGGCTAATGGGAAATTAACGCATACATTTGTAACGAAACCAAGTAAAGAAGCTGCTCGGCTGTTTAACGATGACATTAAGCAAATCAAAGATAATGATGATTATGTTGCGATGGCTTACATAGGCACCGCAAAAAAAGAAATGTTTACATATCCAAAAGCGGATTTCGCTGAGGATTATGATCCAACATCAAGACCATGGTATAAGCTTGCAGCTGAAGCCCCGGATCAAGTTGTTTGGACGGAACCTTATAAAGATGTCGTGACAGGAGACATGATTGTTACTGCATCGAAAGCGATCTTAGACAGGCAAAAAGTGATAGGGGTTGCCAGCTATGACTTGAAACTCTCTGCTATCCAAAGTATGGTCAATAAACAAAAGGTGCCTTACAATGGATTTGCCTTTTTAGCTGATGCGAGCGGCAATCTTTTAGCCCATCCGTCAAATCAAGGAAAAAATATATCAAAGGATCAAACACTGAAAACCATTGCATCCGAGAAAAAAGGGATACAGGATGTGAATGGGAAAATGGTTGTGTATCAAACGATTGGTGAAACGGGCTGGAAGGTCGGAACGCAATTTGATACCGATCAATTAATGTGGATTTCAGATAAAATGAATCGGGCAAATCTTTGGATATCATTGATTGCGCTTATCATCACAATTATTCTCAGCTACTTCCTGGCCAAAACGATAACCGGTCCGATACAGCAGCTGATCGCTAAAACGAAAGCCGTTTCCGCAGGCGATTTAACAGTGCACGCGGAATCAAAATCTAAGGATGAAGTCGGTATTTTAACAAGGGACTTCAATCTGATGGTTGAAAATATGAAAGAAATGGTTGAGCAAGTGAGGATCTCTTCAGGAAAGGTATCTGATACCACTGAGCAATTAACGGCTGTCTCTGCAGAAACAAATGAAACAAGCGGACAAATTGCAAAAGCGATTGAAGAAGTAGCTGCAGGGGCATCGGAACAAGCTTCTGAAGTTGAAACCATTAATGAAAAATCAGAAAGCCTGTCAATGAAAATCAGACAAATCGCTGAGGAGGCAGGCGGAATAAAAGAACGCTCAAAATCGTCCGAGGATGCAAGCTATAAAGGACTTGACGCACTCGGCCAGCTGCTGATGAAGTCAAACGAAGCCAACATGGAAACAAAAAAGGTTGAAACGATGCTGCTGGATTTAGAAAATCAAACTAAGAATATTGAAGAAGTCGTTACGGCGATTTCAAACATATCTGATCAAACCAATTTGCTTGCTTTAAATGCCAGCATTGAGGCAGCCAGAGCGGGAGAAAGCGGCCGCGGTTTTGCCGTTGTAGCTGATGAAGTGAGGAAGCTAGCTGAGCAATCAGCCCTCTCTACAAAGCATATCAGTGAGACTGTAAAGCTTATCCAGCTTGAGACAAAAGAGGCCTCTCATGCAATGATTGAGGCAAGCAGAATGAACGATGAACAAAACAGTGCCATTCACGAGACTGGAGAGGTATTAAACACGATAACTTCGGAAATGCAGTCACTGGTGCAAGGCATTGATCACATTTACGCAGAAATTCAAAGAATGAGTGAAGAACAGCTCGCGATTTCTGAAGCGATTCAAAGCATTTCAGCCATATCACAGGAATCAGCTGCCGCAGCAGAGGAAGTGAACGCATCAACTGATGAACAGCTGATCACTCTTGATAAAGTCAAACACTCAACAGACACGTTAAAACATGCAAGCCAAGAGCTTATGAAAACAATCACAAAATTCACATTATAATCCAATAAAACCCTAAAACATGGTATGTTTTGGGGTTTTTTTATTTTAGAGTCTACTCTATGATGTATAGTTATGGTAGTCTAGAAAATGAAGGAAAAATGATAAATTTTAACTAAAATCTAAACGAAACATCTGGGAGGAATGACCTTGAAAAAAACAATTGGTTTTATCGGTCTTGGAGTAATGGGAAAAAGCATGGCAACACATATTCTCAATGACGGCCATCCTGTATTGGTATACACCCGGACAAAAGAAAAAGCAGACAGCATCCTGCAAAAAGGCGCGGTATGGAAAGAAACGGTCAAAGATCTTTCGAAAGAAGCGGATGTTATCATTACAATGGTCGGCTATCCCAGTGATGTTGAAGAAGTGTATTTCGGAACAAGCGGAATTATTGAAAACGCAAAAGAAGGAGCATATCTTATTGATATGACGACATCTAAGCCCTCGCTTGCGAAGAAGATTGCGGAAGCGGCCAAAGAAAAAGCATTATTCGCTTTAGACGCTCCTGTTTCAGGCGGAGATGTCGGTGCACAAAACGGAACACTCGCGATTATGGTTGGTGGAGAAAAAGAAGCTTTTGAAGCCTGCATGCCGATTTTCTCTTTAATGGGAGAGAATATTCAGTACCAAGGACCGGCTGGAAGCGGACAGCATACCAAGATGTGCAATCAGATTGCAATTGCAGCTGGTATGATCGGTGTTGCTGAAGCAATGGCATACGCTCAAAAATCAGGCCTAGAGCCGGAAAATGTCCTGAAAAGCATTACAACGGGCGCAGCGGGAAGCTGGTCATTGTCAAATCTTGCTCCCCGTATGCTGCAAGGCAACTTTGAACCAGGATTTTATGTAAAGCATTTTATTAAAGATATGGGAATTGCGCTAGAGGAAGCAGAACTAATGGGAGAAGAAATGCCAGGCTTATCGCTTGCTAAATCCTTATATGACAAGCTTGCTGCACAAGGTGAAGAAAACAGCGGAACACAGAGTATATATAAACTTTGGGTGAAATAAAAAGACTGCCTGTATCCTGCAGGCAACCATCAGGCTGTCGTGATAATCTCGACAGCCTTTTTCTGGGCTCTAGGTGGTAAAACAGAAAAATACCACTTGGAAATGCTTATTTGTTTTGTTTATTATGAGATAGGATTATGGTGTAATGTTTTTATTTATGACGAAATCGGCGCCTATTTAGGTATGAACGTAAGCATTGCCTCCTATTACAGAACAGTGAGAATAGGAGGCTTTTTTGCAGATTATATTGAAGGGGGGAATTAAGTTATGGAGCTTGAACAGCAAGAAATAAGTATTTTACATTCTGATTCTGGCCCATACGGGATAGCCATTTCACACGAGGGAAAAGTATGGTTTACCCAACATAAAGCTAACAAAATAAGCTGTATTGATAAGAAGGGAAAAATTCAAGCGTATACGATTCCGACACCTGATGCTGGGGCCATGTGTTTAACGGTGTCTTCAAAAGGTGATATCTGGTTTACAGAAAATAGAGCTAATAAGATAGGAAAACTGACCGAAAAAGGGCAATTTAGAGAATATCCATTACCGCATCAACATTCAGCCCCGTATGGGATTACGGAAGGTCCAAACGGCGATATCTGGTTTACTGAGATGAATGGAAATCGTATAGGAAAATTGACGATAGAGGGTAAGATTTATGAATATGAACTGCCTAATGAAGGATCATACCCTTCTTTTATTACATTGGGTTCAGATGATTCGCTTTGGTTCACTGAAAACCAGAATAATGCTATCGGCAAAATAACTGAATCAGGAGAGGTAACGGAGTTTCCAATTCCGACACCGGGAGCAGGACCAGTTGGTATTACAAAAGGGCATGATGATGCACTTTGGTTTGTAGAAATCATGGGGAATAAGATAGGTAGGATTACAGTTTCAGGTGACATAACTGAATATGTTATTCCAACACCAAATGCACGTCCTCACGCTATCGCTGCAGGGCGAAAATCCGATTTATGGTTTACCGAATGGGGAGGAAATAAAATCGGAAGGCTGACAAGTGATCACAAAATTGAAGAATATACAATCAACACACCTCATGCTGAGCCTCATGGAATTGGATGCGCTAATGATGGAACAGTATGGTTTGCATTAGAATGTAACAAAATAGGAAAGCTAAGATTAACCACATAATAGAATAGAGGCCGCCCTTTGTACCTCAGGCTGTCGAGAAACCTCGGACAGCCTCTATTTCCCTATCATAAAATCAAAGAAAGGCTTTAAAGAATGATGTCTTTCTCTGTTCCTCACAAAAAACTGCGACGAAGCCTATATTGCTCAGACTGAAAATTTTTCCTTAATTGCAGAAAAGGTCAATTCTATCAAAGGCATATTTGCTATGGAAGATGGAAAACAAAACGGATTGTGAGTGAACAAATTCCCCTTACAATCGGGTTCCAGAATGTAAAGAAGGATGTCGCATCCTATCCTTGCTTGGCTGGCGGTTTTTTCTATTTCTGCATCAAAAATATGAATACAGCAAAAAAGCTTGCAGAAAAAACATGGTTTTTTCTGCAAGCTGAAGATTACCTGTATCGTACAGGAAATTTTTTATTATTTACCGATGAATTGTTGTGTCCAGATGCTTCCAGACTCAACGTAGCCAACACCGATGTGAGTAAAGTTAGGGTTTAGAATGTTTTTTCTGTGTCCTTCACTGTTCATCCAGGCTTTTACTACTTCTTCAGGTGTCTTTTGGCCCTTCGCAATGTTTTCACCTGCTGTTTTGTAGCTGATTCCGAAAGATTTCATCATATCAAACGGTGAGCCATAAGTTGGGCTTTGGTGATCAAAGTAGTTTTTGTCTTTCATATCCTGAGATTTTGCGCGTGCAGATTTGCTTAACGTTTCATCAATTTGAAGCGGTTTTAAGCCTTGTTTTTGTCTTTCTGCATTTGTAAGCTCAACAACTTTTTTCTCATATGCACTTACAGAAGAAGGTGCAGATGTTGTTGTGTTTGTTTTTTCAGCAGTTGCAGGTGCTTTAGAAGCGGTGTTTTGATCAGCAGCAGCTTTTTCAGTAGTCTTTTGCGCCGGTTTTGCCGTTTCTGTCTTTTGAACATCCTGAACCTTCATGTTAGATTGCTTCGCATGTTTTTGAAGCAGCTGCTTAATCTCTTTTTCGTTTGCAGCGTTTAACGTTTTGATATTTGTGTTAATATGCAGTTTTTTCACTGCATCGTTAAGTGACATGTTTTGTACTGTGTTCCCCGTTTTTACTGTTACCACAGACTGGCAGGAGAGTTCTTTCGCTGATGCTTGCTGTACGCCTCCGAATGTGAATAATCCAACCGCAGCGGCAGCAGATAAAATAAATGCTTTCTTCATTAGTTCGTAACCTCCTAGAGTTGTTTGTTTCTACAAAAAAATCATAACATAGCTTTTTTGTCATAAAGACTCCAACACTTTCCTTTGACAAATAGAGATTGTCATTTTCGTAAAGTAAATCCGCTGAATCGCATGAATAAAGAAATCAGCGGCATTTATGGTTTTATCGTACTGTTACATATCTTCCTTTTTTTTGAATCGTTAGTTATATTTTAATGTGTTTTTATGTTGACAGCTTTTTTTACTCCTTTTCGCTGTAACAACTATTACAAAGGTGTTACAATTAATCTCAGTATATGTAAATATATTGAATGATTTGAGAGGGGTAACCAGAAGTGACTGAAATAGGACGTGAACCAAAGAAAAAGAGCAAAGGAAACAGAGCAATCAGAATGAACCTTTTTTTCCTAGCTGTCTTTGTTCTATTCACTGCATTAATTTTTAAGCTCGGGGTCGTTCAAATTGTTGAAGGCGAACAGCATGAAGAAGACGCTGAGAAATCAAATGCAAAAACAGCTTACTATCCTGCGCCTCGCGGGAAGATGTACGACAGAAACCAGAAAGTTGCTGTCGACAACCAGAGCGTTCCAGAAATTGTGTATGTATCAACATCTAGCACAAAAACCGAAGATAAGATCAAAACAGCGAAGAGGCTTGCTTCTTTCATTCATATTGATACCGAATTTTTGAAGGAAAGGGATCTGCGTGATTACTGGATCGCAGCTCATCCGAAAAAAGCAGCTGCCCTGCTTAAGGAATCGGAAAGCAATCTGAAAGGAGCCCAAGCTTACAAGCTTCAACTAGATCGTGTTCCGGATCAAGAATTGAAGGCTATTCAGCAAGATGACGAAGAAATGGAAACGGCTGCGATATATACAAGGTTCTCAAGCGGAAATGCCTACGAACCTCAAATCGTAAAGGCAATGAATCCAAATGAAAGCAATAGCAATGGAAAAAACGGAGCGCTGCTTGATGAGAAGAAAAATTCCTCGCAGAGACCTAAAAATGACTTAACATATGATGAAATTTCAATTGTTTCTGAGCATTTAGAAGAGCTTCCGGGAATCGACATTGTAAACGATTGGACACGAAAATATCCTTATGACAAAACCCTTTATTCCGTTTTCGGGGGCGTCACGACACCTGATCAGGGCCTGCTGAGCGACCGGAAAGATTTCTATTTAACAAGAGGCTATGCGAATAATGACAGGGTGGGAAAAAGTTATTTAGAGTATCAATATGAAGATTACTTAAATTCGCATAAAGAAAAAGTGGAATACGTAGAAGACAATAAAGGAAATGTCGTCAGCCAAAAAACCATTGATAAAGGCAGCAGGGGATACGATCTTCAGCTTTCCTTTGACATGGAGCTTCAAGCAAAGATGGAAAAGATTATTGAAGAAGAAGTGAGAAACAGCCGCGCACGCGGAAATTACATGCTGGACAGAGCTTTTGCCGTAATGATGGACCCGAATAACGGCGATATTTTATCGATGGCAGGGAAAAAGATAGACTTAAAAACCAACAAAATTGAAGATTATGCGATAGGGGCATTTACCACCCAATATGAAATGGGCTCAGCAGTGAAGGGCGCCACCGTGCTGGCCGGCTATCAGGACGGAATTCCGCATTATAAATATTTTGTGGATACACCTCTTTATTTGGCTGGGTACGGTAACAAACCAAAGAAATCCTACATGAACATGGGAACCATCAATGAATTAACAGCTTTGCAAAAAAGCTCAAACGTATACATGTTTAATGTCGCCATGCATATTGCCGGTGTTACATACAAGCCGCATGGACCTCTTCCCGCTGACCAGAAGGATTTAAACAAGATGAGAAATTACTACAGCCAATTTGGTCTGGGTGTAAAGACAGGTATTGATCTTCCGCAGGAATCAGCCGGCATGCAAACTACACCTGATGCGGTGGGGGGGTTAATTTTAGACTTGGCTATTGGACAATACGATACATATACCCCCCTTCAAATGGCGCAGTACATCTCTTCCATTGCCAATGGGGGCTACCGTGTTCAGCCAAGAATTGTTACAAGTGTTCATGAGCCCAGCAATAAAAAGGGCCTTGGGAAGACCATTGAACAAAGAAAGCCAAACATTCTAAATAAAATTAACAACTCAGAAAGTGACATACAGCAAGTAAAGACCGGAATGAAGCTCGTTACAACCTCAGGGACAGCTAAAAATACGTTTACAGAAGATGTATCAGGGAAAACAGGAACAGCGGAAACATTTTACTACGGCACGAATCGCAATTGGTGGGGGAAAAAAACATACAATCTTACATTTGTTGGTTATTACCCATCGGAAAATCCCAAAGTCGCTTTTAGTGTCGTTGTTCCCTCAGTAAGGGATGATGATAAAATCAATAAAATTATTGCCAAAAGAGCTATCCACGCCTACGCAGAGCTCGAAAAAAAACACAGTAAAAAATAAAAAACAGGGTGCACAATAGAAAGATTGTGTGCCCTTTCTTTTATTCAAAAATTGACGTTCACCATAAGAATAGAAGGAGAATACTCATTTTCTAGCGAATCATACTAGGTAAAAGTCAATCTGTATATGTCGAAACACGATGATCATGCAAAGGAGGGATTCTGTGGAACAGGATACGCAGCATGTTAAACCGTTTCAAACGAAAACCGATATTCATGCAGTCTTGGCCTCTAATGGACGCATCATTTATATATCAGCCAACTCCAAACTGCATTTGGGCTATCTCCAAGGAGAGATGATCGGATCATTCCTCAAAACGTTTTTACATGAGGAAGACCAATTTTTAGTTGAAAGCTATTTTTATAATGAACATCATCTGATGCCGTGCACCTTTCGTTTTATTAAAAAAGATCATACGATTGTGTGGGTGGAGGCTGCAGTAGAAATTGTTACGACAAGAGCTGAGCGGACAGATCGGGAAATCATTTTGAAAATGAAAGTTCTTGAAGAAGAAACAGGCCATCAATCTCTAAACTGCGAAAAACATGAAATCGAGCCTGCAAGCCCGGAATCGACTACATATATAACGGATGATTATGAACGGTTGGTTGAAAATCTCCCGAGTCCGCTATGCATCAGTGTCAAAGGTAAGATCGTCTATGTAAACAGCGCGATGCTTTCAATGCTGGGAGCAAAAAGCAAGGATGCTATTATTGGCAAATGGTCCTATGAATTTATTGAGGAAGAATATCATGATATCGTGAAAAACAGGATTATACGAATGCAAAAAGGAATGGAAGTCGGAATGATTGAACAGACGTGGAAAAGGCTTGATGGCTCACCTGTTCATTTAGAAGTGAAAGCATCCCCGACCGTCTACAAAAACCAGCAGGCTGAGCTGCTGCTGCTGATCGATATCTCTTCAAGAAAAAAATTCCAAACCATCCTGCAAAAAAGCCGTGAACGATATCAGCTGCTGATTCAAAATTCAATTGATACCATTGCGGTGATTCACAATGGAAAATGGGTGTTTATGAATGAATCGGGAATTTCCCTGTTTGAAGCGGCTACCTATGAGGATTTAATTGGCAAAAACATATACGATCAGCTGCATCCTTGTGATCACGAGGATGTAAAAGAGAGAATCCAAAACATTGCCGAGCAAAAAACAGAATCAGAAATTGTCAAGCAATCCTGGTTCACCTTTCAGAATAGGGTCATCTATACGGAGATGGTCTGCATTCCGACGACCTTTTTTGGTGAAGCGGCCGTCCAAGTCATTCTTCGGGACATCTCAGAGAGAAAGCAAACAGAAGAATTGATGCTGAAATCGGAAAAATTATCAATCGCAGGCCAGCTAGCGGCGGGAATCGCCCACGAGATCCGCAACCCGCTTACAGCGATCAAAGGATTTTTACAGCTGATGAAGCCGACAATGGAAGGAAACGAGCATTACTTTGATATTGTGTTTTCTGAACTCAGCCGCATTGAATTAATACTCAGTGAACTGCTCATGCTTGCGAAACCTCAGCAAAATGCTGTCAAAGAATATTTGAACTTGAAAAAATTAATTGGTGAGGTCTCAGCCCTGTTAGAAACACAGGCAAATTTAAATGGCATTTTTATTAGAACCAGCTATGAAAAAGACAGCATTTATATAAATGGGGATCAAAACCAATTAAAGCAGGTATTCATTAATTTAATCAAAAATGCAGTTGAATCAATGCCTGATGGGGGAACAGTAGACATTATCATCACCGAGGATGAGCATTCTGTTCATGTCACTGTCAAAGACGAGGGGGAAGGTATACCTGAAAAAGTGCTAAACCGGATTGGAGAGCCATTTTTAACAACAAAAGAAAAAGGTACGGGGCTTGGATTGATGGTGACATTTAATATCATTGAAAACCATCAGGGAGTCATACATGTGGACAGCCATCCTGAAAAAGGCACAGCGTTTAAAATTTCATTTCCAAAAAAATAAAAACAACGGCTTAAACGCCGTTGTTTATCGTCTGCATTGATTCCCGTTTTTTTAATACAAATAATTCTAAACGATCCAAGCCTTCTCTCAGCGTGTCCATTGAGCATGCAAAAGACAGCCTTACATATCCTTCACCATATGTTGAGAACGAGCTGCCCGGCACGAGTGCCACGCCAGCGTCTTCCAAAAGAGCCATACTAAAATCAAATGAACTCATTCCAAAGGATTTAATAGAAGGGAAGATATAAAACGCACCGGACGGTTTAACAACGTCAATTCCCATGGAAACCAGACGGTCATATACATAATCCAGACGTTTTTTGTATTGTTCTCTCATAATTAGTGCATCATCAAAGCCGTTTGTGACAGCTTCAAGCGCGGCTTTTTGAGAAATGGATGAGGCACATGACACATTGTATTGATGAACCTTTAAAATGTGCTTTGCGATGTCTTTCGGTGCGAATAAAAATCCAATTCTCCAACCGGTCATGCTGTGCGATTTTGACAACCCGTTAATGACAATCGTTTGATCCCGCAAATAGGTTGCGATGGAGTAATGCGGTCTGTCATATGTTAATTCACTGTATATTTCATCAGACAATACGAAGACATTTCTGCCTTTTAAAAGAGCTGCAATACTTTTCAGCTCTTCTTCAGATAAAGTCACGCCAGTAGGATTTGACGGATAAGGAAGCACGACACACTTAGTGTTCGGTGTCAGCGCATCTTCAATCAGCCGGGCAGTAAGCTTAAAGCCGTGTGACGTAGTATCAACAATAACAGGCTTGGCCCCGCATAAATTGATAATAGGTTCATAGCCTGGATAAATAGGCCCTGGCATAATCACTTCATCACCAGGAGACAAAATCGTCCGGAATGCAGCATCAATGGCTTGGCTTGCACCTGTTGTGATGATAATTTCAGATTCAGCATCATAGTTGAAATCCGCTTTTTTCTTCATATAAAGCTGCACAGCTTGTCTCAGCTCCAGGTAGCCGGCATTCGGTGTATATGACGTCACGTTTTCATCAATGGCTTTTTTTGCGGCAGCTTTCACATGATGCGGCGTGAAAAAATCAGGCTGGCCGATTGTAAGCGAAATGACGTCTTCGTGTTGGGCTACAAGATTCGAGAATTTGCGTATTCCTGAAATTTCAATCTCTCTTGCTTTCGGATTCAGCAAATGTTCCATAATTCATCACCTTAACAAATATAATGAGTTTATCCTATTTTACCACTAGCTGATTATTTGTCACCTTTTTAACTGATATATTTCGATTGTATGCGCCTTATTTCTAAACATGCCTTTCTTTTCAGAAAAAAAGAAGACAACCAGCGATTTGATTGTCTTTATTGTATCATGTTCTATTATTGTTTATATGTGCCAATTTCATTAATAGCCATAATCAAAATGAAGGTCTTCGTGCCAAATCAGATACGGGGGATGCTCTTCTTGAAGGTCAGCTGATTCTTTCTTCATATTCAGGTAAGTTTCTTCACTGATATCTTCTAAAACAGTCATTTCGTTTTCTTTAAATATTACTAAGGTACCCATTATTTACACCCTTCTTTGGAAAAATCCTTGACTATTTTATCACTGTTAGTTGGAAAGTCAATGGTTATTAGGAAAAAAGTTTCTTTTTTGAGGAACGCGGCTTAATTGCTCTTGGAATTCGATTTTGAAGAGTCGCCATTCACTTTTTACAAATTCCGCCGATATATACAGTACAATACTGAATGCGAATAGCGAGGGATTGAATTGTCGTTACAACAATACGAAATTTTATTGGATTCTGGTACAAATGAATTGGAAATTGTGAAGTTTGGCGTGGGTGAAAATGCTTTCGGGATTAACGTCATGAAAGTAAGAGAAATTATTCAGCCTGTTGAGGTGACATCAGTGCCTCACTCCCATCAGCATGTAGAAGGAATGATTAAACTCAGAGGAGAAATCCTCCCAGTGATCAGCCTTTTCTCGTTTTTTGGAGTAGAGCCTGAAGGGTCAAAAGATGAGAAATATATCGTAACGGAATTTAATAAACGGAAAATTGTTTTTCATGTCGGCTCTGTGTCTCAAATTCACAGAGTATCCTGGGAAGCGATTGAAAAGCCGACATCGTTAAATCAAGGAATGGAGCGGCATCTTACCGGAATTATTAAGCTTGAAGACCTAATGATCTTTTTGCCTGATTATGAAAAAATTATTTATGACATCGAATCAGATTCAGGTGTGGACACGTACAATATGCATACCGAGGGCTTTGATGAAAGAAGAACTGAGAAAAAGCTTATCATTGTAGAGGACTCACCGCTTTTGATGCGACTCTTGCAGGATGAATTAAAAGAAGCAGGGTACAACAATATCGCTTCGTTTGAAAACGGAAAAGAGGCGTATGACTACATTATGAACCTTGCTGAAAACGAAACTGATTTATCAGAACAGATTGATATGATCATCACTGATATTGAAATGCCAAAAATGGACGGACACAGGCTCACAAAGCTGCTGAAGGAAAATCCGAAAAGCTCAAATGTGCCGGTTATGATTTTCTCATCGTTAATTACGGATGATCTACGTCACCGCGGCGAAGTTGTAGGCGCAGATGAGCAAATCAGCAAGCCTGAAATCAGTGATTTGATTAAAAAAGTGGATACGTATGTTATCGAATAAATAAAAACAGCCGGTGCCCGGAAGAGGCACGGCTGTTTTTATTTTAAAAGTAACTCTCGCCAAGCTTTTTAAAGACAGGTTTGTGATAAGCTGGCTGCTGGCGATTTGGCACTAGCGGCTTTTCTTTCATGCCGACATATTCTTGCAATAGGTGTTTTGCTTTTGTTAAAGACATTTGAGCTTTAGGATTTCGGTACGATTGATTAAGTGTACCTAAATGCGGAAGATGTTCGAAGTCTTCTTTAGTTGGAGGCATGTGAAAATAGTAGTCTCCGATTGAGATAAGCACGTCCGATTGCTGTTGGCTGAACCTTGGATTTTTTGAAAAATGAAGCCCTATTTTCTTTCCTTTACCTTCTTTGACGAGCTTTTGCAAAGCACGTTTTTTCAGCAGATATAGGTATTTAGGGTTGGGGGCGGTTTTTGCATGGCGGTTCACAGTGTAAACTGCTTTTGAAAGATTTTCTACGGTTGGCTGCAGATCTTTCGTATATGCATGGTCGTCCATTATTTCTCTCCTTTGCTCTTATCAATTTCTATATGTTTAGATTATACTTTTTTAAAGTTGAAATGCAAATATTGAATGTAAAAATGCGATTTTTTCTGAGGAAAAATCGCATTTTTAACCTGCATTATACAGATCTTGCCTTCTTTTTCGGCTGTTCTTGAAATGCTTCCTGAACATTCACTTCCACAGCTTGTGCACTGTATTTTGGCAGTGCAATAAAATAAAAAATAAAAACGATCAGGATGATAACACCCATGCCGTAATAAAGATAATCAATGTTTGGAACGAACTTAGGGAATAACAGCGCCACTAAGCCGAGTGTCAAAGACTGTGCAAACATCATAAAAGGGTCCTGCATTCCGCTTACACGTCCCATCAGTTTTGGATGGACTATTTTTGGCATCCATCCTCCGATTGCAATGTTGATCGGTCCGATGCACATTCCCAGTGCAAAAGCTGCCGCGTAATACACCCATAAAATATTTGTGTAGCCAAGGACGAAGATCAGCAAACCTGCAATAAAAATCGGTATAGACATTAAAAAGTGGGGCTTCACTTTTTTAGAGATAATCGTGCCGATTACACTTCCTGCAAGCAGCCCAAACCCGAGTGCGATCGTAAATACAGACGTATGCCACTCATAGCGGTCAGGCGCCAATCCGTATTTCATTGTAAACATTGGCAATACGGCGAATCCTCCATTGACAAACCCAAAAATGAAGAAGCCGAAAATAAGAGATGCCAGCAATTTATTTTTTAAAATATAGAGAATGCCTTCTTTAAAGTCATTTATTGAATCTTTAACAGAAGTCTTTCTCCAGCTGAATGCACCGTTTGGCTGTCGGGCTTCTTTTGGAATCCGGCAGCTGCGGATCAGCAGTCCGGAAATGATGAAGCTGACAAAATCAAGAATAATGGCGCCTTCAATCCCGATTGTCTTGTACATAAAAGCGCCAATTCCGACTCCGAACACCATAAAAATGCTAAAAAGCATCTGGTTAAGACCGGCCGCTTTCGCATAATGCTCCTTCGGCAGAATGGCTTGTACCAAACTGTTTTCTGCCGGAAAGAAAAACTTCGTGACAGCGCTTCTGACAAATAAAATACAAAAAACAAGAGGAATATTGCCGGTAAATAATGTGAAAAAAAGAACGACAGTCAGGCCTGCTCTGATCCAATCACAGTTTTCTGCTACCTTTTTTCTGTCGAACCGGTCCGCGACGACTCCGACGATCAGAAATACAAAAATGGTCGGAAGAGAATACATCAGCTCCGCCAAGGTCGTATATGAAGGCTGGCTGCTGAAGCGGTCCAGCAAGAAAAAAGCAAAGGCCATGTTGCCTACTGTCGTGCCCATTTGAGAAGCGAGTGCTGCGAAAAATAGACGAACAAAATTACGATTTTTAAATATATCCATAAAAACGCTCCTTACCCTAAAGGTCCCACTTTATCATATTATAAACCGCCTGTTTTTGAAACAAATAAGAAAACATTACCGGTTAATCAAGACTCTTGTTCCGTTTGGCACAATTGAAGCAAGTTCGATCACGTCTTTGTTTTGCATGCGAATGCAGCCTTTAGAAACAGCCTTGCCAATCGAAGCTGGATTATTCGTTCCGTGTATTCCGTAGTGCTGCTTTGAAAGGCTTAGCCAATAAGCCCCGAATGGGCCGCCAGGATTGCGCTGGCGGTTAATAATGTAAAACTCGCCTGTAGGCGTTTGCGTAAGTATTTTGCCAACGGCGATAGGATAGGTTTTTATTACCCGATTATTTTGGAACAGCGTTAGGGTCTTCGCTCCGATTGAGACTGCGATATGATACGGAATTGTATAAGGGTCCGGCAGTCCGGGGATGACGATGGTCTGTCCTGCGGTGAGCCCTGCCTGCAGTGACGGATTAACCTGGAGTAACGCAGCCGTGCTGATTCTGAAATCAGCCGCGATGCTGTTAAGTGTATCACCTTGCTTCACCTGGTACGTAAGCAGTTTCCTCATCCTCCTTTTTTTACTTATAAGTATTGATGAGGAGCCTATCCTGCTACATTAATTTGTGCTTTTTAAGGTAAAGACAGTGATTTCAGGCTTGGCCAGAAACCGCAAAGGCAGCCTGGTCATCCCGAGGCCGCGGTTGACGTAAATATGAGTGCTACCCGTTTGATACATTCCCTCTGTGTAGACTTTTCCATATGGAGGCGTAATAATCGGTCCGTAAAAAGGCAGCTGAATCTGGCCGCCGTGTGTATGGCCGGAAAGCTGAAGATTTACAGGATAATCTGTTGTTTTCAAGGCTGCATCAGGTTCATGGACGAGAAGAATGGAAAAAAGTCTGTCACTCAGCCTTGAAAGGATTCCTTCGTAATCTGGGTTACCCAGCATTAAGTCATCAAGCGATGCAATCTCGATTTCGCTGCCATCTGCGAGCGATAATGTTTGATAGCCATTCCGGTATACCGTAAAACCGCCAGCCGACATCAGGCTTTTGTAAACAGCAGTTCCATAGCCTCCGTGATCATGATTGCCGTAAATACAAAGCTTGCCGAAGGAGGCATTAAGCTTTCTCAACAATGGAATGACTGCCTGGTGGTTCTGATACGTATCAGGATTATCGATGATATCACCTGTAAAAACAATGAGATCAGGTTTCGATTCATTAATTGTAAGAATGACTGTTTTTAAATCTTCGAGTGTAAAGTAATCACTCAAGTGTGTATCGCTGAACTGCACGATTTTAAAACCGTCAAATCCGTGCGGGATGAGAGAACTTTTTATTGTGTGTTCGGTTGTCTCAATCATATGCGGCTCTAAATATCTGGCATAGCCATAGCCTCCGCCGGCCGTTAAAGCCCCGGCAGCAAGAGCACCGAACATTCCTTTGAGAAATTGTCTTCTGGACATCTTTTTCATTTCAAACCAACCTTTAATAGAGTTTTTCTATTATATCATCTGTATCTGATAAAAATCTCATATCAGCATGTACTGACAGAGGAAGGGGTATAATGATAGAATAATATTGAATGAATACTCATTCACAACAGGAGGGGAGAAACATGGAAAAAAAGGCGGTTATTATTACCGGCGGGTCAAGCGGTATGGGAAAAGCGATGGCAAAAAAACAGGCTGAATTAGGATGGCACGTTATGGTGACAGGCAGGAACCATGAAGCACTTGAAGAAACAAAAAAAGAAATTGAGACCTTTGAGGGGCAGGTCGCCTGTTTTCAAATGGATGTCCGTTCTGATTCCGCCGCTTCAGACATGATTACAGAAGCGGTAAAAGTATTTGGCCGGCTTGATGCGCTGATTAACAATGCGGCCGGTAATTTTATTTGTCCGGCAGAAAAGCTAACGCCCAATGGGTGGAAAGCCGTTATTGATATTGTTTTAAACGGTACATTTTTTTGCAGCCAAGCCGCGGCAAGGCATTGGATTGACCAGAAGCAGCAGGGTGTCATTTTAAATATGGCAGCCACGTACGCTTGGGGAGCGGGAGCAGGGGTCGTTCATTCCGCTGCAGCCAAAGCGGGGGTATTGTCACTGACAAGAACGCTGGCCGTTGAGTGGGGGAGTCAATACGGCATCCGCACAAACGCGATAGCTCCCGGCCCGATTGAACGAACAGGCGGTGCTGAGAAACTATTTGAATCGGAAAAAGCAAAGGCTCGCACTATAAACAGTGTGCCGCTCGGCCGGCTGGGGACACCGGAAGAAATCGCCGCTCTGGCAGCATTTTTGCTTTCAGATGAAGCATCCTATATAAACGGGGATTGCATCACAATGGATGGAGGGCAATGGCTGAATCCTTATCCGTTTTAAGAATATTAATCTTTGGATTCAATGTGGTATAATCAGACAAAGATAGAGAAGCAGGTGATAACATGTTGGATCCACTTGATATTTTAACGAACATTGATGATGTCCTTCCATATTACCAGGCGATTTTCAGTGCCGAGGAACAGAAGATCGTCGGATATGAGGTGCTTGGACGAATTTTGGCAGATTCAGAAATCCAAAGTCTCGGGCCCTTCTTTTTAGACGCGGGGATACCCGAAGAATATAAATTAGAGGTTGATAACAGAATTATCCGCCAGGCTCTTGACCGCTTTTTAGAGGCCGATTCTGATCTGCTGATTTTTATGAATCAGGATGCCAATCTGCTGATGCTGGATCATGGTGAAAGTTTTCTGGAGCTTCTGAAAGAATATGAAGCAAAGGGAATCGAACTCCACCGTTTTGTGCTAGAAATTACAGAGCACAATTTTGAAGGGGATATTGAGCAGCTCTACCATATGCTTGCATACTATCGTACATACGGAATCAAAATCGCAGTTGACAATATCGGAAAAGAAAGCAGCAACTTGGACAGAATCGCGCTGCTCTCACCAGATCTGTTAAAAATCGATTTGCAGGCGCTGAAAGTATCACAGCCATCACCGTCATATGAGCATGTGCTGTACAGCATCTCTTTATTAGCAAGAAAAATCGGTGCGGCGCTGCTGTATGAAGACATTGAGGCGAACTTCCAGCTTCAGTACGCCTGGAGAAACGGAGGCCGCTATTTTCAGGGCTATTACTTAGTGTCTCCATCTGAAACGTTTCTAGAGAGAGATGTATTGAAACATAGACTTAAAACTGAATTTCACCAATTTATCACACATGAGAAAAAGAAGCTGGAAACCGTCTATGAGCATTCCGAACAGTTTTACAAACGAGTGCATCAAGCTGTGACCTCTTTGAGAAAAAACAATTTGTCTTCTGATGATGATTTTATTAAAAAACTGGCGGAAGAGCTGACAGATTGCAGCTTTAGAATTTACATGTGTGATGGGGAAGGCGATCAGCTGACGGGAAATGTGTTTAAGCAAGATGGAGAATGGATTTATCAGCCAGAATATGCGGAGAAAAACTGGAGCTGGCGTCCTTATTTTTTGGAGAACATTATGCGAATGAGAAATCTCAGAAAAGGTTTTTTCAGTGATCTGTATAGTGATTTGGAAACAGGTGAAATGATTAGAACGTTTTCATATCCGATGGATGATCAAATGTATTTATTTATAGACTTGCCATATTCTTATTTATATGAGCAGGACGGACTGATTTAACGGCTGAAAGGCCGTTTTTTTTTTTATGAATTGAAAAAAATATCAAAAAACGATTGACATTGATACTGAGAATCATTATCATTTAATTATAGAGAGAAGCTACTCTCTGTTCCCCAACCCCTCTATCAGATCAAGATCCGAAAAAACTTGGCGCTACCCCCGCCAAGTTTTTTTATTTGTCAAAGCATAGGACAATCCACTGAAACAATAAACCTAACTAGTGGTAAACGGTTAACACAGAAAGGAACATTCAGTGCCGAATACCTCTGACACTGCTGCACCAGGTTAGGCGGAAAATTCTCTTTGGAACGATTACGTATTTCATTCAAATTGTTTTATCACTTCTATCTGACTGCCAAGAGGTATGGCCGCGTGGAATTTCACCTGCACATCAAAAAGAAGGTTTTGACAAAGTTGCAAAAAGGTATTGTTATGCTGCAAGAATTCGAAAAAAATCTTAATTGTGTGCATGACATTCAAAAAAAGCCTCAAACTAAAGAAAAATCGTTTTTTTCGTTTTTTTTCTTTACTTAAATTCGACAGTGAAAATGCCATCCTGTCCGACTTTATGGTATGATGCTCAATAGAACTTGTATTATAATAAATACTTGTTGATTTGAAGTTGCTTTTTGAAAGGAGTCTTTTTTTAGAATGTCACAATTAATGGGTATCATCACACGGCTGCAAAGTCTGCAAGAAACAGCGGAAGCGGCTAACGAGCCAATGCAGCGTTATTTCGAAGTGAATGGTGAGAAAATATGCAGTGTTAAATATTTCGAAAAAAATCAAACGTTTGAACTGACGGTTTTCCAAAAAGGTGAAAAACCTAACACATATCCGTTTGATAATATCGACATGGTTTCAATCGAAATTTTTGAACTTCTTCAGTAAGATTCCTGAAATAGGAGGAAGGAAGCTTCCGCCTTTGCAAAAGTAATCGAAATAAACATGTAAGGAACATACTTGTTTCATGGTTGTAAATCCTTGAAAAGGAGTGTCGTGATGGCTGATTCTTTTCTGTTTTATAATCTTTCAGAAGCACAGATGACCTTTCAAGATGTGATGGAACGGCTTAAATCCTTTGTTCAAAAGGATCCCCGTTCTTCTTATGTGTTATCGATCGGAACCGATTCACAGGTTTACCGTGATTACACAAAGTTTATTACCGCATTGCATTTGCATCGTACAGGCAAGGGAGCTTGGGGCTGCTTGAAAAATCATACAGTCAACAGACCCATACATAGCCTTCGGGAAAAGATTTCGTTAGAAACGGCCTACAGCCAAGAAACGGCCGCTCATATTCTTGATGGACACTTAATGGATATTACCGATCTGCTCCTGCCCTTTGCCGGTGAGGGGGCGGATCTTACCTTTGAAGTCCACTTGGATATTGGGAAAAAAGGGCTTACAAAAGATCTGATCCAAGAAATGACAGGACGTATCACTTCCATGGGGATTGAGGCCAAAATAAAGCCGGATTCATACACTGCATTCAGCTATGCAAATCGTTTCACAAAATAATTCTGGCTGAAATGCCAAGGGGAATGTCGAATTATGCGGTTGACGTTTGTTTTCTGATTACTTATTCTAGCGGTAGAGCTGAAAGTAAGTTGTCTTGCTTTCAGAGGTATTCAGTATAAAACAGGGGGCCTGATTGCGAATGAGTCTTATCGGTGAACGATTTACAGAAGAAGAACAAAAACTTCTGCTGAATATCCTGATCAACCATGAGTATGCCATCGAGCTATTAAGCAGTGAGATCAACGATATAGAGACAGGGACCAAAAACGTTGACGGAACCACCTACAAAAAACTTGTAACGCTTTACGACCGATTTCGATTTGAAAATTAATGGAACACCCTATAATTGATACTCCACAAAGAGTATCTTTTTTATTGAAAGGAAACTTTTCGACAAATACTGATAAAGTTTATATTATTGCAATATAGGGAATGTATTGAAGATGAAAATGAAAAGGGGTCGAAAACATGATAAGCTTACAATCAGATCAGCTTCTTGAGGCAACAGTCGGACAATTTATGATTGAGGCGGACAAAGTAGCGCACGTGCAAGTCGGAAATAACCTTGAGCACGCATTATTAGTACTGACAAAAACCGGATACACAGCCATCCCGGTTCTTGATCCTTCCTATCGTTTACATGGATTAATCGGGACAAATATGATCATGAACAGTATTTTTGGACTTGAAAGAATTGAGTTTGAAAAGCTTGACCAAATTACTGTTGAGGAAGTCATGCTGACTGATATTCCGCGCCTTCACATCAATGATCCGATTATGAAGGGATTCGGCATGGTCATTAATAACGGATTTGTTTGTGTTGAAAATGACGAGCAGGTGTTTGAAGGAATTTTTACGAGAAGAGTCGTTTTAAAGGAATTGAATAAGCACATACGCTCATTGAATAAGTAGGCTTTAAGGCCTATTTTTATTATATTGGCAGAGCGAAAAAGAAAGCGCATACATAATTTAAATAAGAATAGGGCTTGAATCAGAAACTAAGGTTTTATTAGAATGGGAGATAAGAAAAACTTATTGATAATAAAAAGGAGGACGACATGCAGCTTCAAGAGCTTCATATGCTCGTAGTTTTAGCTGAGGAATTAAACATGAGAAAGGCGGCGGAACGGCTTTTCGTATCTCAGCCGGCTTTATCTCAGCGCTTACAAACCATTGAAAAGGCGTGGGGCACAAAAATCTTTTTAAGGTCCCAAAAAGGATTAACGGTAACGCCGGCCGGGGAGAAAATCATTCAGTTTGCGAATGATGTAACATTAGAGCAGGAAAGAATAAGAGAAAATATTGATGAACTTGAAGGTGAAATTCACGGCACATTGAAGCTTGCCGTCGCCTCTATAATCGGTCAGCATTGGCTCCCTAAAGTCCTGAAGACGTATGTTGAAAAGTATCCGAATGCAAAGATCTCGCTCATAACCGGGTGGAGCAGCGAAATGCTGAAAAGCTTATATGAGGATCAGGTTCATATCGGCATAATAAGAGGCAACCCTGAGTGGAAGGGCCGCAAAGATTACTTAATGACAGATCATCTGTATTTAGTAGATACTGAAATTTCCTGCATCGAAGATATTGCCCATACAGAAAGACCGTTTATCCAGTTTAAAAGTGACAGCACTTATTTTCAGGAAATACAGCACTGGTGGCACCAAAAATTTAAAACGTCGCCAAAACAGACGATATTGGTTGATCAAATTGAAACGTGCAAACAGATGGCGCTGCACGGAATCGGTTATGCCATTTTGCCGTCTGTTACCCTTCAGAATGAAGATAAAGTGAATAAAATGCCTCTGTTGGACCTGAAAGGGCATCCGATCGGTCGGGATACATGGTTATTAGGCTATGAGCCTGCCTTTGAACTGAAACAAGTCCAAGCTTTTGTACAAGTAATAAAGGATATGCTGGATCAGGAAAATCCATTTTAAAGACAGCGATGTGCTGTCTTTTTTTATTTATATGTTGACAGTGAGAATCATTATCATTTAAAGTGATACATATGATATTGAAAATCATTATCAATTAATGAGGTGATAACATGGCTAAAGCCTTGATTACATATGCCAGCATGTCAGGTAATACAGAAGACATTGCCTTCATAATAAAAGAAACGCTTCAGGAATATGAGTTGGATATCGATTGTGTCGAGATAGACGATGCGGATGCGTCGGCTTTAACATCCTATGATTATGTACTGATTGGCACTTATACATGGGGGGACGGCGATTTGCCCTACGAAGCGGAGGATTTCTTCGAAGAGGTCAAACAGCTTCAGCTTAATGGTTTAAAAACAGCCTGCTTCGGATCTGGCGATTATTCTTATCCAAAGTTTTGCGAAGCGGTGAATTTGTTCAGTGCCATGCTGCAAGAGTCCGGAGCTGCTGTGTACCAGGAAACACTAAAAATCGAATTAGCCCCTGAAACAGATGAAGATGTGGAAAGCTGCCGAGCGTTTGCGAAAGGTTTTCTTGCATGGGCAGATTATATAAGCAAGGAAAAAAGCCATGTTTCATAAAGGCGCAACTGCTGTCACGGCATCGGCGTTTTCTGGATATTTTGTGGCGGTACAAAGAGAAGGCATTTTTCATTATTCTATGGAGCAGGGCTGGAGAAAGCTTTTTCGTTTGAAAAGTAAGATACACTGTATCAGTTATATAGGGCCTTACTTATTTGGCGTCGGTGAAAAGGGAATGATCATTCGTTCAGCTGATGAAGGGAATACCTGGACGATGTCGAGCTTTCCGACAAATGCAACAGTGTGGGCGATTACCGGCAGAAACAACGGATTTGTCTGCGCCCATGGCAAGCATTGTATTTATGTATCCGATGATTTTGGTGTCTCATGGCGCGTAGCCAAACCTTTTGCTGAATGTGATAATCCTCCTGTTATCAGGTCGTTATGCCTGCATGGGGACAATCTTTTCATCGGCACGCAAATACACGAATATTTTGGCGGCATTTGGGCTTATGACATTAAGTGTGACACTGTCCAAATTGTCAAAAAAGAAAAAAAACGGATGACGGCATCCATGCTCGTGTTCAATGAAAATTGGCTGGTGGCGGCGATGGGTTCCGTGAAAGGGAAGCACGGAGCTGTCACTATATGGAATCTTTTGACTGATGAAAAATTCACCATACAATCCAGTATGATCAGAAAAGAAGAATCATTTCTTGATCTTTCAGAGGATGATGGCATTATATATGTCACTACAACACAAGATGAAAACGGTTTTTCGAGAATTTACCAGGTTGATCTCGAAGCCCGGTCATTAAAATGGTTCGATACCATTAAGGGGCATGGATGGAGAGTGGCCAATCAGAAAGAGAATTTCTTTTGTGCGGGCTTGTATGAATGCAAATTTGTCCAGCCGTACGAAGTTTCTGCAATGATTCATTAGAGGAGGAATAAAGAATTGGCGAAGATTTTGCTCGTTTATGCAACAATGTCAGGCAACACTGAAGCAATGGCAGATTTGATTGAGAAGGGGCTTCAGGAGGCGGAAGCAGAAGTGGACCGTTTCGAAGCAATGGATATTAGTGATGCCCAGCTGTTTAACGATTATGACCATATTATAATGGGAACCTATACGTGGGGAGACGGCGATCTGCCTGATGAATTTTTAGATCTGGCTGAAGACATGGATGAGATTGATTTTTCCGGCAAAACATGCGCTGTATTCGGTTCCGGTGATACAGCATATGAATTTTTCTGTGGAGCGGTTGATACGCTTGAGGCAAAAATAAAAGAACGCGGTGGCGATATTGTGCTCCCTTCGGTAAAAATCGAAAATAATCCAGAAGGTGAAGAAGAGGAAGAATTAATAAACTTCGGGAAACAATTCGCTAAGAAAAGCGGGTGCGCTGTCTGATCGCCCACTGGGAACTGCTAAAGCGGCTGTTCCTTTTTTTCTTGTCTTTGTATCTTTCCTTTGATACAGTAATGAGGTAGAAAATCAGGAGGAGGACTATACATATGAAAATGATGGACGCAAATGAAATTATTTCATTTATTCAAAATAGCACAAAATCTACACCTGTAAAGGTTTACGTGAAAGGTGAGCTGGAAGGCATCAATTTCGGCGAAGCTGCGAAAGCTTTTATCAACGGAAACACTGGTGTCGTTTTCGGTGAGTGGAGCGAAATCCAAACAGCAATTGAAGAAAACCAAAGCAAAATCGAAGACTATGTGGTTGAAAATGACCGCCGCAATTCTGCGATCCCAATGCTTGATCTTAAAAATATCAAAGCGCGTATCGAGCCTGGCGCGATCATCCGCGACCAAGTTGAAATCGGTGATAACGCAGTCATCATGATGGGCGCTTCTATTAATATCGGTTCAGTTATCGGCGAAGGCACAATGATTGATATGAACGTTGTGCTTGGCGGACGAGCTACTGTCGGGAAAAACTGCCATATCGGCGCGGGTTCTGTACTTGCGGGTGTTATTGAGCCGCCATCCGCTAAACCGGTTGTGATTGAAGACGATGTTGTCATCGGCGCAAATGCTGTTGTGCTTGAAGGCGTAACAGTAGGTAAAGGAGCTGTTGTTGCTGCTGGAGCGATCGTGGTAAACGACGTTGAGCCATACACTGTTGTAGCAGGCACACCAGCTAAGAAAATCAAAGACATTGATGAAAAAACAAAAGGCAAAACTGAAATCAAGCAGGAATTACGCCAGCTGTAAGGAAAGTTTGATAAAAAAGGCGTGGATATATTATCCACGCCTTATTCGTATAGCCAGGAGGAATGAAAAATGAAGAAAGAGGAGCTCATCGCAATCCGCAGAGATTTGCACCGTATACCGGAGCTTGGATTTCAGGAGTTCAAAACCCAGCAGTATTTATTAAATGTCTTGGAACAATATCCGCAAGACAGAATTGAAATTGAGAAATGGCGAACAGGGCTTTTTGTAAAGGTGAACGGGACGGCGCCGGAAAAAATGCTGGCGTACAGAGCGGATATCGACGCGCTCTCCATTGAAGAGCAAACAGGTCTTCCATTCGCATCAGAGCATCCCGGCAACATGCACGCCTGCGGACATGATTTGCATATGACGATTGCGCTCGGCATTATTGATCATTTTGTTCACCATCCAGTCAAACATGATTTGCTTTTTCTGTTCCAGCCGGCAGAGGAAGGGCCTGGCGGTGCGGAACCAATGCTTGAGAGCGATATATTAAAAAAGTGGCTGCCTGATTTCATCACTGCGCTTCACATTGCACCAGAGCTTCCAGTAGGCACCATTTCGACAAAAAGCGGCCTTCTATTTGCGAATACATCAGAGCTTGTCATCGATCTGGAAGGCAAAGGGGGACATGCGGCATATCCGCATTTGGCTGAGGATATGGTTGTAGCGGCAAGTACACTTGTCACCCAGCTGCAAACGATCATCTCTAGAAACACAGATCCGTTAGACAGCGCTGTTATTACAGTTGGTACCATTACCGGAGGCTCGGCACAAAATATCATTGCCGAAACGGCCCACCTGGAAGGCACGATTCGCACGCTTTCTGAAGAATCGATGAAACAGGTAAAGGAGCGGATTGAAGATTTAGTGAAAGGAATCGAAATTGGATTCCGCTGCAAAGGAAAAGTGACTTATCCGTCTGTATATCACCAAGTTTACAATACGAGCGGACTGACAGAAGAATTTATGTCTTTTGTTGCTGAACATCAACTGGCAACAGTAATAGAAGCAAAAGAAGCAATGACGGGAGAGGATTTTGGCTACATGCTGAAAAAATATCCCGGCTTTATGTTCTGGCTCGGCGCTGATTCTGAACACGGGCTTCATCACGCTAAGCTGAACCCCGATGAAAATGCGATAGAAACAGCGGTTAATGTCATGACTGGTTATTTTTCTGTTTATGCCAATTAAGTACAAATGAAAGAATAAAATTCCATAAAATGAGCACTCTAGTAAACGGAGGTGTTCAATAATGGCTAAAAAAATTGGAATTGAACAATCGTTATCAGATGTAGAAGCTGCTTTAAAAGAAAAAGGATATGACGTTGTAATGATGAAAAGCCCTGCCGATGCACAAGGCTGTGACTGCTGTGTCGTAACGGGTCTTGATAATAATGTGCAAGGGATAGCCGATACGGTAACACAAGCACCTGTCATTACAGCTTCCGGGATGACGGCTGAAGAAATTTGCAGCGAAGTTGAAAGCAGAATTCAGTAACATAAAAACCGAAGCAAAGAGCTTCGGTTCTTTTATTATTCAGTTTCTTTAGGAAAAGCGCGGTCAAGCGCGGTTTTTATTTCTTTTCTAAGCACTCGCTCGACTCGCCACTGTTCCATATTTTCTGTTTTCGCAATGACTCTGAACACAATTTCAGAAGTCCCCAGTTCTTGAATCCCGATGACATTTGGGCCTTCTTTTATTTGTGGAAGAGCGGCTGCCGTTTCATCACATACTTGCTGTAAAATGTGAATCATTTCATCAATGTTTCTTTCAGCCGGCACTTTAATGTCAACAAGTGCCTGCATGGTTCCCCGAGAATGATTGCTCACGTTTGTGATGTTTCTGTTGGGGATGTAATGCAGTGTTCCGTCAAAGCTGCGGATTTGAGTTGTTCTTAAGCCAACCTGTTCGACAATTCCGTCAAAGGTAGAAACCGTAATATAATCTCCAACATCCAATTGTTTCTCAAGCAAAATAAAAAAACCTGTCACGATGTCACTGACAAGCCCTTGGGCGCCAAATCCGACAGCCAGGCCGACGATTCCTGCCCCCGCTAAAAGAGCGCTTGGATCGTAATGAAACAAATCAAGAACCATGACGAAGAATATGAAAATCAATGTATAGGCAAATATGTTAAGAGTCAGGCTTCGAAGCGTATGTGCACGTCCGATAGACAAACTATTCTGCTCCTCGAATTTTACAAATAGATGTTTAATGATTTTTATGCCTAATGATCGAACGATAAAATAGAGCAATATCATAATAGCAAGTTTAATGAGCAGAACACCGGCATTTGTAATAAGTCCCGCCCAATCATATTGATTAATAAAGTCCATGTTGAGCTCCTTTTCTGAATTGATTGCTGCACATTGAGACTAGATACCCTGTACATGACCATGTTAAACGTTTTATTCAAAAATGTCGAAGCCAAAGGCATGCATGATTTGTTAAAAATTGACTTAGGAAATCTGCATTTATATAATGGTGTTGCAATATAACAAAATATGGTTGATGGACCTTTATTTTCATGAAATGTCGACGTTTAAGCCAAACAATAAATTGGAGGGATACATATGGCAGAACGTATGGTAGGTAAACAAGCTCCTCGTTTTGAAATGGAAGCAGTCCTTGCAAGCAAAGAATTTGGCAAAGTAAGTCTTGAGGAAAACATGAAAAACGACAAATGGACGGTGTTGTTTTTCTATCCAATGGACTTCACTTTTGTTTGTCCGACAGAAATTACAGCAATGTCTGACCGCTATGACGAGTTCGAAGATCTTGATGCAGAAGTCATCGGGGTTTCAACTGATACGATCCATACTCATTTAGCTTGGATCAATACAGACCGCAAAGAAAACGGTCTTGGCCAGCTGAAATATCCGCTTGCTGCTGATACAAACCATGAGGTATCCCGGGAATATGGTGTTTTAATCGAAGAAGAAGGTGTGGCTTTACGCGGGTTGTTTATTATGAATCCTGAAGGGGAGCTTCAATATCAAACTGTTTTCCATAACAACATAGGGCGTGATGTGGATGAAACGCTTCGTGTTCTTCAGGCGCTGCAGACTGGCGGACTCTGTCCGGCTAACTGGAAACCAGGCCAAAAAACACTGTAAATCTTTCTAAGAACGAAAGGTTTAGCATATCCGTTAGGCTTTTCTGTTTAATAGGAGGGAAATGCAATGAAATTACGTCAGCCAATGCCTGAATTGGCGGGAGAAAAAGCTTGGTTAAATGGTGAAGTGACGAGAGAGCAATTGATCGGGGAAAAACCGACGCTTATTCATTTCTGGTCCATCAGCTGTCACTTGTGTAAAGAAGCAATGCCGCAAGTGAATGAATTTCGTGATAAATATAAAGATCAACTGAATGTTGTAGCTGTGCATATGCCCCGTTCCGAAGATGATCTTGACCTTGGTAAAATTAAAGAAACAGCTGCTGAACACGATATCACTCAGCCGATTTTTGTTGACAGTGACCATGCTTTAACCGATGCATTTGAAAATGAATATGTACCTGCGTATTATGTGTTTGATAAAACAGGACAGCTCCGTCACTTCCAAGCCGGCGGTAGCGGTATGAAAATGCTTGAGAAACGTGTGAACCGTGTTTTGGCTGAAACGGAGCAAGTATCTGAATAGTTTTTCCTAAAAACCTGATCTCATCAGGTTTTTATTTGTGCAAAAAAGCAATGGAAGAAGAGTAAGAAGCTTATTTTTCCAGATTTGGGCATAGGAAATGATGATTTGTTTCATTCATACGCTAAAAAAACAGCTAATTTTTGATGTTTTTCCTCAATTTTAGATAAATCACATATCTCATAACTCGAAAATTGTAGATATTACACTAAATTTCTTTAAAGAAGTAAGTAAAATATATATTTTCAACATTATACCAAATAAACTAGAAAGCCCCTTGATCCCTTGAGAATAAAGGACTCTTTTGAAAAATAAAACATTTTCAGAAAATAAGGAATTTTTCATAGAGTAAATATAATAGTAAAATGCTAAAATAATAGTTGATAAAATTACTTTTGTAATCTAATATCTTAATTAAAGATGTTAATTTTGATAGGGGGTACATTGAGGAATGTTTAATGAAAGAGAAGCTTTGCGCTTGCGGTTAGAACAATTAAATGAAGCTGAAGTGAAAGTCATTCGTGAATATCAAATTGAACGTGATAAAATATACGCAAAATTAAGAGAGCTGGACAGAAATGGAAGCCCTTCCGAAATCAAAAAGGATTTCCGTTCTGAAAAAAAGCCTGACTCTTTGCCTGTTCTCGCTGAGCTTGCGGCTCAGGAAATCAGAAGCTATCAGCCGCAATCACAGCAGCAGTCTGTGCAGCCTCAGCTTCAATCTATTTCCTCTCTTCCTGCCGGTATACCAGACGGAACAACACGAAGAAGAAGAGGAACGGCAAGACCGGGATCAAAAGCAGCTAAGCTGCGTGAAGCTGCCATTAAAACATTAAAACGCCATAACGCGGCGATTAAAAGCTCCGAGCTTCAAAAAGAGATTGAAAAAGAAAGCGGTCTTGAAATCCCTAATATGACAACGTTTATGCAAAGCTTAATTAAAATGTACCCGGAAGTGAAAAAGCCGTATCGCGGCCAGTACATTTTAGAAGGTGAAATCGAAACTGCAGAATCAGCCGAATCTGCAAATGAATAAATATACAGAAAAACTGCTTGGCATTGCTCAAGCAGTTTTTTATTTGGTTTTTTTCTGTGAAGGTTTGTTTTCTTTTTCAAGATTAAGTTTATACACCCACTTTTGATATGGCTTTTCTTCAGCGGCCCTGTTTTTCAGCCCCTCGATTGTTTGGCTCATGGCCTGGTCTGATGATTGGGCGCGGGTAAGCTGTTTTTGAAGCACATGTATCTGTTTGGTGACATCTTCAAGGATGGTTTCTACATGATTTGGCTGCGCGTAGACCGCTGGAGCTTCTTCTGTTTTTTCTTTTTGTTTCGTGTTGCCATCAATATCGGCAAAATGAGAAGCAATCCAGGCATCGCTTTCATCAAGCTGCCGTTTATACGATATAATAGTTTCGTGAAATAATTTTTCTTTCGTTTTTTCGATGTCTAGCAATCTTTCTTTCGTTTCTATGATTCGATCTTTCATATGATCAACTTCTATTTTAATATGTTGTAGCTGATATTCTTTTTCTACCATTTGCTCTTTTAGACGCCCGTTTTCAGTTTTTATCAATTCGGCTTGCTGTTTTGCCTGAAGCAGTGCATTTTGCTCCTGCTCAATAGAGGCCTGAAGTTGACTGATACGTTTATGAAGATTTTTATTTTCTTCTTCGATTTTGATTTTAGCAATATGAAGCTTATGTTTTTCTTCGATTTCGGCTCTGCGTTTATAGGTTTCAGCAGATAGAAGCTCCTGTAAAACAACGATTTTATCAAGCAGTTCAGCTCTTATTTGGTGCAGAGATTGGCTGGTGTGAGAGGCATGTTTTTCTTTTGTTGACATTTGTGTTAATTCGGCAGTCAATTGCTGGAGTTTTTCTTTCATATCGTTATTTTCTTTGAGCAATTTGTTATTTTTCTGATGAAAGTAGCTTGCTTCAAATTCAGAAATCAGCTTATGGCACCTTGAAAGCTCGGATTTTAAATAAAGGTTCTCCTGAGACACGTCGTGGAAAAAAGGACCTGATCTTTTCATTCGAACCATCTCCCTCATGATGTTAACACTACAATATGCAAATACTGAACAGCTATTCCTCTTTAATAAACAGACAAGCAGTAGCGTTGAGCCTTTGCTTTTGCTATGCTTTTAACGAACTAGAGGTGAGATGACATGAAGCATGTAAACGTACTGCTGGCAGGGGGAGCCTCGCGGCGATTTGGAGAACCGAAAGCGTTTGTCAAATGGAAGGGCAGGATGCTTTACGAATGCGCTAAAGAGGCACTTGGAGAACATACGGTTATCATCAGCCGTCCCGAATTTATTGATAGATTTCAAGAAAACGGTGAAAATGAAGTGTATCAAGATGCTGAGCCATTTCAAGGCATGGGGCCATTGGCTGGTATATATACCGCTTTTAAAAAGACCGACGGTGATCTTTATACTGTTCTTTCCTGTGACACACCGCTGATACAAAGAAGGACGATGCTGGAGCTCAAACGTCTGATGACTGCCGATACGGACGCGGTAGTCCCGATTTCAGACGGACAAATGCAGCCATTGATTGCGATTTACCACAAACGTATCATGCCGGTTCTATACGATCAGCTTTCTGAGAAAAGACTGAGAATATCAGATTTATTAGGCAGAATGTCGGTTTGTTACGTACAGGCTGAAGATATCGGAGCAAGTCCGGCAGAGTTTATCAATATTAATACACGCGATGATTTTAGCTGTTTGGACGATAAGTTGAACTCCTTCAGACGGGACTGACGGAGCAATAACATGATAAGATGACATAAAAGATAAGGAGAACAGGTTTGATGGAGGAACGTTATTCACGGCAGATCAGATTTAAGCAAATTGGGGAAGAGGGTCAGAAAAGGCTGGCAGACAGCCATGTGCTGGTTGTCGGAGCGGGAGCGCTCGGCACTGCAAGCGCTGAAGGGCTTTCGAGAGCGGGAATCGGTACTGTTACCATTATTGACCGTGACTATGTGGAGTGGAGTAATCTTCAAAGGCAGCAGCTTTATACAGAAAGCGATGCCAAACTCCGCATGCCGAAAGCCATGGCTGCCAAAGAGCATCTATCAGCAATTAACAGCGACATACATATTGAAGCATATGTTACCGAAGGAACAGCCGAAACGCTAGAGCCGCTGATTGAAAAAGCAGATGTCGTGATCGACGCGACAGATAATTTTGAAACCCGCATGCTGATAAACGATCTTGCCCAGAAAACAAAGACACCGTGGGTCTATGGCGCCTGTGTAAGCAGCCAGGGAATGTTCATGACGGTCATTCCCGGAGAAACCCCTTGCCTGTCTTGTTTGTTTGAGCAAATTCCAGTCGGTGGGGCGACGTGTGATACTGCCGGCATTATTCCGCCGGCTGTGCATATCGTTTCAGCATATCAGCAAGCTGAGGCATTAAAGTTGTTAACAGGCCAAATAGAAGCAATACAGCGCGGTTTTGTGACATTTGATGTCTGGAACAATTCGCATATGAAGATTAACGTTGATCATGTACGCCGTGAGGATTGCCCGTCTTGCGGAGCAAATGCGGTATATCCCTATCTTCAGGATTGGAACACGCCGAAAGCCGCTGTACTATGCGGCCGTGATACAGTACAGGTAAGGTCGGAATCATTAAAAAGAATCCCGAAACAGGAACTCGTTAAGCGGCTGAAGAAAATCGGCAAGGTTGAGGCTAATTCGTTTTTGCTGCATATTTTTTACGAGGATTACAGAATTGTCATTTTCAATGACGGACGGGCACTGGTGCATGGAACAAATGATGTGAAAGAAGCCAATTCCGTGTTGGCAAGAGTGATTGGATTGTAACAACAGGAGGGGTCAGAATGCTGGAGAAAAGAACACCGATACCGGTAGACGAAGCAGTTCGGCGTGTCTGCCATTTTCAAAAACAAGGTGAAACAGAATGGGTGGCGCTTGAAGACAGCCTTCATCGATTTTTAGCCGAAGATATAACTGCGGATCACCACGTACCCGCGTTTGACCGTTCGCCATACGACGGTTTTGCTGTCAGAGCGTGCGATACGGCAGAAGCTTCACGTGAAAACCCAACTCGGTTTGAAGTCATTGACCATATTGGAGCGGGGTCAGTATCTGAAAAAGAACTTGGCCCGTTTCAGGCCGTGCGGATTATGACCGGCGCGCAAATCCCTGAAGGGGCAGATGCAGTCGTCATGATTGAACTGACTCAAACCTTTGAGGAGAATGGGAAGGCGTTTATGTCTTTAAAGCGCCGCTTTCAGCCGGGAGATAATATTTCAAAAACAGGTGAGGACGCTCAAAAAGGGAGTGTTTTACTAAGAAAGGGCACCCGGGTGACACCAGGAGTGACTGCTCTATTGGCAACTTTCGGATACGCTTCGGTGCCTGTGGTGAGAAAGCCTGTTGTCGGGATTATCGCAACAGGTACCGAATTGCTGAATGTCAGTGATCCACTGGAACCGGGGAAAATCCGCAACAGCAATGCAAGTATGGTATATGCACAAGTGACAGAAGCTGGCGCAATACCGCTTTATTTAGGGAAAATCTCTGATGAGCTGGATAAAAGCTTTGCTGCAGTGAAAGAAGCGATGCAAAAGGTGGATTTCCTGATCACAACTGGCGGTGTGTCAGTCGGTGATTTTGACTTTTTGCCTGCGATCTATGAAAAACTCGGAGCAGACGTGCTGTTTAATAAAGTTGCCATGCGCCCGGGCAGCGTGACAACGGTGGCGCATGCAAACGATATGCTGCTGTTTGGCCTCTCAGGTAACCCGTCGGCATGCTATGTCGGTTTTGAACTGTTTGTCAAGCCAATGATCCAGACATGGCTGTTTAATGAAACACCGCATTCGATTTGTGCGGAAGCTGTTCTGGCCAAAGATTTTCCGAAGCCGAACCCGTTTACCCGATTTGTTCGTGCGCTTGTGCACCATCAGGAAGGGCAGCTGTTGGCGACACCCGTCGGGTTAGATAAGTCGAGCTCTGTCACGTCACTAGCAGAAGCCAATGCTTTCATTATCCTGCCAGGCGGGACGAGAGGCTACGAATCTGGCAGAACGGTTCAAGTGCTGCTCATCAGAGAAGAGAATGGAAGTGAGTGGCCTTGGTCCGTCCTTTCCCAATCGTCCAAGTTGTAGGATTTCAAAACAGCGGGAAAACAACGTTTATCGAGCGTATTCTTGAAAAAGCCTCTGAACAGGGGGCTCATTTGGGCTGCCTGAAGCATCATGGTCACGGCGGTGAACCGCAAACGTTCACGGAAGGAAAAGACACGGACCGTTACAAGGCGGCAGGTGCTGATGTGACAGCGGTAGAAGGTGCTGGTGTGTTACAGCTGACAGTCCGCCGCAATTGGGATTTGGCACGGCTGATCGAGTTATATCAATTTCTCGAAACAGACTGTCTTCTGATTGAAGGGTTTAAAAATGCCCCTTATCCTAAAGTGGTCATCCTACGTGAAAAGGAAGATCTGGAAGCGCTGCAGGCAGTAAATATAATCGCCATCATCTATAGGAAAAAAGAGCATATGACAGAGCATCAGGGATTGCCCGTTTTTCATGCGGATGATCCGGTTGCCGTGGATTTTGTGCTTTCACAGCTGAAGGGGGAATCTGCATAATGAAACGGTTTGAGATTACGAAAACACCTATTATTACTGAAGACATCATTAAAAAAGTGGAGAAACGGGAAGCAGGGGCAATTACCACATTTATTGGCACGGTTCGGGAATGGACAAACGGAAAAAGAACGGTTCGGCTTGAATATGAGGCATATGAACCAATGGCCGTGCAAATGCTTGCTCAAATCGGAGCTGAAATCGAAGAAAAATGGGAAGGCGCTTCCGCTGCAATCACGCACCGTATAGGTGTGCTGGATATCGGTGAAGCAGCGGTCGTGATCGCTGTATCTTCTCCCCATCGCAAAGCTGCTTATGAAGCCAATGAGTATGCGATCGAACGAATTAAACAGATTGTGCCGATTTGGAAAAAAGAAATTTGGGAAGACGGTGAGCAATGGATCGGCGACCAGCTTGAAACAACAGCTTATCCGAATGGAAAACCAGACCTAAGCGAGGGAGAGCAGCATGATTAAAATACTTTTATTTGCAGGGCTTGCTGAACAGGCCGGTACACAAGCACTAGAAATAGATATGGAACAAGCAACCATAGATGAAATAAAAGCGAGCCTAAAAGAACAATATGGTCTTGAATCCCTTGATACGGCTATGATTGCCGTTAACGAAAGCTATGTAAAAGAAAATACCTCTGTATCTTCAGGTGACACGGTGGCCATCATACCGCCGGTCAGCGGGGGATGAAAACCGGACGGCATTTCAGCCATCCGGTTTTTCTGTATGTCATTGGCATATCCCCAAGTATCCCTAGCATACAATGATTTTCTGTAAGCGTTTATTCTACATATATTACTCCCTATAAAGTAAGAGACTCACTCCATAATTAGACTGAATTTTTGAAAAATGATAGAACTTTATTTCGGGTATCGATATAGTAAAGATGATAAATGTTGGAAAGGTGCTGGATATGGAGACATTTAAAAGATTAAAAATGTATTATTGGCCGTACCGAAAAGTGTTTTTGTGGTCGCTTCTAGCCATGCTTTTAATGACTGCGGTTACTGTCGTTTATCCGATTATCCTGCAAATTACGATTGATGAGATCGTACTGGGAAGGCAGTATCAGCTTGCAGCATGGGTCAGCTTGGGATTTATTGCGGTAATGGCCTTGAAAGGAACCGCTACCTTTTTTCACCAATATTTAGGTGATATGTTTGGAATCAAATCCGTTTATCGACTGAGAAATAGCCTGTATGAAAAACTGCAGCGGCTTTCTTTTTCTTATTATGATAACGCGAAAACAGGAGATTTGATGTCCAGGCTGACAGCTGATGTTGAAGGGCTTCGTTTTTTCTTATCATACGGCCTCGCTGAGCTCATTCGCTTCGGCCTGCTGGTCGCCATCAGCTTTACGGTTATGTTTTACTATTCTGTTCCCCTCACGCTCGTGACAATAGCAGTTCTGCCATTTCTCGCTGTTGTGGTATATCGGTTTGATAAAAGAGTCCATCCTGCCTTCAGAGGCATCCGCAAATCGTTTGCAAAGCTCAATACAAAAGTGCAGGAAAATATCAGTGGCATCAATACGGTTAAATCTCTTTCCAGAGAAGACTTCCAAGTCAGTATTTTCAATAAAGCCAATGCGGAATACAGAGCCCAATATTTACGAACATCATCCATCTGGTCTGCGTATTTCCCTTTAATGGAGTTCATCGGTAACATTTGTATTGTAGCTCTCCTCTCATACGGCGGATACTTGGTTATGCAAAATCAGCTCAATCCCGGTGAACTTGTTGCTTTCTTCAGCCTTGTCAATTATATGATGTGGCCGATTATGAACTTAGGCTTTGTCATTAATATGTTCTCTCAAGCAAAAGCATCAGGTGAACGCCTGCTCGACATTCTGGAAAAAGAAGAAGACATTACAGATCATCCTCTTGCTTTATGTAAACAAAAATTAACTGGAGATGTCCATTTCAAAAATGTTTCTCTTGCATACGGAAAAGAACAAACAAGCGCGCTGTGCAATGTAAGCTTTGAGGCAAACAGCGGGAAGGTAATCGGACTGTTGGGCCCGACGGGTTCGGGAAAAAGTTCAGTGACACAGCTTCTGACCAGATTTTACAGCCCTGTTAGCGGAACGATTACCATTGATCACAAACCCATCACAAATTATTCATTAAAAACGCTTCGCTCCAATATCGGAGTCGTACTTCAAGAATCCTTCCTGTTTTCATCCACGATCCGATCAAATATTTCGTATGGGCGGCCGGGTGCTTCAATGGAAGATATCATCGAAGCAGCAAAAAGGGCGCAGGCCCATAACTTTATCATGGAGCTTCCTGATGGGTATGACACCATGCTGGGAGAGAGGGGAATGGGGCTTTCCGGCGGACAGAAACAGCGTATTGCCATTGCGAGAGCCATCTGTTTGAACCCGAGCGTTTTAATATTGGATGATGCCACAAGTGCAGTAGATATGCAAACGGAGCACAGCATACAGCTTGCCTTAAAAGAAGTCATGAAAAACCGCACAACCTTTATCGTTGCTCACCGCATTTCTTCACTGAAACACGCCGATGAAATTCTCGTTTTTAATAAAGGACGCATTTGTGAAAGGGGAACACATCATGAGCTTCTTGAAAAAGAAGGCTACTATAAAAAGATTTACGATTTGCAATACCGTGATGTCAAAATGATGAATGAGCCGCATGAGGTCGGATAGGGAGGGGCCAAATGAAACAAGCGAAAAAACAGGGGATTTTAGAGCGTTTCTATTACTCTTCAGATGAAATCATTGAAAAGCCGTTTAACTGGGCTCAAATGTGGCGGCTGCTGAGCTATGTCAAACCATATCGAAAAACCATTTTGCCGCTTTCTTTTCTCACCGTATTGATTGGTACTGCTGTGAAGCTTGTGATCCCCATTCTGATCGGTGTTTATGTTCTTGATCAGGCGATTACGGCGAGAAACCCGGAGCTGCTGATTCAGCTCATTTTAGTCATTAGCGGTTTATATGTCCTTAATTACGCCGCCAATGTGTTAAGAATCAGGTGGATGAATCAGCTTGGCCAGCATGTCATTTTCGATTTGCGGCAGCATTTATTTACACATGTGCAGCGCTTATCCCACCGATTTTTTGATCAGCGGTCGGCGGGATCGATCTTAGTCAGGATCATGAATGATATTAACTCTCTTCAGGAGCTATTTACAAGCGGAGTCATCAATTTATTGACCGACTTGCTTCTCCTGGCCGGCGTGATTATTATTTTGTTTACGCTGAGCCCTGAGCTGACTATAGCCATCATGGTGACATTGCCGATTATGTTTTTTATTTCAACAAGTCTCAGAAAAAAAATACGCCGATCTTGGCAAACGGTACGGCTCAAGCAATCAAAGCTCAACTCTCATCTAAACGAAAGCATTCAAGGCATTCGGGTCACACAGGCATTTACGCAGGAAGAAGAAAACATGGCGTATTTTGACGGTGTCAATCAGGAGAACTACCAATCATGGCGGGAAGCAACTAAAAAAAATGCCATGTTCCGTCCGCTGGTGGAAATGACGAATGCGATTGGGACGGCAGTCTTGATTTGGTATGGCGCCACACTCATTATGAATGAAACCATTACGATTGGCGTCTTCGTTTCTTTCGCTTTCTACCTGGGGATGTTTTGGGAACCTATTTCGAGACTGGGCCAGGTCTATAATCAACTGTTAATGGGAATGGCATCATCAGAACGGATTTTTGAGTTTCTGGACGAACAGCCAAATGTCAAGGAGAAGCCGAATGCCATTCATAATGAAAAGATAAATGGGCAGATCAGCTTTGAAGAGGTTGAATTTTCGTATGATGAAAAACGAAAAGCCCTTCATGCCGTTTCCTTTTCTATTCCTGCTGGCTCGACGCTTGCGCTTGTCGGGCATACAGGGAGCGGAAAGACGACGATTGCCAATTTAATCAGCCGTTTTTATGATGCGACCGGAGGCACCATTAAAATAGACGGTATACCGATTAAGGATCTCTCTATTGCCAGTCTGCGCTCTCAAATCAACATTGTCCTGCAAGATACATTTATTTTTTCCGGGACCATCATGGAAAATATCCGTTTTGGAAGGCCGAATGCTTCGGATGAAGAGGTGATGAAAGCATCCCAAGCGGTCGGAGCGGATGAGTTTATTTCCGATTTAGCAGAAGGATACGCAACAGAGGTGGAGGAAAGGGGCAGCGTACTGTCTGCTGGTCAGCGTCAACTCATTTCCTTTGCAAGAGCATTGCTCGCCGATCCGGCTATTATCATCCTTGACGAAGCAACGGCAAGCATTGATACAGAGACGGAAGTGAAAATTCAGCAGGCCCTAAAAACGCTACTGAAAGGGCGCACGGCAGTGATGATTGCCCACAGATTGTCTACGATCCGCGATGCCGACCGCATCATTGTTCTTGATCACGGCAAGAAAATAGAAGAAGGAAACCATGAGCAGCTGCTCGCTAAAGAAGGCGTGTATGCCGGGCTTGTGAAAGCGCAATACAGAACAGCGATAGAATAATATGAAAAGCCTTCAGTATAAATTGAAGGCTTTTGGAAATTCATTAGAAAAACATGAAACTTTTTGATATCCTTCCCGTACTATTGGATAGATATTCTCAAGGAGGTTTTGAAATGGAAACGAATGTAGAAAAAAACAGCGGAACGTCGGCTGAAAAGCCTTCACTTTTTGGAGTGATCACAAGTCCATCTGTTCAATTTGAAAGAATAAGAGAAAGGCCGGCTGTATGGGGACCGCTTTTGATTGTCGCAGCAATTATCATCGTCGGTGCTGTGCTGCAATCACTCGGTACGGATTATAGTGAGCTTTTGAAAAGCCAGGATACGCAAGGGCTATCAGCTGAACAAATGGAGGCTGTCGCAACAATAACCAAATTTGGCGGAATGGCAGGCGCAATTATCGGAGGTATCGCAGCATTATTTATTGCCCCTCTTATTTATTGGCTCTGTGTAAAAGCATCAGGCGGTGTTACGACATACAAAAAAATGCTTTCTCTCGGTTTGTTTGTCTCTTTAATTAGCAGTCTCGGATTATTGGTGAACGGAATCGTTGCTTTTACGACTGACGTGAATCCTCTTTACAGCACGACGTCACTGGCAGGGATTACCCAATCTGACGGGGCTCTTGCCAGCGTGTTAAATACCTTTGAAATTTTCAGCATCTGGAGCTTTGTATTATTAGCAATCGGACTTCACAAAACGGGAGGCATCTCCAAAAAAGCCGGATGGATTTCAGCAATCATTCTATTCGGAATTTTAGTTGTATTTTCGCTCTTTTCAGGTTTAATTAATTCTGTGGCGGGTGCATAAGTTCATGAAAAAAGTCTGGATCGGAATTGGCATCGCCGTTATAGTCGCTCTTTTTATTGGAATAAATGTATACCGGTCTGCCGCTCCAACAAGCGGCAGCGCCGGCAAGAAGATACAGACGGGAAGCCTTGAAGAAAAAGAAATCTCATCAAAGGTTATGGTTCCCGGCACACTTAAATTTTCAAATGAACAGTATGTCTTTTATGAAGCTGATAAGGGGACATTAGAAGACATTAAAGTGAAGGAAGGCGACAAAGTTAAAAAGGGCACGACTTTAGTCACCTATACAAATGAGCAGCTGAGTCTGGAAAAAGAACAGAACCAGTTGACCGCTGAATCGAACCAGCTTCAAATTGAACAAACTCAAGAAAAGATAAAAGCGTTAGACAATAAAGAAAAAGATCTGGCGAAACAGGTTGGGAAGAAAGAAGCAGAAAAACAAATCGAATCTGAACGGACAGAGCTTCAAATGCAGAAAAAAACAGCTGAGATCGAATTAAAACAAACCGAGCTTCAGCGGCAGTCACTTGCCAGCCGGGTGTCAGATTTAGAAGTGAAAAGTGAAATTGAAGGCACCGTTATTTCTGTCAACCAAGAAGCGGCATCCAAAAAGTCAGATATTCAAGAGCCTGTCATACATATTGGCAACCCCAAAGACCTCGTCGTCTCAGGGAAATTGTCTGAATACGATACACTGAAAGTTAAAAAAGGCCAGAAGGTCACACTCACTTCAGATGTTATCCAGGATAAATCATGGAAAGGCACGGTTTCCGCAGTCGGACTTGTTCCTGATCAGCAGGAAAGCGCTGCGGCACAAGGAACAGAACAGGCGGTCCAATACCCGCTTCAAGTGAAAATAAAAGGAAAGCTTCCTGAAGGAAAGCCAGGCTTTAAATTTATCATGAATATTGAAACCGATAAGCGAAAAGCAAATACGCTTCCTTCAAAGGCAGTCAAAAAAGAAGATGACCAATATTATGTGTATACAGCAAAAGACGGAAAAGCAAAGCGAGTTGATGTCAAAATCGGCGAAGTGACAGATGATCTGACAGAAATTAAAGAGGGGCTTTCCCAAGATGATCAAGTCATTTTGAATCCATCTGATCAGGTGACTGACGGAATGGAAGTGAAATCTTAAATGATTCAGCTTTCTAATGTGCGAAAAAGCTACCAGATCGGCAGGGAAACATTTGATGTTCTCCATTCTATTCATTTGGACATTCATCAAGGGGAATATGTCTCGATTATGGGACCGTCAGGATCAGGGAAATCGACGATCATGAATATTATCGGCTGTCTTGACCGACCGACTTCCGGTACGTATAAATTGGACGGCGAGGACGTTTCTTCATATAAAGATAAAGAACTGGCGGCAGTCCGTAACCGGTCAATCGGATTTGTATTTCAGCAATTTCAGCTTCTTCCGCGGCTGAACGCAAAAAAAAATGTTGAGCTGCCGATGATTTATTCCGGGATAGGCAAAAAAGAACGTCAAGAAAGGGCTGAGAGAGCATTGGAAAAGGTCGGGTTAGCCGATCGAATGCTCCACATGCCCAATGAGCTGTCGGGCGGGCAGAAGCAGCGGGTGGCGATTGCGAGGGCGATCGTGAATGAGCCCAAATTAATTTTAGCTGATGAACCGACCGGCGCGCTGGATACGAAAACAAGCGTAGCGATTATGGATCAGTTTACAGCTTTAAATGCCGAAGGAACGACAATCGTTCTTGTTACACACGAGCCCGAAGTTGCAGATTGCACGAACCGGATTGTTATGGTGCGTGACGGCAATATTGTTCCTGCCAGCTCAGGCCAAAGGAGTGTGGGGGAATGAGCCTGTTAGAAAACATCAGAATGGCTCTAAGCTCTGTCCTTGCCCATAAAATGCGTTCGATCTTAACAATGCTCGGCATTATCATTGGTGTAGGCTCTGTCATCGTTGTCGTTGCGGTAGGGCAGGGCGGTGAGCAAATGCTGAAGCAGTCGATCAGCGGACCGGGAAATACAGTGGAGCTATACTATATGCCAAGCGACGAAGAGCTTGCAAGCAATCCGAACGCTGCAGCTGAATCTACGTTTACAGAAAACGATATTAAAGATTTAAAAGGGATAGAAGGCATTAAACAAGTCGTTGCCTCGACTTCTGAAAGTATGACAGCGCGTTATCATGAAGAGGAAACCGATGCTACGGTTAACGGAATAAATGATGGATACATGAATGTCAATTCTTTGAAAATCGAAAGCGGCAGAACCTTTACAGACAATGACTTTCTCGCGGGGAATAGAGTCGGAATCATCTCTCAAAAGATGGCTGAAGAGCTGTTCGATAAAAACTCCCCTTTAGGTGAAGTTGTCTGGATAAACGGACAGCCCGTTGAAATTATCGGCGTGCTGAAAAAAGAAACAGGCTTGCTTTCTTTCGATTTAAGTGAAATGTATGTACCATTTAATATGATGAAATCCTCTTTTGGTACAAGTGATTTCAGTAACGTATCATTGCAGGTTGAATCAGCAGACGATATAAAATCGGCTGGGAAAGAAGCGACACAGCTGGTAAATGACAATCATGGCACAGAGGATTCGTATCAAGTGATGAACATGGAAGAGATTGCGGCCGGGATTGGCAAAGTAACGGCAATAATGACGACGATTATCGGTTCAATTGCGGGCATCTCTCTATTGGTTGGCGGAATCGGTGTCATGAATATTATGCTTGTATCAGTCACAGAACGGACGCGGGAAATCGGAATCAGAAAATCACTCGGTGCGACAAGGGGACAGATCCTGACTCAGTTTTTAATTGAGTCAGTCGTATTGACGCTGATTGGCGGCCTGATCGGGATTGGTATTGGGTACGGAGGGGCCGCGCTTGTTTCAGCCATTGCGGGCTGGCCGTCACTCATATCCTGGGAGGTTGTATGCGGGGGCGTGCTGTTCAGTATGCTCATTGGTGTTATTTTCGGCATGCTTCCTGCAAATAAAGCCGCAAAGCTTGATCCGATTGAAGCGCTGCGTTATGAGTAGCCTCATGCAACATGCATGAGGTTTTTTTATGTGTAGTGATTTCTACTATGAATATAAAAGACTTTTTTCATTAAAATAAGAAGAAAATGTCGTACAATTGTCCTTATTTTTGTCGAATTTACAGTTTACAAACCCTATAGACATACGTTAATATGGATAAACGTGAAAGATTTTGATAGTTATTGAATGAATTTGAATGATTTTAGTTGCCTAAACTGAAAATAGCGTTTACAATGAAATTGTATTCAAAATGAATACGTTTTCATTAGGAGGTGAAGCATGCTAACTCCTGAACGGCATCAATTGATTATTGATCAAATAGAAAAGCATGATGTGGTAAAGATTCAAGAGCTCATAAATCTGACAAATGCTTCTGAATCAACAATCAGAAGAGATTTATCGACACTTGAAGAACGCGGTTTTTTAAAGCGTGTTCATGGGGGAGCGGCCAAGCTTTCCGATATCAGACTTGAACCTGATATGCTTGAAAAATCATCCAAAAACCTTCACGACAAATTGAAGATTGCTGAAAAAGCTGCTTCTCTTTTAGAAGAAGGGGATTGCATTTACCTTGATGCAGGCACGACGACTTTGCACATGATTGATTTTATGGATAAAACCAAAGATATTGTCGTTGTCACAAACGGGGTGATGCATATCGATGCATTAATAAGGAAAGAAATTTCTTTTTATCTGCTTGGAGGATACGTAAAGCACAGAACGGGCGCGGTTATTGGAGGCGCTTCACTGATTGCCATGGACCAGTACAGATTCGACAAGAGCTTTCTGGGGACAAACGGTGTGCATACAGAGGCTGGATTCACAACGCCGGACCCTGATGAGGCCCTTTTAAAACAGAAAGCGATCAAACAGGCAAAACACGCTTACGTCTTAGCAGACCCTTCGAAGTTCGGAGAAATTTCATTTTCGGCATTTGCCGGAATAGGCGACGCAACAATCATTACGACTGACGCTGAAGAGCTTACATTCGATAATTACCAAGAAAAAACTGTCGTAAAGGTAGTGAAACCATGATTTACACTGTAACACTTAATCCATCTGTCGATTATATTGTTCACGTTGAAGATTTTACTGTAGGAGGCCTGAATCGTTCTGCATATGATACCAAGTATCCAGGGGGCAAAGGCATCAACGTATCGAGACTGCTGAAAAGACATCATGTACCGTCTAAAGCGCTCGGATTCGTCGGCGGATTTACCGGAGAATATATCAAAACATTTTTGCGGGAAGAAAATTTGGAAACAGCTTTTTCTGAAGTAAAAGGGGATACCCGTATCAATGTAAAGCTGAAAACGGGTGAGGAAACTGAAATTAACGGGCAGGGACCGACAATTTCGGATGAAGATTTCAAAGCCTTTTTAGAGCAGTTCCAATCTTTAGAAGAGGGAGACATCGTTGTTCTTGCAGGAAGTATTCCATCTTCACTTCCTCACGATACGTATGAAAAAATCGCAGAGGCCTGCAAACAGCAGAACGCACGAGTTGTTCTGGATATCTCAGGAGAGGCTCTTTTGAAAGCGACAGAAATGAAACCGTTTTTGATGAAGCCAAACCATCATGAGCTTGGAGAAATGTTCGGCACGACCATTACCTCTGTTGAGGAAGCTGTTCCTTATGGGAAAAAGCTGGTAGAACAGGGCGCTGAACATGTAATCGTTTCAATGGCAGGAGACGGAGCGCTTTTGTTTGCGAACGAACAAGTTTATTTTGCTAACGTGCCAAAGGGGAAATTGGTAAACTCAGTCGGAGCAGGAGATTCCGTTGTAGCAGGCTTCCTTGCCGGAATTTCCAAACAGCTGCCGCTTGAAGAAGCATTCCGCTTAGGGGTTACTTCAGGTAGTGCTACCGCGTTCTCTGAAGAACTTGGAACAGAAGAATTTGTCCAGCAGCTTCTTCCTGAAGTTAAGGTCACACGTCTATAGAGGAGGAAACACAAGTGAAAATAACTGAGCTTTTAACAAAGCATACGATAAAGCTTAATATTGAGAGCAAAGAAAAAGAAAATGTGATTGACGAAATGGTCACTGTTCTTGATAAGGCTGGTAAGTTAAATGACCGACAAGCCTATAAAGAAGCCATTTTAAACCGCGAAAGCCAAAGCTCAACGGGTATTGGTGAAGGAATCGCTATCCCTCATGCGAAAACGGCTAGCGTTATCAACCCGGCGATCGCGTTCGGACGTTCTAAAGACGGTGTCGATTATGAATCATTAGACGGCCAGCCGGCTCACTTAGTCTTCATGATTGCGGCGACTGAAGGCGCAAACAATACTCACCTTGAAGCATTGTCAAGACTTTCCACGCTGTTAATGCGTGAAGAAATCCGCAAGCAGCTCCTTGAAGCTGAGTCAGAAGATGCCATCATCGACATTATTAATCAGCACGATAAAGATGATGACGAAGAGGAAGAGGAAGAAGAAGCGGCACCAGCACCTGCCGGAAAAGGAAAGATTTTAGCGGTTACTGCATGCCCGACAGGTATTGCCCATACATTCATGGCTGCGGATGCCCTTAAAGAGAAAGCGAAAGAGCTTGGCGTGGACATTAAGGTCGAAACAAATGGTTCAAGCGGCATTAAGCACAAGCTGACTGCCCAAGAAATTGAAGATGCACCTGCAATCATTGTCGCAGCGGACAAGCAGGTTGAAATGGAACGCTTTAAAGGTAAGCGCGTACTTCAAGTTCCTGTAACGGCAGGTATCAGACGCCCTCAGGAACTGATCGAAAAAGCGATGAACCAAGATGCCCCGATTTATCAAGGCAGCGGCGGTTCTTCAGCTTCAAACGATGAAGATGAAGCGAGAGGCAAGTCTGGAAGCGGAATCGGAAACGCGTTTTATAAGCATTTGATGAGCGGTGTCAGCAACATGCTTCCGTTCGTAGTCGGCGGCGGTATCCTCGTTGCGATTTCATTCTTCTGGGGAATTCATTCTGCTGATCCGAAAGATCCTACTTACAACGCGTTTGCCGCAGCTCTTAAGTTTATCGGCGGTGACAACGCATTAGGATTAATTGTGGCTGTTCTTGCTGGATTTATCGCAATGAGTATTGCAGACCGTCCTGGTTTTGCGCCTGGTATGGTCGGCGGATTCATGGCGACTCAAGCGAATGCTGGATTCTTAGGCGGTTTAATTGCCGGATTCCTTGCCGGTTATGTCGTGATTTTACTGAAAAAAGCATTTACCTTTATCCCTCAGTCACTTGATGGATTAAAACCTGTACTGATTTATCCGCTGTTCGGTATTTTTATCACTGGCGTATTAATGCAATTTGTCATCAATACACCTGTAGCAGCATTTATGAATTTCTTAACAAACTGGCTTGAAAGCCTTGGTACTGGAAACCTAGTATTGATGGGGATTATCTTGGGCGGTATGATGGCGATCGATATGGGCGGTCCGCTTAATAAAGCAGCCTTTACGTTCGGTATCGCGATGATCGATGCAGGCAACTATGCGCCTCATGCGGCAATCATGGCCGGCGGTATGGTTCCTCCGCTTGGTATCGCACTTGCTACAACCATTTTCCGAAACAAATTCACTCAGCGTGACCGTGAAGCTGGTATTACATGCTACTTCATGGGTGCTGCTTTCGTAACAGAGGGAGCGATCCCGTTTGCTGCGGCTGATCCGCTTCGCGTCATTCCAGCTGCTGTAATCGGTGCAGCTGTTGCCGGCGGATTGACTGAATTCTTCCGTGTAACGCTTCCGGCGCCTCATGGAGGAGTATTCGTAGCTTTCATTACAAACCATCCGATGCTTTACCTATTAAGTATCGTAATCGGTGCTGTCGTGATGGCAATTATCCTCGGTATTGTCAAAAAACCTGTTACAGAGAAATAAGAAAAAAAGCGTCCTTGATTCGAAAAGGACGCTTTTTCTTATCCGACAGGCAGGGAGCGGGTTAAGTTATGTAATTTATTCTTTTTTATGATAAAGTAAAAGAAGAGAATCAACTGATATAGCAATCGTCTAGGAGGAAACACTTTGACCGAGGAAAAAAATACGAATACTGAGAAAACGGTGAAGAAAAAAACCAATACGTACCTGGAATGGGGTAAAGCGATTGTCATCGCTGTTCTGCTGGCTCTCCTGATCCGTCACTTTTTGTTTGAACCGTATTTAGTTGAAGGTTCATCTATGTATCCCACATTACATGACGGAGAAAGGCTGTTTGTAAATAAAACAGTCAACTATATCGGCGAACTGAAGCGCGGAGATATCGTTATTATCAACGGTGAGACTTCTAAAATCCATTATGTAAAAAGATTGATTGGAAAGCCTGGAGAAACCGTTCAAATGAAGGATGACACGCTTTATATAAACGGCAAAAAAGTAGCCGAGCCTTACTTGTCTAAAAACAAGAAGGAAGCAGAAAAACTCGGTGTCAGTCTGACAGGCGATTTTGGGCCGGTTAAGGTTCCGAAAGGCAAATATTTTGTCATGGGAGATAACCGGTTGAATTCTATGGACAGCCGAAACGGATTGGGACTGATTGCGGAAGATCGAATTGTCGGCACATCGAAGTTTGTCTTTTTCCCGTTTAACGAAATGCGTCAAACAAAATAAAAACGCCTTGCTGGCCTTTGGACAGCAGGCGTTTTTATTTTGAAAAAGAAGCGACCAATGCAATGCATAAAACTGTGATGAACACTGAACCGATAATGGCCAGCACACTGAAGAAAAGGTGAACCTGTTTGTTCTCTTTTCCGCGCTTTTCTAAAAGTCGTTTAGAAAAAATGTGCGAAAATATGTAAATAAGGGCTATGCCTATGTATAAGCCGATATCCTTGGCGGTAAAGCCTGTTACGGCAAGGTAAAAGCCCGTAAAAAAGATCAATAAGCAATATTCAGTAAGTGTTAAAAGCCTCAACGTGTTCCTCCATGAGAGTGTGTAATTTTCCAGGCGGATGCATTCTCTCTCTTTAATTGTAACACAGCTGGCAGGATTGGGTGTATAAGTGTTTTCTCTCTGTTTTATCAGGGAATCATTTCTCTTGCCCTGTATTCATGGTATACTTTTATTGATGATAGACATGATGGAGGATAATAAATGATTGCTGTAAATAATGTAAGCTTGCGGTTTGCGGATCGCAAGTTATTTGAAGATGTTAATATTAAATTTACCCCAGGCAACTGCTATGGGTTAATTGGTGCAAATGGTGCCGGTAAATCAACGTTTCTAAAGGTGCTTTCAGGCGAAATCGAGCCTCAGACAGGCGACGTGCATATGAGTCCTGGCGAACGTCTTGCCGTCTTGAAGCAGAACCATTTTGAGTACGAAGAGTATGAAGTGCTGAAAGTGGTCATCATGGGTCACAAGCGCCTCTATGAAGTTATGCAGGAGAAAGACGCTATTTACATGAAGCCTGATTTCTCAGATGAGGATGGGATTCGCGCTGCCGAGCTAGAAGGTGAATTTGCGGAACTGAACGGATGGGAAGCGGAAAGTGAAGCGGCGATCCTTTTAAAAGGTCTTGGTATCTCAGAAGACCTGCACACAAAGAAGATGGAAGACCTTGGCGGTTCGGAGAAGGTAAAAGTTCTCTTGGCACAGGCATTATTCGGCAAGCCGGATGTTCTGCTGCTTGATGAGCCGACGAACCACTTGGACCTTCAGGCAATCCAGTGGCTTGAAGAGTTTCTGATTAACTTTGAAAATACAGTTATTGTCGTATCCCATGACCGTCACTTCTTAAATAAAGTGTGTACGCACATTGCCGACCTTGATTTTAATAAAATTCAAATCTATGTCGGAAACTATGATTTCTGGTATGAGTCAAGCCAGTTGGCGTTAAAGCTTTCTCAAGAAGCGAACAAGAAAAAAGAAGAGCAGATTAAACAGCTTCAAGAGTTTGTGGCTAGATTCAGCGCCAATGCGTCTAAATCTAAGCAGGCCACATCAAGGAAGAAACTTCTCGAAAAAATCACGCTGGATGATATTAAACCGTCTTCCCGCCGCTATCCTTACGTTAACTTCACGCCGGAACGGGAAATCGGAAATGATGTTCTTCAGGTGGAAGGATTAACAAAAACGATCGATGGCGTAAAGGTGCTTGACAATGTCAGCTTCATTATGAACCGAGAAGATAAAATTGCTTTCACTGGCCGGAACGAACTTGCTGTTACTACACTGTTTAAAATCATTTCCGGGGAAATGGAAGCTGACAGCGGAACGTTTAAATGGGGTGTTACCACATCACAAGCGTATTTTCCAAAAGACAACAGTGAATATTTCGAAGGCAGTGATCTGAATCTTGTAGACTGGCTTCGCCAATATTCTCCGCACGACCAAAGTGAGAGCTTTTTACGCGGGTTCTTAGGACGCATGCTGTTCTCCGGAGAAGAAGTCCACAAAAAAGCAAATGTACTTTCCGGGGGAGAAAAGGTCCGCTGTATGCTGTCAAAAGCGATGCTTTCTGGAGCCAATATTTTAATTTTGGATGAGCCGACTAACCATTTAGACTTAGAATCCATTACAGCGCTCAATAACGGCTTAATCAGCTTTAAAGGCGCTATGCTGTTTACTTCGCATGACCATCAGTTTGTGCAGACCATTGCCAACAGAATTATAGAAATTACACCTAATGGCATCGTTGATAAGCAAATGAGCTATGACGAGTTCCTTGAAAATACTGATGTGCAGAAAAAATTGGCTGAACTATACGCGGAATAAAAAAGCAGAGATTTCTCTGCTTTTTTTGATACATCATTATGAAAGGGGACCACAACATGAAATTTTTAGTCGTCGGAGCAGGCGGAGTAGGTGGGTATATTGGCGGACGGCTTGCAGAGAAAGGAAATGATGTGACATTTCTCGTGCGCCAAAAACGAGCTCAGCAGCTTAAAGAAACCGGGCTTGTCATCCACAGTGAAAAAGGGGATGCATCGTTTCAGCCCGTATTAATCAGTGCCGGAGAAACCGGGCAATTTGATGTCGTTATCATTGCTTCTAAAGCATACTCGCTTGATCAGGTGATAAACGATGTCAAGCCGTTTATCCATCAGGAATCTGTCATTATCCCTTTCTTAAACGGGTACCGCCACTATGAGCAGCTGTTCGCGGCATTTTCAAAAGAACAGGTGCTGGGCGGCCTGTGTTTTATAGAAAGTGCTTTAGACAACAGAGGAGAAATTCATCATACGAGTGCATCGCATCGTTTTGTATTTGGAGAATGGAACGGAGAGCGTACGGATCGAATAAAAGCGCTTGAAGAGGCATTTTCAAGCGTGAAGGCTGAAGTCATCATTAGCGGGCATATCGAGAAGGACATTTGGAAAAAGTATCTCTTTATTGCAGCGCAAGCGGGGATTACAACGTTATTTCAACGACCGCTTGGCCCGATTCTCGACACAGAAGGCGGACGTCACACGGCCCAAACTCTTATTGGGGAAATTGGCGCTGTTTTACGAAAAGAAGGCGTTCCGGCTGATCCGGATCTTGAGGAAGAGAGCTTTCGTACGATGACAAGCATGTCTTATCATATGAAGTCCTCCATGCTTCGGGATATGGAAAACGGCCAAACGACTGAAGGTGACCACCTGCATGGATTTTTGCTTGAAAAAGCAAAACGTTTATCTCTCGCGGCACCCGTATTAGAAACCGTTTATGCTAATCTGCAAATGTATGAAGCAGAAAAATAAAAAAAGGAGGCGAAAAGCCTCCTTTTATTTATTTAAAAAGCCCAATTTCCGTTTCGGAAAATAGGTTCTCTTTTTCCATCATCCGTAATTCCGTCAATATTCATATCCTTTGAACCGATCATAAAGTCTACGTGTGTAATGCTTTCATTTAAGCCTTCTTTGACAAGCTCTTCACGAGACATCTGCTTTCCGCCTTCAATATTAAAGGCATAGGCGCTTCCGATCGCCAAATGATTTGACGCGTTTTCATCAAACAACGTGTTATAGAAAAGAATGTTTGATTGTGATATAGGCGAATTGTAAGGAACAAGTGCCACTTCACCTAAATAGTGAGAACCTTCATCTGCTTCCACCAGTTCTTTTAAAATGTCTTCACCTTTTTCAGCTTTAATGTCGATTATACGGCCATTTTTAAACGTGAGAGTGAAATTTTCAATAATATTTCCGCCGTAGCTTAATGGTTTTGTGCTTGATACTACTCCGTCAACCCCGTCTTTTTGAGGCAGCGTGAATACTTCTTCTGTCGGCATATTAGCCATAAATTCATGGCCGCTTTCATTCACGCTTCCTGCACCTGCCCAAACATGCTTTCTAGGCAGCTTAATTGTTAAATCAGTTCCTTCTGCTTGATAATGTAAGGCAGCGTAATGTCTCTCGTTCAAATGATCAACTTTTTCATGAAGATTTTGGTCATGCTTGATCCACGCCTTAACTGGATTGTCTTCGTTTACGCGCGTCGCTTTAAAAATTTCTTCCCACAGAAGGTGAATGGCTTCCTCCTTTGATTTGCCAGGAAACACCTTCTGAGCCCAGCCCTCTGATGCCGCACCTACGAGAGTCCAACTGACTTTGTTTGATTGAATATATTGTCTGTATGTATGTAATGCTTTTCCTGCAGCTTTTTGGAATGCCGCAATCCGTTTAGAATCTATACCCTTTAGCAAGTCTGGATTTGACGACACAACAGAAATGAAAGCAGCTCCATTTTTGGCAAGCTCTTCTCTGCCTTTTGCTTCCCATTCAGGATATTCTTCAAATGCCTCAAACGGCGCAAGCTCGTATTTTAATTTGGCGACTTCGTCATCCTGCCAATTCACTGTGACGTTTTTTGCACCCTTTTCATATGCGTGTTTTACAATTAAGCGGACAAAATCCCGGACGTCTGTTGAAGCATTTACGACTACATGCTGGCCTTTTTGAACATTTACACCGACTTCTACTGCCAGTTGTGCATATGTATTTAACTTCTGTGAAAATGAATCCATAAACCATTCCTCCTCAAGCTTTTTTCTCATCATATCAAATATGATCCTATAAAGGAAAGAAGGAGGCCAAAGTGAAAAACCCAAAACGACATGTCTTGGGTTTTTCAATACTATGGATGATTCAGTTTTACAGTGCCGCCTGCAGGCGAATGGGGCATATTTGCCAAAGAAATGCTCATGCCCCCAAGAATAATTCCGCTTAAAATGGCTGCGATCGCTACTCTTCTTCCTAAATCTCTTAGCATCGGTTTCCTCCTTAACGTTTCTCCATTTCCCACAATATGAAGGAAGTGAGGAAAAAAGAAGCAAGAAATTTGCCGCGTGTAAGATTTATGCAAGGGCAGACTATTTAATTGCCTTTTGCAGCTTATCAATCACTTCTAAAGAACGGCCTGTGCCGATTGCTACAGATTCAAGCGGGTTTTGCGCCACGTGTACAGGCACGACAATCTCTTCTGTAAGCCATTCTTTAATTCCATTAAGAAGCGCGCCGCCTCCTGTTAAAATAACGCCGCGGTCGACAATATCTCCGCTTAATTCAGGCGGGCAGTCCTCAAGTGTCGCTCTGATGGCTTCAAGAATATGCAGGAGAGATTCGCGCATTGCATCTTGAATTTCGTTGGATTGAAGCATAATGGTTTTTGGAAGGCCCGTCACGAGGTCGCGTCCCCGAATTTCCATTGCCTCAGGTATATGTTCAATCAGAGCATGGCCAATTTCCATTTTTACCTGCTCAGCCGTACGTTCGCCGATCAGTAAATTGTATTTTTTCCGGACGAAAGAAACGATATCCTCATCAAGCTGGTCTCCGCCGATTCTAATAGAATGGCAGGAAACAACGCCGCCGAAGGAAATGATAGCGACCTCTGTCGTCCCTCCGCCGATATCTACGACCACATTGGCAACCGGCTCGTCAACCGGTAAATCTGCTCCGATGGCGGCTGCTACTGGCTCTTCGATTAAATGAACGTTTTTCGCGCCGCAATTTTTCACCGCATCACTGATGGCACGGCGTTCTACCGCTGTTGATCCTGACGGTGTGCAAACGACTACGTTCGGTTTTCTGAACGACATGCCGATGCTTTTTGCGGCTTTTTTCATAATGTGCTTTAGCAGATCAGTTGTCATATCATAGTCTGCGATCACGCCATCTTTCATCGGTCTGACAGCCACAATTTTCCCCGGTGTTTTACCGATCATGTTTTTGGCGTCAGCTCCGATTGCAAGCACTGCTTTTGTCGTTGTATCCACTGCGACAACAGATGGTTCATTTAGGATAATCCCTTTATTTTTGCTGTAAACAAGTATATTAGCTGTTCCTAAGTCAATCCCAATTTCAGTTGATTGAAACATGTTTTCACCCAATCTCTATCCTAATTTAATATGATTCTACATTTAAAGTTTCTCAGAAATACTGCGATTTTTGGGGGTGTGTGTCGGTAAAGAAATGTTTTTGTAAAAAATCAAGGAGCTGTGTAACAGAAGTAATACATTTTTCGGTTTTATGGAAAAAATATCTTGTGATTCTTATAGAAAGCGGGAAACTTTTTTTGAGTTTCATTCGTCTACGATATATTGAGGTGCATCCTTAAACATTACATGAGAAAAGAAACATTTAAAGGAAGAAGGGTTTTTATGAAATCAATAGGTGTTGTGAGAAAAGTAGATGAATTAGGCCGCATTGTTATGCCGATAGAGTTAAGACGGGCACTGGATATTGCCATAAAAGACAGCATTGAGTTTTTTGTTGACGGAGATAAAATTATCTTGAAAAAGTACAAACCTCATGGCGTTTGTTTAATGACTGGAGAAATCACTTCAGAAAATAAAGATTACGGCAACGGCAAAATTACGCTAAGCCCTGAGGGTGCACAGCTGCTTCTCGAAGAAATTCAAGCCGCTTTAAAAGAATAAAATTATGTTGAAAAAGGCGGAGCGATATCATCTCCGCCTTTTTTGCGTGCCAATTTTTGATTACCGCCGCCTAAGATAAGACATCAAGAATATTTGGTAATGAATGATTTGGGATACTTTACATATTTTACTCAATTATTTGTCGAAGAATGGTACAATAAGTAGAGAAACACAAGCGGCAGGTGGTCATATGAGAAAATATCAAGCTCGTATCATTTCCATCATTTTGGCAATGATTTTTATAATGTTTTGGGATTATTTATTTTATTTTATAGGCAAAAACCCGATTAATTGGCCTGTTGATATTGTGTATACTGCAGTCACGCTGGTGAGTGTCTGGATGCTGGCTTATTATATTGATGAGAAACAGCAGCTGGTTAAGAAAATGAAGGATAACGAATGGAAGTATAAGCAGCTTTCTGAAGAAAAAAACCGTATCATGGATAATTTGCAGGAAATCGTATTTCAAACGAATGCAAAAGGCGAAATTACATATTTAAACCAAGCGTGGGCATCAATAACCGGCTTTTCAATCAGTGAATGTATGGGAACGATGTATAATGATTACTTCATAAAAGAAAAGCACGTAGCGGACCACATTAACACACAAATCCAAAACAAGGCGTCTTCTGGCATGTTTACGGCAAAATACGTGACAAAGAACGGCACGATTTTTTGGGGAGAAGTTCATTATAAACTTTACTATGACCGGGATGACCAATTTACAGGCAGCCTGGGTACAATGTCAGATATCACTGAGCGGAAAGAGGCTGAAGATGAGCTCATTGAGATTAATGAACGGCTGGCGAGGGAATCCCAGAAACTATCAATCACAAGTGAACTTGCCGCCGGTATTGCTCATGAGGTCAGAAACCCTTTAACATCTGTCAGCGGTTTCCTCCAGATTATGAAAACACAATATCCGGACAGAAAAGACTATTTTGACATCATCTTTTCAGAGATTAAAAGAATCGATTTAGTTCTCAGCGAGCTGTTGCTGCTTGCAAAACCACAGGCGATTACATTCAAAACGCACCAGCTTAATGAGATTTTGAAACAAGTCACGACATTGCTTGATACCAATGCTATTCTGTCCAATATCGTCATAGAAAAACATTTTAAAGAGACAGATGGCTGTATGATTAACGGGGACGAAAATCAGCTAAAGCAGGTTTTTATCAATATCATTAAAAACGGAATTGAGGCAATGCCACAGGGCGGTGTCGTAACCATTTCAACTGCAAAAACCGCCTCTCATGCAGTGATAAGCGTAAAGGATGAAGGAAGCGGTATGCCGCAGGAAAAACTGAAGCAGATTGGCAAACCTTTTTATTCCACAAAAGAAAAGGGTACCGGATTGGGACTTCCCATTTGTTTGAGAATCTTGAAGGAACATGACGGGGAATTGAAAATCGAAAGCGAAGCTGGAAAAGGCAGCGTCTTTCAAGTGGTTTTGCCTTTAAAATCAGACAGCTGAGAGGAGAAAAATAATATGAACTCGCTTCTGTTTGTATACGGGACACTAAGAAAGCATGAAAAAAACCATTATTTGCTGGCGCAATCGGCATGTATCAATGAGCAGGCCAGAACAAAAGGAAGTATGTTTGCTGCCAAAGAGGGGCCCGCAGCCGTTTTAAATGGTGAAGGTTATATATACGGCGAAGTATATGAAGCAGACGAATTGTGTATACATAAGCTTGATCAATTTTTTCAAGGATATCATAAACAAATGGTGTTTATAGAAACCGATGTCGGAATTAAAAATGCGCTTATTTATTTTATGAACAAAGACGAGTGTGCCGGTTTTACGAAAATAAGCATTGGCGACTGGAAAGAACATCAGATGATCAGCAAATCGAAAAATCCCGTTTATTATTTTGCCTATGGATCATGCATGGATCATGCCCGCTTTCAAAAGGCGGGAGTCAGTCACTATTTTCAAGATCCAGTGGGAAGAGCTGTTTTAAAAGGATACACGACCCGCTTCACGTTAAAAAGGGAAGACGGCTCAAGAGCGGATATGCTGGAAGACGGAGGAATAACAGAAGGCGTTTTATATCGGATCCCTTATTCTGCTCTCTCCTATCTATATAAAAGAGAGGGCGTTGAATCACTTACGTATCGGCCGGCATTTGTGGACGTTGAAGCAGGCGGAAGGCACTATACAGACTGCTTAACCTTTCTCGTCCTCCAAAAAGAAGCGGAAATTGCTCCGCCTCAGCACTATCAGATTGAAATTGAACGCGGAGCGGAGCTGTATTTGTCGCCTGAATTTACTGAAAAGCTTAAGCAGCATATGAATTCGCTGCCAAAAGGATAACACTGTAACAAAAGATTATGATAAAATTTGATCAATATGATGTTATATAAAGGAGCACCACTATGAAAAAAGAATTTGCGGTAATTGGGCTGGGCCGTTTTGGCGGCAGTATTTGCAAAGCATTAAGCGAAGAAGGCGTCGAGGTTATGGCAATGGATATCGATGAAGATAAAGTCAACGAGTATGCCAAGATAGCATCTCACGCCGTTATCGGTGATTCAACAGACGAATCTGTCCTGAAAAATTTAGGCCTGCGAAATTTTGACCACGTGATTGTAGCCATCGGGGAAAATATTCAAGCGAGTATTTTAACAACACTCATTCTGAAAGAACTCGGCGTTCATACGATTACAGTTAAAGCACAGAACGATTATCACGAAAAAGTGCTGTCTAAAATCGGTGCGGATCACATTGTACACCCGGAACGCGATATGGCAAAAAGAATTGCACATAATATCGTGTCCAACAATGTACTTGACTATTTGGAGCTGTCTGAAGAGCATAGTCTTGTTGAAATCGTAGCTAACAGCCGTCTGGCTGGAAATACACTTCTTGATTTAGATATACGTGCAAAATACGGTATTAACATTGTAGCCATTAAAAGGGGCAAGGAAGTCATCGTATCACCGCTTGCAACCGAAGTCATCCACCAAGAAGATATACTTATTGTTATTGGGTCAGTCACAGACATCTCCCGTTTTGAAAAAAGAGTTCTTCATACAAAATAGCAGTAAAAAAAACCGTCCACAGAGGGCGGTTTTAATATTATCAGAATATAACAACTTTAATGAACCGAGCGTCAATTTCTTAACATTTTATTGACTAAGCATAGGCGATCCGATAGCATATTGTACCATATAATAAAAAAGAGGAGGGGCCTATTTGAATAAAGAAGCGCTAGTCAATAGGCTGAATGCTTCAGCCCGAAGACAAAAAGCTGATATCGTCATTAAGAACGGAAAAATGATGGACGTATATAATCAAGAGTGGATATATGAAGATATTGCGATTACAGACGGAGTTATTGTAGGCCTTGGCGACTATGAAGGCGAAAATGTCATTGATGCAGAGGGACAAATGATTGTCCCGGGTTTTATTGATGGGCATGTACATATTGAGTCATCAATGGTTACACCGATAGAGTTTGCTAAAGCAGTATTGCCTCATGGCGTGACGACCGTTGTTACAGACCCGCATGAGATCGCGAATGTGTCTGGGGAAAAAGGGATTGCGTTTATGCTTGAACAATCTCGGCATACACCGCTGAACATTTTTTTCATGCTTCCTTCCAGTGTGCCTGCCGCAAGTTTTGAGCGATCAGGCGCAATTCTCAAAGCTGCCAATCTCAAGCCTTTTTATGAAGAAGAAGAAGTATTAGGGCTGGCTGAAGTTATGGATTATGTGTCGGTTCAGCAGGCTGAAGAAGATATGGTTCAGAAACTGCTTGATGCACGTGTTGCAGGAAAACGGATAGACGGCCATTTAGCCGGTTTATCAACAGACCTCATTAACATTTATAGAACCGCATTTGTTTCAAACGATCATGAAGTAACATCGAAGGAAGAAGCTCTTGATCGTATCAGAAGGGGCATGTATGTCATGATGCGTGAGGGTTCAGTCGCAAAAAATACTCTCAATGTGCTGCCGGCGGTGAATGAAAAGAACTCACGCCGTTTCTTTTTCTGTACAGATGATAAGCATGTGGATGATTTGCTGTCAGAGGGAAGTGTGAATCATCAGGTGAAAATGGCGATTCAAGCCGGACTTGATCCGTTTATAGCTTATCAATTAGGAAGCCTCAATGCAGCCGAATGCTACGGACTAGATACAAAGGGAGCAATTGCCCCGGGTTTTGACGCTGACTTGCTCTTTGTCTCTGATCTGGAAAATGTCATTGTCACAAGGACGATGATAAAAGGACAGACTGTTGCTGAAGACAGCAAAGCAGTCTATCAGGAGCATGCTTCAACTGCAGCATCAGAACCGGCACTGCTTGACTCTGTTAAGATTGCTGCTCCTCTTAACAAACAGGACTTAATTATGCCAATTGATTCAGAGCAGCAGCTCAATGTCATTCAAATCATTCCAAACCAGCTTGAAACACGATTAGTACATGTTCCGGCTTCTGGTGCCCGCAACTTTGAGTCTGACACTGAGCTCGATTTGTTAAAGATTGCAGTTGTTGAGCGGCATAAAGGATTAAAAGAAATCGGGCTTGGTGTTGTGAAAGGATTTGGATTCAAGAGCGGAGCAATCGCCACAACCATTTCACACGACTCCCATAATATTATTGCCGTTGGAACGAATGATGAGGATATTGCGGCGGCAGTAAATAAACTGCAGGAAATTGGCGGAGGATTAACGATTATAAAAAATGGAGAAGAGCTCCATTCAGTACCGCTGCCGATTGCAGGGTTATTATCCGACCAAACCGCGGAGCAAGTGAATCAAAGCTTGCTGACGCTGCATGATCAATTGTCGTTAGTCGGTTTCACAGGCGGATTTAATCCATTTTTGACATTGTCGTTTTTAGCTTTGCCTGTTATTCCTGATATCAAAATGACGACAACAGGATTATTTGATGTAAAATCATTTCAACATATATCACTGCAATAAAAAAGATGCACTCCCTAAGTGAGTGCATCTTTTTTTCAAACCTCCATAATGATCGGCAGGATCATCGGACGGCGCTTTGTTTTTTCGTACAAGAAAGGTGCAAGAGTGTCTGTAATCTCGTTTTTGATTTCAGACCATTGAGTCGTTTTTCGTTCCATGACTTTTTGTAAGTGATTTGAAATGAGCTCTTGAGCGTCGTTGATCAAGTCGCCAGATTCTCTCATGTATACAAATCCTCTGGAAATCAAATCAGGACCCGCTGAAATCTTGAAGTCGTCCATGTCAATGCTGACAACAACGATGACAAGGCCTTCTTCAGAGAGAATTCTGCGATCACGAAGTACGATATTGCCAATATCACCGATACCGCTTCCGTCAATGTATACTGAACCGGACGGGATTTTTCCTGCAACCGAAGCCTCATCGCCTTTAAGCGCTAATACTTCACCGTTATCCATGATAAAGCAGTTTTCCTCTGGGATGCCGCAATCTGTTGCAAGCTTGACATGCATCTTTTGCATTCTGTACTCACCGTGAATCGGCATGAAGAATTTAGGCTTGATTAAACGGAGCATCAGCTTCTGTTCTTCCTGTCCGCCGTGACCAGATGTATGGATATCGTTAAGAGGGCCGTGAATAACCTCAGCACCCGCGCGATACAGCTGGTTGATCGTCCGACTCACACTGATTGTGTTGCCTGGGATAGGGGATGAAGAAAATACGACTGTATCCCCAGGATTGATTGAAATTTGGCGGTGTGTGCCATTTGCAATTCTTGATAACGCCGCCATTGGTTCCCCTTGGCTTCCTGTACATAAAATCGTTACTTTATTAGCAGGCATACGATTGATTTCGTTATGCTCAATAAACGTATTTTTAGGACAGTTAATATAACCGAGTGTCTGTCCAATTTCGATAGCCGATTCCATACTGCGTCCAAATACGGCAACTTTTCTTCCATTTTGTACAGCAGCCTCGATTACCTGCTGCAAGCGGTGAATATTCGACGCAAATGTAGCGAAGATAATTCGGCCGTCCACCTTGCGGAAAATGTCATGAATGCTTTCTCCTACACGGCGCTCAGACATGGTGAACTCAGGGTTTTCACTGTTTGTGCTGTCTGAAAGAAGGCATAAAACGCCTTCTTTTCCGATTTCGGCCATTTTCGTTAAGTTTGCCGGCTCTCCGACTGGAGTAAAGTCGAATTTGAAATCCCCAGTATGTACGATGTTTCCAGGTGGCGTTTTTACAACAATGCCGTAGGAATCTGGAATACTGTGTGTCGTTCTAAAGAATGACACGGCCGTTTTGCGGAACTTTACGATATCATCCTCGCCGATAATGTTTAGTTTCGTTTGTCTTAATAATCCATGCTCTTCAAGTTTATTCCGAAGTAAGCCGATCGCGAGTTTTCCGCCGTATACAGGAATATTCACTTGTCTGAGCAGATATGGAATACCGCCGATGTGGTCTTCGTGACCGTGGGTGATAAAAAGCCCTTTAATTTTATCTTCGTTTTTGACTAAATACGTATAATCAGGGATAACGTAGTCAATTCCGAGCAGTTCGTCCTCGGGAAACTTGATCCCCGCATCAATCAGCACAATTTCATCTTGGAATTGCACCGCGTACGTATTTTTACCGATTTCGCCCAAACCTCCGAGGGCGAAAACAGCAGTCTGATCATTTTTTACAAATTTCATACCGCTCATAACTCCAATACTTTAAAATTTTCGCTCTGTTGTTCATATTCTAAGAATGCACCATCCACAGGTGTAATAAACTCAATATTAAATTTCTTTTCTTTCAGCTTTGTTCTGACGTCACGCTCAGATACGCCTTCAATATAAAGTGAATCTGTCTTTTCCCGTACAGGTACTTCGTCAGCCTTTTCTTGATAAAATACCTTATAAATCATTCCAAATCTCTCCTTAAATGCCGTATGTTAGACTCGCTCATTCTATTATATTCGAAAACGGAATATAAGGAAAGCCTTGAGCAAAATAAGGACCTCTCAAAAAGTGAAAGATCCCTTGTCAGGCAATGGCTTTCTTGCGGAGCATTCCGTTCCATTGTCTTCTGAGTTTCTTTCTTAATTTACGCAGCATTAGCCAGTCCCTCCTTTAATAAAAAATTTGTCCCAGAGTTCTTTTATACTAATAGTATACGGAGATTAAGGAAGACTTTTCGTGGTTATTAATGGAATTTAATATGATTTTTGAACGAAATTGTTTGCTGAATGACAAACTTTTTGTATGATGAGGGTGGGAATTGCAGAACTAGACGATAAAGGGGAAGTTGCGATGGATTCAAAATTAATCTTTTTTGATATTGACGGCACGTTATATGATCATGATAAGAATATACCGGAAAGTACGAGAAAAACCGTGGCGGAGCTGCAGCGCCAAGGGCATCATGTGTTTATTGCCAGCGGCCGGTCGCCGTTTATGGTTAAGCCGATTTTGGAGGAGCTTGGGATCAACTCATTTATTTCCTACAATGGACAGTATGTTGTCTTTGAAAATCAAGTGATTTATAAAAATCCGCTGCCTGAAGATGCAATCAGACGATTATTAAAACAGGCGGGGAAAGACAAACATCCTGTTGTGTTTATGGCTGAAGACACGATGAAAGCCACAGTTGCGGATCACCCTCATATTCTCGAGGGAATCGGCAGCCTTAAAACCGATTATCCGGAGACCGATGACCTTTTTTATGAAGGAAAAGAAATTTTTCAGCTTCTTTTATTCTGTCAGGATGAAGAAGAAAAAGCTTATGCCGCTTTTCCTGAGTTTGATCTAGTGCGCTGGCATGAGCTATCGACTGATGTTTTGCCTCACGGAGGCTCGAAGGCAGAAGGGATCAAAAAAGTCATCGAGCGTCTTCCGTTTGATGTCGGAGATACATATGCTTTCGGCGACGGATTAAATGATCTGCAAATGATTGAATATGTTGGAACAGGCGTTGCTATGGGAAACGCTGTTCCTGAATTGAAGGAAATCGCGGACTTTGTAACAAAGCCGGTGGACGAGGATGGGATTGCATACGCTGTCAAAGAATTGGGCCTTTTAAAATAAAGAGACGGCTGGCATTATGCCAGCCGTTTTTTCTTTTAGCGTTCAATTGCGATTGCATTTTCAGGCTCTTGAAAAGGATTTTCTTTATCAATATGATCATAGAACATAACGCCGTTCAAATGATCGATCTCATGCTGAAACACAATAGCCGGAAACCCTTTTAAACGAATATCAATGTTTTCGCCTTCTAGTGTTGTTCCTTTTACTCTGATGCGAGCATAGCGGGGAACATAACCGGGAATCGCTTCATCCACAGACAGGCAGCCCTCGCCGCTTGTTAAGTAGCTTTTTTCAACTGAATGGCTGACGATCTTAGGATTAAACAGTGCATAACTGTACAACTTGCCGGAAGCATCTTCCGCATGAACGGCGATCATTCGTTTTTTGATATTAATTTGAGGAGCTGCGAGTCCTACGCCAGGGCGCAGCTTGTATTTTTCGGCTAATTCCGGATTTTGGCTGTTTTTAACAAATTCGATCATGTCGGCCAGCTGCTGTTTTTCTGCATCAGTTGGAGGCAGCTCAACTGGTTCTGCAGTCTCTCTGAGGGCTGGATGGCCGTCACGTACGATGTTTTCCATAGTAATCAAGAAACTCACTCCTAAAGCTTAATATGTAAATTATATCGGATTTCTTCACAAAGGTGCAACGAACGAATGACCAGCCGTATATGGCTGGTCAAGTTCATGCTGTGTGGTTAGCAACAGCCTCCGCCTAAATAAGCAGCTCCGACAATGATTAACAGAATGAATAAAACAACGATTAGCGCAAAGGTGCGGCCGTAGCCATATCCGTAGCCACCATATCCGTAACCACCATAACCGCAGCAGCCTCCGCCGAAACCATATCCATACATATTACATAACCTCCTCTTTTAATTACGCCAGAGCCTTATTAAGTAGGCATAGCGTCTACTATAACCTATGTAAAAACTAAAAAGTTGTATGGTCATCTGTCCTGATTTTTCACTTTTTGATTTAATTTCAGTATGCATTTATACAGCACAGCTATTGCCAAATGTCCCCATGGATTCTATAGTAGAAATTGTCAAGATTGGGGGATTCAACGTGATAGACGCAATAAAATGGCGGCCTGTAATAATGATTGGAGCTTTTTGTTCTATGCTACTGATATTAACAGGATGCATGGAGCAGGACCCGGTTGATTCACTTCATCATTCATTAGAAAAAGCCGCAGAGTCGGAAAAACCGTTTCAAGAAGAACAAAAAACACTCAAAGAGTTAGAGGCAAAAGAAAATCAGCTTTACGATAGTGTGATGAAGCTCAATATGGATGATTATAAAAAAATTGTAGCTTTATCTAATGAGGCGCTTGAAAATGTCAGCAAGCGCGAAGAACATCTGAAGCTTGAAAATGACAGCATGAAAAAATCGGAATCGGAATTTGAAGAAGCAAAAACGTCAGCAGAACATATTAAGGAAAAAGACATAAAAGAAAAGGCCTATGCCGCAGCAAACCACATGGAGAAAAGGTATACATCATATGGCTCCATGTATGAAGAGTATCAAAAAGCGCTTAAGCTTAATAAAAAGCTGTATATGCAGCTAAAAAACAAAGACTTGACAAGAGATGATCTGGATCAGCAGATCGATAAAGTTAATGTTTCTTATGAAAAGATCCATAAATATAACGGAGAATTTAATGTGCAAACGCAAAAATATAATAAAGCCCGTGAAGATTTATATGATGCTGCAGGCTATCATGTGAAAAAGAGCTGACTCGATCAGCTCTTTTTTTAAATAAATGCGATGCAGATTTTTTTCAAAATTTTCATTTCTATTGTAGTACAGCATAGTGAGGTATACTAGTACAGTTTTGGGTGCAGTTGACATCTGTTTTTTCAATGAAAATGTAAAGCGAATACATTTATTGAAAATCAGCGATGAAAACGATTGACGGCTCTTCTTTATTTGGTGTAAACTAATCCATGTTAAGCGGTGTTGTATTAGTTTTTTACAACTTCGAAATAATACAGTTCAAAGCAGAGTGTAACTATCCTACATAAAAGGTTTTGGCAAACTGGGGATCGGCTAAAATATATACGACTTACTGCTGATACTTTAGGGTACCCTAAGTTTGTATGTATAAAAGGAATGCACGTCTAATGACTGTTTAAAAGAAAGGAAGAGGTGACTTAGTATGGCTGCAAAAACGAAAAAAGCTATCGTTGACAGTAAGAAGCAATTTGATGCCATTAAAAAGCAGTTCGAAACGTTCCAAATTTTAAATGAAAAGGGAGAAGTCGTGAATGAAGCGGCGATGCCTGATTTAACTGATGATCAATTAAAAGAGCTAATGCGCCGCATGGTATTTACGCGTGTGCTTGATCAGCGCTCTATCTCATTAAACCGTCAAGGACGTCTCGGATTTTACGCTCCTACTGCGGGTCAAGAAGCTTCTCAGATTGCAACGCATTTCGCGCTTGAAAAAGAAGACTTTGTTCTTCCTGGATACCGTGATGTGCCTCAGTTAATTTGGCACGGCCTTCCATTATATCAAGCGTTTCTTTTCTCTCGCGGACATTTCAGAGGAAACCAAATGCCTGATGATGTGAATGCCCTTTCTCCACAAATCATTATCGGTGCTCAATACATTCAAACTGCCGGTGTTGCGCTAGGTCTTAAAAAACGCGGTAAGAAAGCTGTTGCAATCACTTACACTGGTGACGGCGGAGCTTCTCAAGGGGACTTCTACGAAGGAATTAACTTTGCCGGCGCTTATAAAGCACCTGCAATCTTCGTGGTGCAAAACAACCGTTACGCGATTTCAACTCCTGTTGAAAAACAATCTGCAGCTGAAACAATTGCACAAAAAGCTGTAGCTGCCGGTATTGTTGGCGTACAAGTAGACGGAATGGATCCGCTTGCTGTATACGCAGCAACTGCTGAAGCACGTGAGCGTGCAATCAACGGCGAAGGTCCGACACTAATTGAAACACTTACATTCCGTTATGGCCCGCACACAATGGCTGGTGACGATCCTACTAAATATCGTACAAAAGAAATCGAAAATGAGTGGGAGCAAAAAGATCCGCTTGTACGCTTCCGTGCGTTCCTTGAAAACAAAGGCTTATGGTCTGAAGAAGAAGAAGCAAAAGTAATTGAGGATGCGAAAGAAGAAATTAAGCAAGCGATCAAAAAAGCTGATGCTGAACCGAAGCAAAAAGTAACTGATTTAATGAAAATCATGTACGAAAAAATGCCTCACAACCTTGAGGAGCAATTTGAAATTTATACACAGAAGGAGTCGAAGTAAGCCATGGCGCAAATGACAATGATTCAAGCAATCACGGATGCGTTACGCACAGAACTGAAAAATGACGAAAATGTCTTAGTTTTCGGAGAAGACGTTGGTGTAAACGGCGGCGTATTCCGTGCGACAGAAGGATTGCAAAAAGAATTCGGTGAAGACCGTGTGTTTGACACGCCACTTGCTGAATCTGGTATCGGCGGTCTTGCCCTTGGTTTAGGCTTAAACGGCTTCCGTCCGGTAATGGAAATCCAATTCTTCGGATTTGTTTACGAAGTAATGGATTCAGTTTCCGGCCAAATGGCTCGTATGCGCTACCGTTCTGGCGGACGCTGGACTTCACCTGTAACAATTCGTTCTCCATTCGGCGGCGGTGTTCATACGCCTGAACTTCACGCTGACAGCTTAGAAGGTCTTGTTGCACAACAGCCTGGTATCAAAGTTGTTATTCCATCAACTCCTTACGATGCCAAAGGACTTTTAATTTCTGCGATCAGAGACAACGATCCTGTTGTTTTCTTAGAGCACATGAAGCTTTACCGTTCTTTCCGTCAGGAAGTTCCTGAAGAAGAATACACAATTGAGCTTGGAAAAGCTGACGTGAAACGTGAAGGTACTGATCTTTCAATCATCACTTACGGCGCAATGGTTCATGAATCATTAAAAGCTGCTGAGGAGCTTGAAAAAGACGGCATCTCTGCTGAAGTTGTCGACCTTCGTACTGTAAGCCCGCTTGATATCGATACAATCATCGCATCTGTAGAAAAAACAGGACGCGCGATTGTCGTTCAAGAGGCGCAAAAACAAGCCGGTATTGCTGCAAACGTAGTAGCAGAAATTAATGACCGTGCAATCTTGAGCTTGGAAGCACCTGTACTTCGCGTAGCTGCGCCTGATACAGTATTTCCTTTCTCTCAAGCTGAGAGCGTATGGCTTCCAAACCATAAAGACGTTCTTGAAACAGCAAGAAAAGTACTTGAATTTTAATCAAACTGCATAATCAAGAGGGAAGATGACGTTTTCCCTCTATTATATATCTGTTTTCAATGCTTACGATGTAACTTTAAAATTGCTTAATCATACTAGGAGGTCGAGAACTGTGGCATTTGAATTTAAACTTCCAGATATCGGGGAAGGTATCCACGAAGGCGAAATCGTAAAATGGTTTGTCAAGCCTAACGACGAGGTAGACGAAGATGATGTACTGGCTGAAGTCCAAAATGATAAAGCAGTAGTAGAAATTCCTTCACCTGTTAAAGGAAAAGTATTAGAATTAAAAGTTGAAGAGGGAACGGTTGCAACTGTTGGACAAACGATCATTACGTTTGATGCACCTGGTTACGAAGATCTTCAATTTAAAGGCAGCGATGAGTCTGACGAAGCGAAAACTGAAGCACAAGTTCAGTCAACTGCAGAAGCTGGACAAGACGTTGCGAAAGAAGAGCAAGCTAAAGAGCCTGCAAAAGCTACTGGTGCAGGACAGCAAGACCAAGCTGAAGTTGACCCGAACAAACGCGTGATCGCTATGCCTTCTGTACGCAAATATGCTCGTGAAAAAGGCGTAGACATCCGTAAAGTAACTGGTTCTGGCAACAACGGACGTGTTGTCAAAGAGGATATCGACAGCTTTGTAAACGGAGGAGCGCAAGAAGCTGCGCCGCAAGAAACGGCTGCACCACAAGAAACAGCTGCTAAACCGGCTGCTGCACCAGCTCCTGAGGGCGAATTCCCAGAAACACGCGAAAAAATGAGCGGTATCCGTAAAGCAATTGCGAAAGCGATGGTTAACTCTAAACACACTGCTCCTCACGTAACGTTAATGGACGAAGTGGACGTAACAAACCTTGTTGCACATCGTAAACAGTTCAAACAAGTTGCTGCTGATCAAGGAATCAAGCTGACTTACTTGCCTTACGTTGTAAAAGCTCTTACATCTGCACTGAAAAAATTCCCTGTTTTAAACACGTCAATTGACGATAAAACAGATGAAGTTATCCAAAAACATTACTTCAACATCGGTATCGCTGCTGACACTGAAAAAGGCTTGCTTGTACCGGTTGTGAAAAATGCAGATCGTAAATCTGTCTTTGAAATTTCTGATGAAATCAATGGCCTTGCAACAAAAGCTCGTGAAGGCAAGCTTGCTCCAGCTGAAATGAAAGGCGCATCTTGCACAATTACAAACATCGGTTCTGCCGGCGGACAATGGTTCACTCCGGTTATCAACCATCCAGAAGTTGCGATTCTTGGTATCGGACGCATTGCAGAAAAAGCGATTGTTCGTGATGGCGAAATCGTAGCAGCTCCAGTCTTAGCTCTTTCTCTCAGCTTCGACCACCGTATGATCGACGGAGCAACTGCGCAAAATGCATTAAATCACATCAAGCGTTTACTGAACGATCCACAATTAATTTTAATGGAGGCGTAATGTTATGGTAGTAGGAGATTTCCCTATTGAAACAGATACTCTTGTAATTGGTGCGGGACCTGGCGGCTATGTAGCTGCCATCCGCGCTGCACAGCTTGGACAAAAAGTAACAGTCGTTGAAAAAGCAACTCTTGGAGGCGTTTGTCTGAACGTTGGATGTATCCCTTCAAAAGCGCTGATCAACGCAGGTCATCGTTATGAGAATGCAAAGCATTCTGATGACATGGGAATCACTGCTGAGAACGTAACAGTTGATTTCACAAAAGTTCAAGAATGGAAAGCTTCTGTTGTCAACAAACTTACTGGCGGTGTAGCAGGTCTTCTTAAAGGAAACAAAGTAGATGTTGTAAAAGGTGAAGCTTACTTTGTAGACAGCAATTCAGTTCGTGTGATGGATGAGAACTCTGCTCAAACATACACGTTCAAAAACGCAATCATTGCTACTGGTTCTCGTCCTATCGAATTGCCAAACTTCAAATATAGTGAGCGTGTCCTGAATTCAACAGGCGCTTTAGCTCTTAAAGAAATTCCTAAAAAGCTTGTTGTTATCGGTGGCGGATACATCGGTACTGAGCTTGGAACTGCGTATGCTAACTTCGGTACTGAGCTTGTTATTCTTGAAGGCGGAGAAGAAATTCTTCCTGGCTTCGAAAAACAAATGAGTTCTCTTGTTACACGCAGACTGAAGAAAAAAGGAAACGTTGAAATCCATACAAATGCGATGGCTAAAGGCGTTGAAGAAAGACCAGACGGCGTAACAGTTACTTTCGAAGTAAAAGGCGAAGAAAAAACGGTTGATGCTGATTATGTATTGATTACAGTAGGACGCCGTCCAAACACTGATGAGCTTGGTCTTGAGCAAGTCGGTATTGAAATGACAGACCGCGGTGTCGTGAAAACTGACAAACAGTGCCGCACAAACGTACCTAACATTTATGCAATCGGTGATATCATCGAAGGACCGCCGCTTGCTCATAAAGCATCTTACGAAGGTAAAATCGCTGCAGAAGCTATCGCTGGAGAGCCTGCAGAAATCGATTACCTTGGTATTCCTGCGGTTGTTTTCTCTGAGCCTGAACTTGCATCAGTTGGTTACACTGAAGCACAGGCGAAAGAAGAAGGTCTTGACATTGTTGCTGCTAAATTCCCATTTGCAGCAAACGGACGCGCGCTTTCTCTTAACGAAACAGACGGCTTCATGAAGCTGATCACTCGTAAAGAAGACGGTCTTGTGATCGGTGCGCAAATCGCCGGAGCAAGTGCTTCTGATATGATCTCTGAATTAAGCTTAGCGATCGAAGGCGGCATGACTGCTGAAGATATCGCGATGACAATTCACGCTCACCCAACATTGGGCGAAATCACAATGGAAGCAGCTGAAGTGGCAATCGGAAGTCCGATCCATATCGTAAAATAAATTGAACATCAAAAACAGCCCTCGCTCAAAGCGGGGCTGTTTTTTTATTTTGACAGCACGTGCTGTAATGGTTTAATGATGTCTTCTTTCTTTTTCACACATCCCTCGATTTTCACCACGACATGGCGCTGATCAACAACCATAAGGGTAGGGACAGTTTCAATCTCATCTTCCCAGCCTTCTTTTTTATCATAAACCTTCATTTTATCTATTTGCTCGGGATAATCTTTTTCTAAATCAAGCAGTGCGTCGTAATAAGGCGCTTCCTGGTCTATTTGGTTCTCATCAGAAAAAAACAGGATTTGTGTATGATGAATGTTGTCAATCCGGCTTTTTTTCATCGGATTGATGGTGGAAAGCGTACAGCCCGATAAAGCAAGTACTATTATCAGCATGGGGAATACCGCGCGATATCGCATCTATCTTCTCCTCTGTATAAACAGTAGTTAACTAGCTTTAGTTTATCACGAGAGGCGGCTTAAACTGCTTCTTGTTACCTAATTGTTATATAATTGAAACCGTTTTTAAAGTGAGATTACATATGATATCAATCGTTTAAAATAGCAACCTGGGGGTATTTTGAATTTTGCTGCATTCTTTAATGAAAGTTCAAGAAAACGTGAAATTACCTTATGTGTTGCGGCATATATATCGGATAAAGCTGCTGTATGAATAAGAAATTGTAAAAATGAAAAAACACGATGTATATGATGAATTAAAATTAAATGTGTTATACAGTTTATTGTTGACATTTTAAATGTGTCATATTAATATAATAACAACAAAAGAAATTAAGCGTTTTCAAATTTCAAAGAAATGGGGATTAAGAGATGGGAACGATTGTTTGTCAAGATTGCAACGAAGCCATTCATTACTTTGAAGATGAGAAAGTGACAACATTATACGGAACATGCTGCGGACAATGCCAATGTCCTGTTGATGAAGAGTAATAAAAGCATGCGGCTTTAAGCCGCATGCTTTTTATTTTTTATTGAATTGCTTTTTGCTCTTTGATGACCCGGATCATATGTAAAGTCGAGTCCTCGGGTCCTTGAACAGGGAGGCCTGCGTCAAGGTTTTTAAAAATGTAGCTAATGTTTTCTTCTGTAATAATTTCTCCTGGAATGAAGATTGGAATACCAGGCGGATATACCATGACAAATTCAGCGATAATCCGTCCGGATGCTTCTTTCAATGGGATGACTTCCGTATTTGCATAGAAAGCATCACGCGGAGTCATTGCCAATAAAGGTATTTCCGGAAGCAATACCTCAGTTTGCTGATGTGTGACATCTTGTTCTGACATTTGCTGTGCGATCTCAGTTAAAGCCTCTACAAGCTGGTCTGCATCATTTTGGCTGTCACCAGGAGTGAAAATACACAAAATATTGTACAGGTCAGAAAGCTCAACCTCAATATTAAAGGATTCACGAAGCCATTTTTCCACGTCATGTCCTGTCAGGCCAAGATTTTTCACAGAGATAATCAATTTTGTCGGATCATAGCTGTAAGCTGCTTTCGAACCAAGAATTTCAGAACCGACACAATAAATGCCTCCAATCTGGTTGAGGCGATCTCTCGTCTGATTGGCAAGCTTGAGTGTCTCCTCAGCAAGCTCGCGGCCTTCTGTTGCAAGGCGTTTTCTGGCAACATCCAAAGAAGCGAGAAGCAAGTAAGAAGTTGACGTCGTTGTCAGCATGCTCAGGATGGATTGCACTCGGTCTTTAGATACAAGGCCCTCTCTCATGTTTAAAATCGAACTTTGCGTGAGTGATCCGCCCAGCTTGTGTACACTTGTCGCTGCGATATCAGCTCCTGCCTGCATGGCCGATAGCGGCAATTCGTCGTGAAAGTGAATATGAACGCCGTGTGCTTCATCCACAAGCACTGGCACATCAAACGAATGAGCGAGTTCTACAATGCTCTTTAAGTCGGCTGCAACCCCGAAATATGTCGGGTTGATGACAAGAAGCCCTTTTGCATCCGGATGTTCGGTAAGCGCCCGTTTTGCAGATTCAAGTGTAATGCCGTGCGAGATGCCCAATTCATTGTCAATTTCAGGATGAATAAAAATTGGAACCGCTCCGGAAAATACAATAGCTGTCATAATTGATTTATGAACATTTCTTGGAATAATAATTTTATCGCCAGGTCCGCAAACAGCCATTACCATTGTCATAATGGCGCCGCTCGTTCCTTGAACAGAAAAAAATGTGTGATCCGCGCCAAATGCTTCAGCAGCAAGATCCTGTGCTTGTTTAATAATGCCTTTTGGCGCGTGCAGATCGTCTAATGGCTCAATATTAATTAAATCTATGCTTAACGCGTTTTCACCGATGAATTGTCTGAATTCCGGGTCCATTCCTGCCCCTTTTTTATGGCCGGGAATGTGGAATTGAACAGGCTGTCTGCTTGCATGCTTTTTCAGTCCTGTATATAAGGGTGTTTCATGTTGCGACAATTGTTTTCCCACCTTTGTAATCATACCTATGCATAATAGTGTGTATTAAAATCAGTTTCTCAACCGTTTTTTAGACGTAAAACAAATGAATTATATTATGAACTTGAAAGAATGTAAAGAACAATTTATGATCTAATGAAGATGCTTTCTCTTAAAGGAAGTAATTTTATAAGGAGTGAAGAAAATGGAGTACCAATATCCGATGAACGAAGACTGGACAACCGAAGAAGCAGTAGATGTGATTGCATTTTTCCAGCAGGTTGAGCTAGCATATGAAAAAGGGGCAGACCGCGAAGAACTGCTTAAAGCTTACCGCCGTTTCAAGGAAATTGTGCCGGGGAAGGCAGAGGAAAAAAAGCTATGCGGCGAGTTTGAGGAACAAAGTACATATTCTCCATATCGCACGGTCAAACAGGCGAGAGAATCTGATCAGGCGAAGATTAAAATGTAGGAAAAAGAGCCGGGGGATAGCCCGGCTCTTTTTTATGCTTGTGATACTTTTTGGGTGAGACGGTACAGAAAAGCAAGCTGCTTAAAGGCGTCCTCGATATGCTGAAGGAATTCCTGGTTATTCATATTCAGCACTTCTTCTTTTTGAAGCTGTATGCCGCATAACAGCTCGGCTTTCTTTACAGTCTGCAAACGCTCAAACAGAGTCTTCAGCTGTTCCTTGTCCATTTCAGACTGTTTATGTACTCCCGGTTTTGTGTGATCCGCGGACCAAACGAAGCTGTCAGGAATATTTTTCGTAATGGTTTCCTGATTTGCTTCAAGCAATTTGCCGTATTCTTCTTTGATAGGGGATTCATAAATAATTGCGAACCACACAAAGACGTGGCTTTCCCATAAACCAATCTGGAAATGCGGCAGTTTTTTATAGCCTCTTTTGCTGTTTGCGAACGCCACCCAGCTGTCAGCAGGGGGATTGACGGATCTTCTTGCGTGCTTTGCCACATGCGGAAACATTTCATCTCCGGTTGATGCTGTTAAAGTCGGGGCAAAATGTTCGCCTAGAGCTGTAAGCTTGGGGCGGACCGTCTCTTTTAATACCTCCATGCGTGCGTCTAAGCCTTCTATTGTAAATGTATTAAAGTCTTCTTCAGTGAAACGCATTTGTGTCATGATTTTCCTCCTTCATGCTAAGTATACATATTTTATCACAGTTCATACGAGCTTCAAAAAGATTGAGCGCGTTTGAAGTAAGGGGAAATGTGGTAATAAACGAATAGGTAAACACACAATTTTCAGAATCATGTTGCGCGTAAATAGAACAATCATACGATATAAGAAGTAATCATTGTTGAATGGCAAAATGGGATGCTTTCTTACAAACAAATGATCTCTGGAAGGGGCGAAAGACAATGAGGCAAGTTGTAAAAGAGGGATTTAAGGAAGAGAAAAACAATCGTGTTGCTGTCTGGAGACTAGAGGTTGATTATGAATTGGCAACCCTATATGAAGCAATGCAAAAAGAAAATGAAGAGCAGATTGAACAAAGCAAAAACAAACTTGAGCGACTTAGAAAAGAATGGATTCGTCTTAACGGGTAAAAAGCGATAGTGAAAACGAACCGCATGAATGGTTCGTTTTTACATGAGAAGGGATATTTTTCATTTTCCTTGCTTTTTCACCGCCGTTATCAGTATCCTATAAAATAAAGGTCTACATAGAAGAGAGGTACGCACGAATGACAAATTGGACGGAAATTGATGAGATTGCAAAAAAATGGATAAGAGAAGCAGGCGCGAGAATTAAACAATCTATGCATGAAAGCCTGACAATTGAAACGAAATCAAATCCGAATGATTTAGTCACCAATATTGACAAAGAAACCGAAAAGTTTTTCATTGATCGAATTCAAGAAACGTTTCCGGGACACCGCATACTCGGTGAAGAAGGGCAAGGAGACAAACTCCACTCACTGGAGGGAGTCGTCTGGATTATCGACCCGATTGACGGGACGATGAATTTTGTGCACCAGCAAAGAAATTTTGCGATTTCAATTGGGATTTTTGAAAACGGCGAAGGAAAAATTGGTTTAATTTATGATGTGGTGCACGATGAGCTGTATCACGCATTTAGCGGCAGAGGAGCTTACATGAATGAAACGAAGCTGGCTCCTTTAAAAGAAACCGTCATTGAAGAAGCGATTCTTGCCATTAATGCAACATGGGTAACGGAAAACAGAAGAATTGATCAAAATGTGTTAGCGCCACTTGTGAAAAGAGTCAGAGGCACACGCTCCTACGGTTCTGCCGCTTTAGAGCTGGCAAATGTCGCGGCAGGAAGAATAGATGCTTATATCACAATGCGGCTTGCGCCATGGGATTATGCAGCGGGCTGTGTGCTGTTAAATGAAGTAGGGGGCATCTATACGACCATTGAAGGAGAGGCGTTTACCTTTTTAGAAAACCACAGTGTGCTAGCCGGAAACCCATCTATACATAAAACGATATTTGAAGAGTATCTTCATGCTGGGAAGTAGGCCATTTGAGCAGGATGATCTCAGCTTGTTAGAAAAGCTCGCGGAGGCTCATCCTGTATGGAGAGAGGAGGAGTTTGGGGATAAAAATGCAGAAGACTATATCATCTCCTACTCCATGTACAACGGGTCATGGCTTGTATGGGAAAAAGACGGTCTGCCTGTTGCCGTCAGCTACCATCTCGAGTGGTCTCCTTCAAACGGTAAGCCGTGGCTCGGAACGGTGCTGATTAACCCGGCTGAAGAAAAAAAGGGATATGCGAAGATGATCATTGAACAAATCAGCAAATTGCTTAGAGCGAAACATAAAGCGATGTTTGCGGGAGTTCCCATTGAGCGCAGGGAATGGATATTGTTTTTAAGCCAATGCGGCTTTGAACAGCTAAAAACGGAAAAAGATGAGAAAGGCAAATCATTTATGATCTTGGTGAAGCCTTTAGCATAAGCTGCGTGCGGGTACCATTAAAAGCCTCTCAAGCATTGAGAGGCTTTTAATGATTTAAAAATTATTTTTTTACCGCATGAATATAATGAATCGTTTCAAACGCTGACAAATTGTCTTTTCGATTGCCGAAGAAATGGTCATTAATGTCGTCTGGTGATAGATGTTCATAGATCAGTAAACCAGATGATGCTAACAGGTGCTCAATCTCCTGATAAGCGAAACATGATTTCATCGGTTCTCCGCCTGCGGCAGCCATTTTCACCATATGTTCCACTCGATTCGACGTTCCTTTTGCTGTAAAGAGTGTTTCGTCCGCATAATCAAAAACAATAGAGCTTCCAGCCGGGACATGAGAAAATAAATTGCTGATGAGGCTCGCAATTTCTTCATGCGTTAAATAATAAGACACTCCCAGAAGACTGAAAAATGTTTTTGTGTTCTCAAATCCGTTTTCTATGAGAGGCTCATATGAAAACGTGTTGCTAAAATCCATAGGAACAAAATGAAGATGACCCGGAATTGCCAGGTTTGCATCCTTCAGCTTATTTTTTTTGAATTGCTGTGTAGCTGGATGATCCACTTCGAAAACCTGTAAGCTGTTTTCTAATTCTGGATGCCGAAAACAGAAAGTATCCAGTCCTGCTCCAAGAATGACATACTGTTTTGCTCCCAGCATTAATTCGTTGTGCAAAACTTTTTCACAATAAGATGCACGTGCCAGGGGCGTAGGTGACAGCTGGATTTGTACAACCCATTTTAATATTTTTTCAGGATCATGTTGAAGACGTTCGGCGATCTCTTTGTTGAAAAACGATATTCCTTGAATCATATTTTCACTGATATTTGTAAACTCTTTTTCATTAATGAGTTCTTTTGCCATAAAATCATCAAAAATAAGAGGGGTGTCATATCGGCTGTGATATGCACGGGCAAAAGCTGAAACCAAAGACGTTAAGCTGGACTCATTTTTCCTCATGAAATGATCCTCCCACAAAAAAATAAGATTCCCCTGGCCAGGAGAATCTTATTATACACACAAATATATTAATAGTAAATTTTAGCACAAATAAATTTTTTTGTCAATGTTTTTGCTCTTTACTGGACGCGCAATCTTCACATAACAAGTGTCGCTAGAAGAATTTCTCTATCAATTTTGTGCGTTGAATCAGGGAGGATCGACTGCTGCTTTCCCTATGCTGCACACTTGCGGCTGTTTTTTGCAAATTGGAAGCGGTTTCTGATCTTTTAACATCATCCTTTCATGCTGAAGAGAGAATGAATACATGTAACAAAAAAGCCTGAGGGATCTCAGGCTTTTCCTAATATTATAATCCAACAGCATTCCAGGCTGCTTCAACTTTAGAGGCATCAGTAGAGCCGTAAAGGTCACGGGCAGACTGAATGAGAGCTGCCTTGGCATCTTTGAACGTTGAAGAAGGCGTGAGGTACGTTGTTAATGCACGGTAATAGATTTGCTGTGATTTAGATACACCAAGCTTTGTAATTGTGTTGTAAGCGGCTTTGTTTGGGATTCCGCTGTTTGTGTGTACGCCGCCGTAATCGCCTTCATCTGTGTTTGGAAGGTTTTGATAATCGGCGTAATTATCAGGCTGATCGTATTTTGTCGGATTGGACAGGCTGCGGAGAGCAGGCTGGCTGACTGTAATGTCTTCACCGATGTCCCAGTCCTCTGTATCGTTAAAGTAACCGAATACGTCAGAGAATGATTCGTTTAGTGCTCCCGGCTGATTTTCATAAATCAAGTTGGCCGTTTCTTGAGTGACGCCATGAGTCATTTCATGTGCAGTCACATCTAATGAGCCGGAAAGCGGAGAGAAGAATGAACCATCGCCGTCACCGTAAATCATTTGGTCTCCTATCCAGGCAGCATTGTTGTACTTTGTGCCATAATGAACGGAAGAAACGATTTTACTGCCTTTGTTATCATAGCTGTTTCGTTTAAAGTTTGAATAAAAATAATCGTACACTTTTCCGAGGTTATAGTGTGCGTCAACGGCTGCCCGCTGTGATGAAGAAGTAAATGTTTTCGTTGTGCTTGAGACAAGCGTGCCCGGAAGGCGGCTTTGTCTGTTTTGTAAGTCATATGTGATGATTTGGGTGCCTGTTGGTTTTGAAAGATCTCTTAGAACGTATTTTCCGCTTTCATAAGAGATGTTCAAAGGAACAGTTGCGCCCTTTAGAGTTGTTCCGCTTCCAGTGGCGGCGGCATGTTCTACTTTATTTTGCTGTTTTAAAATGCTGCCTGTTTCGGCGTCAACTAAGACTTCCCAGTTTGCAGGTTCAGGCTCGACATAGCGAATCGTCACGTCGTAAGCAAGACGATAGCTGCCGTCCTTTGTTTCTACAGCTTTTAATTCAGCTTTATCGCTGTTTTTGGCCGCTCCGTTAGAGACAGCGTCTGGTGATTTGCCGATAGCTTTGAAAGCAAGTGCCAGTGCTTTTTCAGAGGAGACTTTTTGGCTGTTTTCTGTTTTTGCAGCAGATTGATTGTGTAATTCACCATTGACCGCATAGACATTGTCGGATTTATCGACGTGAACGATCACTTGCGAATCTTTAATCGGCACTCCGTTAACGACAGGCGCATATCGGAAGTGCTTGTACCCAAGAGCATCAGTCGTGCTTTCAACAAGCTTCAGCCTTTTGGCAGGATCACCTTTAAAAATGTTGCTGTTCTTTTTCAAAAATTGTTTGACAGCCTTGTCATTTGGTGCAGATAGTTCTGATTGAGCAATTGCGTTTTTGGAGAGGAAATTTGTTTGATTCTCTTTAAGCTGATGACCTTCAGCAGCCTGAACACCTGGAAGGCTGATTGATAAACTCATAAACGAAGCAGCGACAGCAACAGACAATTTCTTACCTAAACCCACAATAAATCCCCCTTTTTGAAAATACTGAAAACTTTATATTGTTATATTAAACTAGCATTCTGGAATACTCAACAAAAACTAACATAACTAGACAAAATTGATAGTATTGTCCTGTGTTTGTTTTTGTTGAATAATATCAAGATGAGTCAAGTGTCATGTGATGGTTCATTTAAGAGTTCTGTTTTTTACATATCAAGGGGAAGATGAGATATTTTTGTTTTTTATTGAAACTTTTTGAAAAGTCCGCTGTCTAACCGAATGAGGCCTTAATAAGAAGTAAAGGATTGTTGTTCGTGTTGGAGTTATTCAGTCATTATGTATTGCATTTCGAACGTTATTTTATATTAAGCAGACAAAGCACCTTGCTGATTCAATGGTCAATTGTTGTTCTGGCGGGCTTATATCTATTGGTGCACCATCCCAACATCAACCGGTACCGCACAATGTTTTTAGCGGGTGTTATATTGCGGATTGTGCTGCTGGCAGGGGTGTCTGTTGAACTCATTCACCAGGTGGAATCAACAAATTTCACCAGCGCTTACTTAAGAGAGGACGGAAAAGAACTGCTGCCGCTGCTGCATTTTTTGTTATACGGATATGTGCTGCTAACGGCTTTTCACTATATGCTGATGCCTCGTGATCATGGCGGAAAGGGTAAGTTTTATACGTTCGACCTTGCCGTTGTCAGTTTGCCAATCATACAAATGATTTTTAGTTTCTTTTCGTATTGGAAGGAATACCCGGATGGGATGGAGCCGATTGCATTCGTGTTTCTGTTTTTCATCATCACTCTTCCCATTGTGTTGAATGTAGTGTTTTTCAAGCTGTATTGGAGAACGAATAAGATCTTACTAGGTTTATTTTATACGTTGATTATCGGACTGCTTGTCTTGCTGCTTGCGCCATATCCCAATCAAATCTCAAAAGATTATGGTGCAGTAATGCCATATACGATTTATTTGACAATGGCGGGATTTTTGATGAGCTATCATCTGTTCCAAAAGTCAGGAATGGTTTATGTGCGTGTAAATAAGTGGCTGCCGATGGCTGTCATGGTGTTTTTTGTCCTTCTCTTAAATCCGATATATAACATAGCAACGGCTGCTTTCTCTGTATCAAAACCGATAAATGTCCATGATTCATTCAATTATGTCGGGGAGCACATTTCATCAGAAAAAGCGGAACAGATACTAAAGTCATTTTTTCCTACGGATGAAACACTTTATTTGCACGATACGAACATGGATGTGCATTATTTCTACTCATTTGAAAGCAAGAGTTATAAAGCTGAGGTAGATGAAGTATCGCAGCTGATTCGCAATTATGAATACTTGGAAAAAGCGCATGGGAAAAAGCTAACGAATCAGGAGTACAAGCGGAAGTCCATCGCTTTCCTTGAGCGACACGGACGTGTGTTACATAAGGATCATATCGAAACAAACGTATCTAATGAGGACGGCCAGACAGTCGTACGTATATACCTGAAAAACCGACTTCATAAAAAAGATCATGCTGATGATGGCGCGGTATTTTATTGGGAAAAGGAAACCTTAATGGGTTTTAGTGAAGATCCTTCGATTTATCAGCTTGACTCTCTATTGCATGTTCATATAACAGAACAAGACATTCACGACAAAGTGGAACAAATGTTTACAGCGCTGAACATATCAAAACAGCCTTATCAGATCACTGGTATTGAAAGCGACAGCCTGCTCGGAAGCATGGTGCGTGTTGAAACAAAAGATGGAATTATATTGGAATTTGATGGAGAATCCGGTAGTTTACACAGTCTCTCGATTCCAATGAAAAAGGAAATTTCACTGACTAACAGCCGGCTGCAGCTGCAGGTATTAACGGTCTTCGATGCTGATGTATCAAAAATGAAGAAAAAAAGCAGGAAGAGTCACTTGGTAATGTATACTGATTCTTCTAAAACATATGAGTTTTTTGAAGATCAAGGTCAGCTACACGTTTATGTATACAGCGATACATCTGATCAGACATTCCCCTTTACGTATCGTAATGGAACATTGGCTTACGAAAAAGTAGCTTCTGCATATCAGGGTGTCATTTACAAAAAGCGTATGCGTCCGATTATCGTTCAAAGAGGGGATGAACGGCATTATGCATGGCTGATCATTATTCAGCCGTTTGGTTCAAATCGCCATGATGCCTATGTAGTGGATGGAGAAACACAAGAGGTGAAAAGTCTTTATGAATCATAAAGAAAAAGAGTCTGTTTTTGTAGACTTATACGACCTGTATAAAGAAGGAGAGCTAGAGGATGAATCAATGGAATGGATGAAACAGCATGAATCCCTATTTCAAAAGAATGCGGAAGACTTAAAGAGTAATACTTGTTTAAAGAGAAGTCCCGGTGCTGAAGAAGAAAGCCAAATCAGATATATGAAAGTATACCTGTCTTCCATGTATATCTGTTTCATTTTATTGGCCATTTGGATGACGGTGTGGTTTTACTTTTAATGAAGCATAGGGATTCCATTGAGGACTTGTATCGGCAGTATTATCAAGAAATTTTAAATTATTTATTCAGAAGGACTCATCACCTTGAAACAGCCAAGGACTTAGCGCAAGACACGTTTGTGAAAGCTCTTAACGGCCTGGCCTCGTTTAGGGGACATTCTTCCATCAGAACATGGCTCTACACCATTGCCCATCACACCTTTATCAATTGGTACCGCAGGGATGTCAAATACCAATTTACTGATATCAGCAAAAATGAAGGGTTAACGCAAACAACTTATGAGCAGCCTGAACAGTATCTGTCACGGACGGTAAAAAGCGAAACGCTGCGGCAGGAGCTCCTGAAGTTAAAAGATCAGCATCAATCCGTTTTGATTTTAAGAGAATTCCAAGAGCTTACTTATGAAGAAATCGCTGAGATATTAGGATGGAGTCTTTCTAAGGTGAAAACCACATTGCACCGGGCTAGATTAGAGCTGAAGAAAAACATGACGAAAAGGAAAGAGGAGGAGCGGATATGACATGCTTTCTAGTAAGAGACCTGCTTCCTCTGTATCTTGAGGGTGATTGTAAAAGAGAAACGGAACACATCATAGAAGAGCATTTAAAAATATGCAGCAACTGCAAAGACATGTATGATACGATGGCTGAGCCATTTGAATTGGAAAGTGAGCAGGCTGTTGAGGAGGCTTTTCTGCCGGAAGAAGAAATGCGTTTTAAACAGAGGTACTATGGTTTACTGATCATAAAAGCTGCCTGCTGGTTTGGAGTAACGTTTGCCGTGATGCTGATCATCAAACTGCTGATATAAAGCAAAGCGCTTGTCCGTCTGACAAGCGCTTTTTTAGATTAAGCCTAGGGATGAATCATATCGTAGATAGCGGCAAGCTGTTCTTGTGACAGGGCACTGAAGAGTTTTTCATAAACGTCAGCTTGCATTGGCGTTGCGCCTGCTTGTACCGCTGCATCTTTATCATAGCTGTATACATCATCTTGCAGCACAATGGCTGCTTGAAGAATGTGAATCTTTAAGGAAACAGCGGAGAAAAATTGTTCAAGTGCAAGTGCTTCTTTTTCTGTGAAGCCAAGTTCAACTGCTTTTTCTGTATCGAATTTATAATCTCCATCCTCGAGATACACACATTGTGAAACAATGCTGAAAAATTCTGATGTCGATTCCCACAATTTTGCGATGACTTGAGCCTCTTCTTTTGTCATTCCTAACTCGACAGCTTTTTCGCTGTCGAAATAATATACACCGTCTTGTTCGTATATACACTGATTTAGAATATCAATAAATGCATTGATATCTTCGTTTGTGACTGTCTGATGCTGAACATAAACATCAGTGTGATCAGCCGGTGTTTTTGCGCTGGCTGCATCAGGGCCGAACGTTAATAGAGCAGCTGAGGTCATTGCGGCAGTCGTTAGCATCGCTTTTTTTACAAATGTGTTCTTCATGTTTCTTCTCTCCCTTTTATGAATTGTGCTGCAAATTCCATTATAGGGAGTGATTACCGGTAGAGAAATAGGCGCTATGGTATTTTATGTGTATCGTTGTCGAACTACTTTTTGAAGGCTGCGTGTGTGATCGTTAGAACGATTGTCTATGTATGAAGGATGATTTGCTTCTTCCTGACTAAGAAACAGGGGAGATAAGGCTTAAAGAAATGAAAAAACACCGCTTTCTTTGCGGTGTTTTTTGATTACAATATCGCCGGCGGGGCAATGCTTTTAATCAAGCAAACCCTGTTCGCGCATTTTCTTTTTCAATGTAAATCCGCCGCCCATAACGGCGCAAACAAGTACAATGCTGGCGATAATGCCAATAGCGCTTTTTTCAGCGATAAAGACGCCGATCAGCATAATGCTGAAAACCGCTGCAAATGCAAATAATAGTAAAAGCCAATTCGTTTTTTTCATATTTTCCATCCCCTTTTACGTCTTATATTAAGTTTACTGAAAAACGTGACGCTTTTAAAGAGGATGTGTGGTATAATATGAAAGTTATCTAATTTTTTTAGGAGATGAAAAAGTGAAACTTCGAAATGATCTTCGCAACATCGCGATTATTGCCCACGTTGACCATGGGAAAACGACTTTAGTCGATCAGCTTTTACATCAGGCTGGAACGTTCCGTGCCAACGAACAGGTTGCTGAACGCGCAATGGACTCTAATGATCTTGAACGCGAACGCGGCATTACAATTTTGGCGAAAAATACTGCGATTAACTATAAAGATACACGTATCAATATTTTGGACACCCCTGGACACGCAGACTTTGGGGGAGAAGTAGAACGGATTATGAAAATGGTTGATGGCGTAGTGCTTGTCGTTGACGCATATGAAGGCTGTATGCCTCAAACTCGGTTCGTTCTGAAAAAAGCTCTTGAGCAAAACCTGAACCCGGTTGTTGTTGTAAACAAAATTGACCGTGACTTTGCCCGTCCTGAGGAAGTAATCGATGAAGTTCTTGATCTGTTCATTGAGCTTGATGCCAATGAAGAGCAGCTCGAGTTCCCAGTAGTATATGCTTCCGCGATTAATGGAACAGCGAGTCTTGATCCGAAACAACAGGATGAAAACATGGAAGCTTTATATGAAACAATTATTAAGCATGTTCCGGCACCTGTTGATAATGCAGAGGAGCCGCTTCAATTCCAAGTTGCCCTTCTTGACTACAACGACTATGTAGGCCGTATCGGAATCGGACGCGTATTCCGCGGCACGATGAAAGTCGGACAGCAGGTTTCTCTTATGAAGCTTGACGGAACGGCTAAGTCATTCCGTGTAACAAAGATTTTTGGTTTCCAAGGCTTAAAGCGTGTGGAAATTGAAGAAGCAAAAGCGGGAGACCTCGTTGCGGTATCCGGGATGGAAGATATCAACGTTGGTGAAACGGTATGCCCTGTAGACCATCAAGATCCGCTGCCGGTGCTTCGCATTGATGAGCCGACACTTCAAATGACATTTGTCGTGAATAACAGTCCGTTTGCAGGCCGTGAAGGCAAATATGTAACGGCTCGTAAAATCGAAGAGCGTCTTCAATCACAGCTTCAGACGGATGTGAGCTTGCGTGTAGAGCCAACAGCTTCACCTGATGCTTGGGTTGTCTCCGGACGCGGTGAGCTGCACTTGTCAATTTTAATTGAAAATATGCGCCGTGAGGGCTATGAGCTTCAAGTGTCAAAACCTGAAGTTATCATCAAAGAAATTGACGGCGTACGCTGTGAGCCTGTTGAGCGTGTGCAAATTGATGTGCCTGAAGAGCATACTGGCTCTGTCATGGAATCAATGGGAGCACGCAAAGGCGAAATGGTGGATATGATCAACAATGGAAACGGCCAAGTCCGTCTTATCTTTACAGTTCCTTCCCGCGGATTGATCGGTTACTCTACTGAGTTCCTATCATTAACACGCGGATTCGGTATTCTGAACCATACGTTTGACAGCTACCAGCCGATGCAGGCGGGCCAAGTCGGCGGACGCCGTCAAGGTGTGCTTGTGTCAATGGAAAACGGAAAAGCGACATCTTATGGTATTCAAGGAATTGAAGACCGCGGTGTTATCTTCGTTGAGCCGGGAACTGAAGTATACGAAGGAATGATCGTTGGAGAGCATAACCGTGACAATGACCTTGTTGTTAACGTCAGCAAAATGAAACAGCAAACAAACGTCCGCTCTGCGACAAAGGATCAGACAACTACAATTAAAAAAGCGCGCATCATGTCTCTTGAGGAGTCTCTAGAGTACTTAAACGAAGATGAATATTGTGAAGTAACACCTGAATCCATCCGTTTAAGAAAGAAAATCCTCAATAAGAATGAACGTGAAAAAGCGGCTAAAAAGAAAAAAACAGCAGGATTGTCTTAAGCTCGTGCAGAATTTGAAAAGATAGAACCCGTACGTTTACAGGGGAGGGAATCTTTTTGAATGACGTAAGCGAACGCCTGTCGTTCTTCGCCGCTCTATATCAAGTAGACCGGCAGCCTGCGGCAGGCATGTGGCTGCTGTACGGCACGATTTTTGTGTTGGCCGTTATTGTATTTAAGCTTGGATTTGCTAAACGGCTTCCTGTGTTAAAATCAGCGGTGGTGTATGTATTTCTTGCTTTAGGCTGCACTGTTTTGACTTTTTTAGGAGTGTTTTTGCCCGTGGCAGAAGGATTGGTTGTCGCTGCGCTGATTTTAATCATTTACAAAATTCGGCTGTATCAGTCGAAAAAGGGACAGTCTGCAAAATCATAAAAGACTCAGCTGAAAGCTGAGTCTTTTTTTGTTCTGTATGTTAAGCGGCCGCTTTATTTTTTGACTTTTTCTTTTTTCTGCTGTCCCGGGTGAAACGTAAATTTTCCCGTTTTCAGCCGTTCTTCTGTTTTTTTGGCAATCCGATCGTGGCATTCCTGGCACATATATGTATGGATCGGGCGGTTTCGAAGCCGTTTCGCGATCAGGGTATCATCATCAATTGTTTCAATTTTATCGCAAATAGAACATTTGACCCTCATCATATCACCTCTTTCACTAACATGTATTATAGCACGGATCAGAAGCTGTCCAAAATAAGAAAAAGCTAAAGCGCAAGGCTATAGCTTAATCATTGTTGTTCTTTTTCATATGATGATCTGATTGATCGTTTTGTTCCTTCTCCATTTCCTGCTGCTGTTTTCTATTTAATTGATCATTTTGCTGCTTTGTTTGCGGCTCGTCTTCATTGTCAATCACATCGTTAGGCACTTCGGGAAGCACTCTGCCGACAATCGCAGCTAATTCATCCAGTATGCCTGTTACCGGATGGCCCTCACTGATTTCTCTGCTCATTTCACGCAGGCGGCTGACCGTATCGGGATCTGCAATAACAACTGCGTTGGCGCCATATCGATCATTTTTTAGAGCCTGTGCTACAGAGTATTTGATGGTTTCCACTTTGCTTCTATCCAAAGTGTCATCGACATCAATCCCAACAACAGCATAACCTCCCAGCACAACAGCTGTTGCATCCTTGACGTCGGGGTTTCTATCAGCAACGCTGACCAGATGCTTGGCTATATCCGCTCTAGTTCCATTGTCTTTTGTTTCCTGAGTTGTGTCCTTTACATGAATCGGTTTAGTCTCCTGCTGTCTTGTTGATTCCTTTTCAACATTCTGGTCCTGTTTACCTTGTTGATAGGCACAAGCGGACAGGATAAGCGTCAGCTGTATGATAATGAAAAGAATTCGCACTTGCGGGTCCCTCCTTGAAATGCTTTCATTAATTTTATTGTTGAATTAACCTTCTATCTTTATGCACAAAAACATATATTTTAGCAGGCATTCACCTTTTTCATCAAAAGAGAAGCAGGAAGAACTTTGACCCTTATATCAGGAGGCTGAGACTTGAGTAAAATTTATGTGTTAGATACAAATGTGTTATTACAGGATCCTAACGCGATATTTTCTTTTGAAGAAAACGAGGTTGTCATCCCTGCTGTCGTATTAGAAGAGGTTGATTCAAAAAAACGGTATATGGACGAAGTTGGGAGGAATGCAAGGCACGTATCTAAGCTGATCGATGCGCTAAGGCAAAAGGGCAGGCTGCATGAGCATGTGCCGCTTGACACCGGCGGCACACTGAGAATTGAACTGAATCATCGTTCGTTTCACCAGCTGCAAGAGATCTTTATTGAAAAGACGAACGATAATCGCATATTAGCTGTTGCGAAGAACCTAAGCCTAGAGGAAGAAACAAAGGAAAATGGCAGGCCGGTTATCCTCGTCAGCAAGGATGTACTTGTTAGGGTTAAAGCGGACGCAATTGGACTTCTTGCCGAAGATTTCTTAAATGACAGGGTTGTGGACAATGATGAAATGTACAGCGGCTATAAAGATATATATATCAGCCAGCAGCTGTTCAGCTCTTTCTACGGAAAAAATCAAATTTCCGTAAACGACGTGAAGCAGCATGCGTTTTATCCGAATCAATTTGCTTTAATGAAGGATGAGCTGGGAGGGTCCTCCTCGGCTGTCGGGATTGCAGATAAAACCGGAACGGTATTAAAAAGACTCGTATTTGATGATGAACATATATGGGGGATCAGGCCGAAAAATGTACAGCAGACAATGGCGTTAGAGCTTTTGCTGCGGGAAGATATTCCGCTTGTTACCCTGATCGGAAAAGCAGGGACCGGCAAGACGCTCTTAGCCTTGGCGGCAGGGCTATTACAGACAGAAGACTTGGGAATATATAAAAAGCTGGTCGTCGCAAGGCCAATTGTTCCTGTTGGCAAAGACATCGGGTATTTGCCAGGCGAAAAAGAGGAAAAGCTAAAACCTTGGATGCAGCCGATTTTTGACAACTTGGAGTTTCTGTTCAATGCGAAAAAACCAGGGGAGCTTGAGGCTATTTTGGCGGGAATTGGCTCAATTCAGGTAGAGGCGCTGACTTATATCAGAGGGAGAAGCATTCCAGATCAATTTATTATCATTGATGAAGCGCAAAATTTGACCAGGCATGAGGCAAAAACATTGCTAACGAGGGTCGGTGAGGGCAGTAAAATAGTCTTAATGGGCGATCCTGAACAAATTGATCACCCATATTTAGACAGTCTGAACAATGGTTTGGCCTATGTGGTCGAGCGGTTTAAAGGACAACCCATCTCAGGCAGCGTGAAGCTGTTAAAAGGTGAGAGATCAGGTCTCGCCCAGCTTGCCGCTGACTTGCTGTAACATTAAATGATTTCGATTTCTTTTAAATCGGTAATCGGCTGTTTATGATGAACCGGATCTTCAAAGTAAATATGCACGGGGCCGCCTTCTTGAATCGGCTTGCCTGCCTCACTGAAATGGACAATACTGTTCAAAGCGGTTTCCAGAGAAACGGCGGCCTTTCCTGAACTTGTGACAAATACACATTGTGTCGCAGAGCTGTTCGGCTCGGCATTTTTCAGCACAGTCCCAAGTCTCATTGCAAAACTGCCGTTCATCAGTTTTTGCTTCTCGTATTGTTTTTCGGTCTTTAAAGTAGGCGGCGCAATCCGGCCCTCTCTGATGACGCGCTCTGAATCAAGCTCGGATTCATCCCCGGTAGATTGTAATGTGTCTTGACTGTCCCCTTTGCGGTCAAACGAAAATTTGCGATCATCAAAAATCCATACGCTTGGATCAATGGTAATCGGATATGTAACATTGCCTTTTACTTGGATAACGCTCATAATATGACCCCCTTCTCTCAAAATTATAAAAGTTTTCGCATGAATTGTCACTTTGTGTACAAATTATGTGTATTGAAATGCTGAGGGAACGAGGGTGTTTGCATGGTATGCCGGCATAATGATGAGCTTGAAGCCTTAGTGAAAAAGGCGAAAAAAGTAACGGACAAGGGGGAGGTAGCCAGTTATATTCCTGCCTTGGCAAAAGCTGATAAACACGATCTGTCAGTGGCGATTTATTATTCCAATAATGTTTGCCTGTCAGCAGGTGACGTAGAAAAAACATTTACGCTTCAAAGTATATCGAAAGTCCTTGCGCTTGCTTTGGTGTTAATGGAATACGGCAAAGATAAGGTCTTCAGTTATGTTGGACAGGAGCCGACCGGTGATCCGTTTAATTCAATTATCAAGCTGGAAACAGTAAATCCAAGCAAGCCGTTAAACCCTATGATTAATGCCGGGGCATTGGTAGTGACAAGTCTGATTAGAGGAAGAACGGTGAAAGAGAGACTTGATTATTTGCTTTCTTTTATTAGAAGGCTGACAAACAACCAAGAGATTACATACTGCCGGGAAGTGGCTGAATCCGAATACAGCACTTCAATGATTAATCGGGCAATGTGTTATTATATGAAGCAGTACGGCATTTTTGAGGATGATGTAGAAGCAGTAATGGATTTATACACGAAGCAATGCGCGATTGAGATGAGCAGCTTGGATTTAGCGAAAATCGGATCTGTATTTGCATTGAACGGCAGAAATCCTGAGACTGGGGAGCAGGTCATCTCAAAAGATGTCGCAAGAATTTGCAAAACATTTATGGTGACGTGCGGAATGTACAATGCAAGCGGGGAATTCGCAATTAAGGTCGGAATCCCTGCGAAAAGCGGCGTATCCGGCGGGATTATGGGCATTTCACCTTATGATTTCGGGATCGGTATTTTCGGTCCGGCATTGGACGAAAAAGGCAACAGCATTGCAGGTGTAAAGCTATTGGAAATCATGTCTGAGATGTACAGGCTGAGTATTTTTTAATTTATGTCATCTGCTTAAATCCTCTTGCATTTTCTGCTGATACCCTTTATGATAAATAGAAGAATTAGGTACTCGCCTGGGGAACGGAGGGATACTTTTGGCTTCAGAGATGATAGTTGACCATCGGCAAAAAGCTTTTGAACTCTTAAAAGTTGACGCTGAGAAGATTTTGAAGCTGATCCGAGTACAAATGGATAACTTAACGATGCCTCAATGTCCTCTATATGAAGAGGTCTTAGATACTCAAATGTTCGGGCTTTCGAGGGAAATCGATTTTGCTGTCCGCCTGGGATTGGTTGATGAAAAAGACGGTAAAGACCTTTTATACACATTGGAACGTGAATTGTCTGCATTGCATGACGCGTTTACAAGTAAATAAATGATAAAACTCAAACTTATTAACAGTTTGGGTTTTTTTATAACCGCTATTTTTCTCTCTTAAAGACGGTCTTTTTTTACACATTCCTTCCGAATCGTATAGAGATTCTTCGTCTCGTTTGATAAATTGTAGTAAAATAAAAAAGATAAATACATAAAAACCATAGTTAATGGAAGTTAGAAGCAGGGAAGAGGATGTTATGTTAAAAAAAATGCTAAAATCTTATGATTACTCGCTGATATTCGCAATTGTTTTACTGTGCGGATTCGGTTTGGTGATGGTTTACAGCTCAAGCATGATTACAGCTGTTTCACGATATAACGTAAGCAGTAACTTTTTCTTCATGCGGCAGCTGTTTGCTTTAATTGCAGGTGGTGCTCTATTTATTCTCATGGCTTTGTTTCCTTACAAGGCACTGGCCCATCAAAAGTTTCAGAAGGGGATACTGCTTGTATCTGTTCTTGCGCTTATCTCACTGTTTGTTTTCGGGCATGTTGCCGGAAACGCGCAGAGCTGGTTTAAAATCGGCGGAATGAGTATCCAGCCGGGGGAGTTTGTGAAACTGGTCGTGATTTTATACCTTGCAGCCGTATATGCCAAAAAACAAAGCTATATCGACCATCTATTAACTGGGGTAGCCCCTCCGGTAGTCATGACGCTTGTGATTTGTAGTTTAATTGCCATGCAGCCAGATTTCGGTACAGCCATGATTATCGGGCTGATTGCAACGTGCATGATCTTATGCTCCGGATTCAGCGGAAAGACACTGATGAGGCTTGTCATACTGGGCGGAATTGTTTTGATTTTAGTCAGCCCGATTATCTATTTGAATCAGGATAAAATTTTAACTAAAGGCCGCTTAGCGCGTTTTGAGAGTCTTGAAGATCCATTTAAGTATGCAGACTCATCAGGCTTGCAAGTGATCAATTCTTATTATGCGATCGGCTCAGGCGGCATTTTCGGTCTGGGGCTCGGTGAAAGTATCCAAAAATACGGATATCTGCCTGAATCACACACTGACTTTATTATGGCTGTCATTGCTGAAGAGCTCGGCATTTTTGGGGTATTGTTTGTGATTTTCTTATTGGGTTTTGTCGTCATAAAAGGTTTTTATATTGCCAGAAAATGCGAGGACCCGTTTGGAAGTCTTCTAGCGATCGGCATTTCAAGCATGATTGCCATCCAGTCGTTTATTAACCTTGGCGGTGTCAGCGGATTAATTCCGATTACAGGGGTTACCCTGCCATTTATCAGTTACGGGGGCTCTTCTTTGGTGCTGCTGCTGGGGAGTATGGGGATATTAGCGAATATCAGCATGTTTGTAAAATATTCAGAGAATAAGAAAAAGAGAGAACCCTTGGCGACGAAGGGACTGAAAAAGAAACAGCTTAAAAAAACTGTTTATCAGTAAAAAACAAGTGTGTACAGGGGAAGGATATTCCGCTATGATAGATTATATTCCATTCGGGTAAGGGGGAAAAAAGTTTGTCTCAGCAATCGATACAAAAAGTATTAGTAGCAAACAGGGGAGAAATTGCAATCCGAATATTCCGGGCGTGTACCGAGTTGAATATTCGTACAGTTGCGGTCTATTCAAAAGAAGATTCCGGTTCCTACCATCGGTACAAAGCGGATGAAGCATACTTGGTCGGTGAAGGGAAAAAACCGATTGATGCTTACCTGGATATTGAAGGGATCATTGATATTGCGAAAAGAAACAAAGTCGATGCAATTCATCCGGGATACGGTTTCTTATCTGAAAATATTCATTTTGCGAGACGATGTGAAGAAGAAGGCATCGTATTCATTGGTCCAAAATCCGAGCATCTCGATATGTTTGGTGACAAGGTAAAAGCGCGTGAGCAGGCAGAAAAAGCCGGAATCCCCGTGATTCCCGGAAGCGACGGTCCTGCAGAAACGCTTGAAGCTGTTGAACAATTTGGACAAGCTAACGGTTATCCGATTATCATTAAAGCTTCGCTTGGCGGCGGCGGCCGCGGTATGCGGATTGTCAGAGCTGAAAGTGAAGTCAAAGAAGCATATGAACGTGCAAAATCAGAGGCGAAAGCAGCCTTTGGCAATGATGAAGTTTATGTAGAAAAATTAATTGAAAATCCGAAACATATTGAAGTTCAGGTGATTGGAGACAAGCAGGGCAATGTCGTCCATCTTTTTGAAAGGGATTGTTCCGTTCAACGACGCCACCAAAAGGTCATTGAAGTGGCGCCAAGTGTGTCGCTGTCACCTGAATTAAGGGATCAAATTTGTGAGGCGGCTGTTGCGCTTGCGAAAAATGTAAACTATATAAATGCGGGTACGGTCGAATTCCTTGTTGCAAACAACGAGTTCTACTTTATTGAAGTAAATCCTCGCGTGCAGGTTGAACACACGATAACAGAAATGATTACGGGTGTCGATATTGTTCAAACACAGATCCTTGTTGCCCAAGGGCACAGTCTTCACAGCAAAAAAGTAAATATTCCTGAGCAAAAAGACATTTTTACAATCGGCTATGCCATTCAGTCACGGGTTACGACTGAGGATCCGCAAAATGATTTTATGCCTGATACAGGAAAAATTATGGCTTACCGTTCAGGCGGCGGTTTTGGTGTCCGTCTTGATACCGGAAACAGCTTCCAAGGCGCCGTGATCACACCATACTATGATTCACTGCTCGTTAAGCTTTCAACTTGGGCTTTAACGTTTGAACAGGCGGCTGCCAAAATGGTACGAAACCTTCAGGAGTTTAGAATCAGAGGCATAAAAACGAACATTCCGTTCCTTGAGAACGTTGCAAAACATGAGAAGTTCCTGACAGGGCAATATGATACGTCTTTCATTGACACAACGCCTGAATTATTTATTTTTCCTAAACAAAAAGACCGCGGAACGAAGATGCTCACTTACATCGGCAATGTGACAGTGAACGGCTTCCCCGGAATCGGGAAAAAAGAAAAACCGGCGTTTGACAAGCCGTTAACCGTAAAGGTAGACGCTGATCAGCAGCCCGCCAGAGGAACAAAGCAAATTCTCGATGAAAAAGGTGCAGAAGGGCTTGCAAATTGGGTTAAGGAGCAGAAATCTGTCCTTTTAACAGATACGACATTCAGGGATGCCCACCAATCGTTATTGGCAACTAGAATCAGATCGCATGATTTGAAAAAAATCGCAAATCCAACGGCTGCATTATGGCCTGAACTGTTCAGTATGGAAATGTGGGGAGGCGCGACCTTCGATGTAGCCTACCGATTCCTAAAAGAGGATCCGTGGAAACGTTTGGAAGACCTTCGTGAAGAAGTGCCGAATACCTTATTCCAGATGCTGCTTCGCTCATCAAATGCGGTTGGCTATACGAATTATCCGGACAATGTGATTAAAGAATTTGTGAAGCAATCAGCTCAATCGGGCATTGATGTGTTCCGTATTTTCGACAGCTTAAACTGGGTAAAAGGAATGACGTTAGCCATTGATGCCGTTCGGGATACCGGCAAAGTGGCAGAAGCGGCGATTTGTTATACGGGAGATATCCTTGACAAGAACCGGACGAAGTACGATCTTGCTTATTATACATCGATGGCGAAGGAGCTTGAGGCGGCCGGTGCCCATATTCTCGGGATTAAAGATATGGCAGGGCTGTTAAAACCGCAGGCTGCATATGAACTCGTTTCAGCGTTGAAAGAAACGATCGACATTCCGGTTCACCTTCATACACATGATACGAGCGGAAACGGTATTTATATGTATGCAAAAGCTGTGGAAGCCGGTGTTGATATCATAGATGTGGCGGTCAGCTCAATGGCGGGATTAACGTCACAGCCTAGCGCGAGCGGATTTTATCATGCGATGGAAGGCAACAACCGCCGTCCGGAAATGAATGTCCAAAACGTTGAATTGCTGTCCCAATATTGGGAGTCAGTGCGTAAATATTATAGTGAATTTGAAAGCGGAATGAAGTCTCCGCATACTGAAATTTATGAGCACGAGATGCCAGGGGGCCAATACAGCAACCTGCAGCAGCAGGCCAAGGGAGTAGGCCTTGGCGACCGCTGGAATGAAGTCAAGGAAATGTACAGACGCGTGAACGATATGTTCGGTGACATCGTCAAGGTAACGCCTTCTTCAAAAGTAGTCGGAGATATGGCACTCTATATGGTGCAAAACAACCTGACTGAAAAAGACGTTTACGAAAAAGGCGAATCATTAGATTTCCCTGATTCTGTTGTGGAGCTTTTCAAAGGGAATATCGGGCAGCCTCATGGCGGATTCCCGGAAAAACTGCAAAAGCTGATCTTAAAAGGGCAGGAGCCGATTACAGTCAGACCGGGCGAACTGCTTGAGCCGGTATCATTTGAAGCGATCAAACAGGAATTTAAAGAGCAGCATAACTTGGAAATTTCAGATCAGGACGCTGTGGCGTATGCCCTTTATCCTAAAGTTTTCACTGATTATGTGAAAACGACAGAAAGCTACGGAGACATCTCGGTATTAGATACACCGACATTCTTCTACGGCATGACATTAGGTGAAGAGATAGAAGTTGAAATTGAGCGCGGCAAAACGCTGATCGTTAAGCTGATTTCAATCGGTGAGCCTCAGCCTGACGCCACTCGCGTCGTTTATTTCGAACTGAACGGGCAGCCGCGTGAAGTAGTCATTAAAGATGAAAGCATTAAGTCTTCCGTTCAGGAAAGGCTGAAAGCAGACCGGACAAATCCAAGCCATATCGCAGCTTCCATGCCTGGAACCGTTATTAAGGTATTGACTGAAGCAGGTACAAAAGTCAATAAAGGTGATCATTTGATGATTAATGAAGCGATGAAAATGGAAACAACGGTTCAAGCCCCTTTCTCAGGAACAGTCAAGCAAGTTCATGTGAAAAATGGCGAGCCGATTCAAACGGGAGATCTGCTCCTCGAAATTGAAAAAGCATAAAAAAACAAAGAGTGTATATCATTTGATATACACTCTTGTTTTTTATAGAAAATGCGGAGTGAAACTGTTTAGAAGAGATGTAAGCGGCCTTCAAAGATTATACAGTAGTGCTGTCACAAGCCATTTCCTTTTCAAAATCAAACAGGCTTTTATACCGGCGATCTTTTAGATACTTTATTACTCTAGGCTCTATCTGACTATCCATGGTCAAAAGGGTTTATTTTCATGAAGTGATACTAATACAAAGGCTGGCCATTGAAACAATAAAGCGCCAAAACAAGACATGAAAAAAGACCAAAGCTGCTTAAGGCTTTGGTCTAGAGTCTTTATGACTGTCTGGAATCGTAACGGAAGCGGGCAATCAATAATAAGAAGTAGCATAAAACGCCAAACAGACAGGCAATAAAGAACGAGTGGGCAAGTGCAAAGCCCAGTGCCAGTTCAGTGTATACGATCATAATACCTGACAGTGCCTGTAATGTGATGAAAATAAGACACGAGATCCATCCCCAAAAAATCTGTTTTTGATCTTTGTAGGAAGTGATAGCATGAACTGCGGCAACAATAATCCATACAAATAATAGTAAGGCTGCTGCTCTGTGGCCCATTTGCACCCATTCATGGAATTGGGTCGGAAGTCCATTGTTCAGCGGGCTGCACAGCGGCACATCAGGACATGCAAGACTTGATTCAGTGTGTCTTACATATGCGCCTGTATACACAACGATATAGGAATATATTAAAATTCCTATCATGTGAAATTGCATCTTTTTGCCGATTTGAAGCGGCTTAACCAGTTTTCTGACTGATTTATCAGCTTCAAATATGAGTAATGTCAAAATAAGCACTGAAGCAAAAGAAATTAATGAGATGCCGAAGTGAAGCGCCATTATCAACGCGTTCGAACCGAATACGACAGCCAATGCGCCAAGCAATGCCTGTAGAAATAAAAAGATAATAGACATGATCGCGAGAAACGTTGTTTCACGGAAAATCGGCGTGATTTTTCTCCATGACCAAAACGCAAGGCTTAACACAAGGATAATAGAGATCCCGCTTGCGAATCTGTGGCTCCATTCAATAATTGAGGCCGGATTCAGTTCAGGGAAAAAACGGCCGTGACACAGCGGCCACTGTCTGCCGCATCCTTGGCCGGAACCTGTTTTTGTAACGAGAGCACCCCCGATTAAAACAATAAGCATGACAAATGTCGTCAAGACACCGAGAGCTTTTAATGCTTTATTCATACAATATTCACCTTCTCAACATACTGCTGCAATTTTATATACGTTCCAAGTGTAAGCGAATATGTGTTTTGTGGCAATTCCCAGAGGCTTTTGTTCACAAAAATATAATAGAATGACGGCTTCTGGAAAATGTACACTTGATTATTCGTGCCGGGTCTGATAGAAATAAGGTAAACGCAATGCCAATTTGGCGATTGCCTGCATCTTTGGTAAAATTCATAAAAAGTTCACAAATAAATTCCTGTTTGTCGTTTAATATTTAATAGGATGTTTTTTTACAAGATGTTATCTTGTATGATAGAGTTGCAGGTTTTTTTATTCTCCTGCGTTAGGTTTGTAAGGGAGGTTTACGTTATGGCTAACTCCAGAATCTTAAATGATACAGCTATAGACGGACAAATTGAAGAAACAACGGCATGGAAAGATTTTCTGTCCCTTATTAAAATAGGGATCGTCAATTCTAACCTCATCACGACTTTCACTGGAATGTGGCTTGCACTACATATTTCCGGTTTAAGTTTTTTAGGCAATATAAACACCGTTCTTCTTACATTAATCGGTTCATCTCTGATTATTGCGGGTTCTTGCGCGATCAATAACTGGTATGACCGGGATATTGACCATCTTATGGAGCGCACGAAAGTAAGACCTACGGTTACGGGTAAAATTCAGCCGAGTCAGGCGTTATGGTCAGGAATTTTGCTGGTTGCTTTAGGATTGATTATGCTGCTGATGACAACTGTCATGGCTGCTGTCATCGGTTTTATCGGAGTCTTTACGTATGTTGTATTGTACACAATGTGGACGAAACGCCGCTATACGATTAACACTGTAGTGGGAAGCGTTTCAGGTGCAGTGCCGCCGCTTATTGGATGGACGGCAGTGGAAGGGAATATCGGTGTCGTAGCATGGGTGTTATTCATGATTTTATTTATTTGGCAGATTCCTCACTTCTTAGCATTGGCTATTAAGAAAACTGAGGATTACAGAGCTGCAAATATTCCGATGCTTCCTGTCGTATACGGATTTGAAGTGACAAAAAGACAAATTATTGTGTGGGTTGCGTGCCTGATGCCGCTTCCGTTTTTCCTTGGTAGCCTAGGGCTTCCAATTGTCATCCTCGGTTTGCTGTTAAATATCGGCTGGCTGATTCTTGGCTTAATGGGATTCCGCTCCAAGAATATTATGAAGTGGGCAACGCAGATGTTCGTATACTCACTTAACTACATGACTATCTATTTCGTTGCCATGGTTGTCTTAACTCTTTTCTAAAAAATAGATATGCTGCTTGTTTTATCGCTTCAAAATAAACGATGACAACTAGTAAATGCCGCCTTGACCTCTTGTTTAATCAGGCGGCTTTACTTTTATACATAGATGGCATTTTGAGTAAAAAAACTCATAATTTAAGAGAAGAGGAAATGTAAGTGCTTTATTGGTGATAGGCTGGAGGCGATGGTTTTCGATCTGCTTTCCGCCTTTGTATTGACCAGAAAAGGGGTTGGGTGAAATGGTAAAGCATTGGCGTCTTATTTTATTATTAGCCTTAGTGCCGCTTCTATTAAGCGGATGTGGAAAACCTTTTTTATCCACGCTCAAGCCTGCTGGCGAGGTGGCTGATAAACAGTATGACCTGACAGTGCTCAGCACATTGATTATGGTGGTTGTAGTTGCAGTAGTATCTGTTATCTTCTTTTATGTGATTGTGAGATTCAGAAGATCACGGGTCGGTGAGAACACGATACCGAAACAGGTAGAGGGGAATAAATTTTTAGAAATCACATGGACCGTGATCCCGATTTTGCTGCTCATTATTCTTGTGATCCCTGTTGTATTATATACGCTGGAGCTAGCAGACACATCACCAATGGATAAGAAAGGCCGCAAAGCTGAGGATGCTCTTGTAGTCAATGTCCGGGCAAATTTATACTGGTGGGAGTTTGAATACCCTGATTACGGCATCATCACAAGCCAGGAGCTGATTGTGCCGACAGACCAGCGTGTATATTTTAATTTAAAAGCTTCTGATGTGAAACATTCCTTCTGGATTCCTTCAGTTGGAGGAAAACTTGATACAAATACGGATAATGAAAATAAGTTCTTCCTGACATTTGATTCGAAACGAAGCAAAGAGGCAGGAGATATGTTTTTTGGAAAATGTGCAGAGCTTTGCGGCCCTTCACATGCGCTGATGGATTTTAAAGTGAAGACAATGTCTGCAAAGGAATTTCAGGGCTGGACAAAAGAAATGAAAAACTATAAATCTACAGCAGAGAGTGATTTGGCTAAGCAGGGTGAAGAACTGTTTAAAGAGAAAAACTGCCTGAGCTGCCATGCGGTAGAGCCGAATGATAAGCGTGCAGAAGCCGCTAGAACGGCACCAAACTTGGCGACCTTCGGTGAGAGGACAAAAGTGGCAGGGGTGAAAGAGGCCAACAAAGAAAATGTGAAGGCCTGGCTGAAGGACCCTGACAGCATAAAGCCGGGGAACAAAATGACAGGAACATATCCAAAGCTCTCAGACAACGAAACAGATGCGCTTTATGAATACTTAAAAGGCTTAAAAGCGGAAAGCAAGTAGGGAAGAAAGGGAGATATTGGGGGAGGTCACATATGTTGAATGCGCTTACAGAAAAGCGGACGCGCGGATCTATGCTTTGGGATTATTTGACGACGGTGGACCATAAAAAAATCGCGATTCTTTATTTAGCGGCAGGAGGATTCTTCTTTCTTGTCGGGGGAATTGAAGCGATGTTTATCAGAATTCAGCTTGCAAAGCCGGAAAATGCGTTTCTCAGTGCTCAAGCGTACAATGAAGTAATGACTATGCACGGAACGACGATGATCTTTCTGGCTGCGATGCCGCTTTTATTTGCCTTGATGAATGCGGTTGTGCCATTGCAGATCGGGGCTCGGGACGTTTCGTTTCCATTTTTAAATGCGCTTGGTTTTTGGCTCTTCTTTTTCGGAGGCATTTTCTTAAATCTAAGCTGGTTTTTGGGCGGAGCGCCAGATGCGGGCTGGACGTCATATGCCTCTCTTTCGCTTCATTCAAAAGGGCACGGCATAGACTTTTTCGTCCTCGGACTCCAAATATCGGGGCTCGGGACGCTGATAGCCGGGATTAACTTTTTGGCCACGATTATCAATATGAGGGCTCCGGGCATGACGTACATGAGACTGCCTTTGTTTACATGGACGACATTCGTGGCCTCGGCATTGATCTTGTTTGCCTTTCCGCCGCTTACGGTCGGATTGGCTCTTATGATGCTGGATCGGCTGTTCGGAACCAATTTCTTTAATCCCGAGCTTGGAGGGAATACGGTCATTTGGGAGCATTTATTTTGGATTTTCGGCCATCCGGAGGTTTATATCCTAATTTTGCCTGCATTCGGTATTTTTTCCGAGGTCATCCCTGTTTTCGCCAGAAAGCGTTTGTTTGGCTATTCTTCAATGGTTTTTGCCATCGTGCTCATTGGCTTTCTGGGCTTTATGGTATGGGTGCACCACATGTTCACAACTGGTCTTGGCCCGATTGCAAATGCGATTTTTGCGGTTGCCACAATGGCTATCGCGATTCCGACCGGGATTAAGATTTTCAACTGGCTGTTGACGATTTGGGGAGGAAATGTGAAGTATACAACCGCAATGCTGTATGCTGTCTCATTTATTCCATCTTTTGTGCTTGGCGGTGTGACGGGAGTCATGCTGGCAGCGGCCGCTGCTGATTATCAGTTCCATGATACGTATTTTGTGGTGGCGCACTTCCACTACGTCATCATTGGCGGCGTGGTATTCGGCCTATTAGCCGGTGTTCATTTCTGGTGGCCGAAAATGTTCGGTAAAATTCTGCATGAGACGATGGGAAAAATTTCATTTGTACTGTTTTTTATCGGTTTTCACCTCACGTTTTTCATTCAGCATTTTGTCGGTTTAATGGGGATGCCGCGCCGGGTTTATACGTTTTTGCCTGGCCAGGGGCTTGAAACCGGCAACTTGATCAGTACAATCGGGGCGTTTTTTATGGCGGCAGCTGTTATTCTTCTGCTGGTCAATGTCATTTGGACTTCGGTAAAAGGCGAGTATGTAGGCGATGATCCATGGCATGACGGACGTACGCTTGAATGGGCCGTTTCTTCGCCGCCGCCGGAGTATAACTTTAAACAGCTTCCTTTTGTCAGAGGACTTGATCCGCTTTGGATCGAGAAGCAGGCAGGTCACAAATCAATGACACCGGCGGAACCGGTTGATGATATTCATATGCCAAACGGCTCAATCCTGCCGCTCATCATTTCCTTCGGCCTTTTTGTCGCAGCGTTCGGGCTGCTGTACAGAAGCGATTACGCTTGGGGCTTGCCAGTGATCTTTATCGGACTCGGCATCACCTTTATTACGATGCTGCTCCGCTCAGTCATTGATGATCACGGCTATCATATTCATAAAGAGGAACTGCCGAACGATGATAAAGGGGTGAAGGCATAATGCAAATTCAAGAAAAATTCACCGCAGAAACCTTTCCAGCTTCTCCTGAAAAAGTAACACTGGAAGGGAAAAATAAATTTCTAGGCTTTTGGCTTTTTCTTGGCGGAGAGACTGTTCTGTTTGCGTCTCTCTTCGCCACGTTTCTGGCGCTTCGGAATTCAAACGCCAGTGATCCGCCTACAACCGAAATGTTCGACGTAACACTTGTATTCATTGCGACAATGCTGTTATTAACGAGCAGTTTAACGAGTGTGTACGCGATGTACCACATGAAGAACTTTTCCTTCGGCAAGATGCAGCTTTGGCTGGGAATTACGGTTTTATTGGGGGCGGGCTTTTTAGGACTGGAAATCTATGAGTTTAAGCACTACACCCATGAATTTGGCTTTACCATCACAAGCTCTGCGCTCGGTTCAGCGTTTTACACGCTTGTCGGTACACACGGCGCCCACGTGGCGTTTGGGCTGATGTGGATCAGCACGCTGATGATCCGCAATGCCAAGAGAGGGCTGAACCTGTATACGGCGCCTAAGTTTTACGTTGCCAGCCTTTATTGGCACTTTATTGATGTCGTGTGGGTCTTCATCTTTACCGTTGTATATTTAATGGGGATGGTGGGATAAACATGGTCGGTAAAAAAAGCAGAGGGCATATCAACAGCGACCTTGAATTTAAGAAAAAAAAGCATGCCCAGGAGATGAAATATCAGGTTTTGTCTTTTGGTTTAATGATCGGTCTTACGATTGTTGCATTTCTGACTGTGGCAACAGATGGTGTTGCAAGCTGGTTTACGATTCCTTTCATTATTTTGCTTGCTGCAATTCAAGTCATCTTTCAGCTGTATTATTTCATGCATATGAATCAAAAAGGGCATGAGGCGCCGGCATTGTTTTTGTATTCAGGGGTGTTTGTCGCGTTTATCACTGTGCTTGCGTTTGTCACAATTATATGGTGGTAATTTGAACAGCCGCCGGAGGTGAAGAAATGAATCAGTTGGAGATATTTGGGTTTCGCGCCATGTGGAGCCCTTATCTTTTTTGTATCCTGTTAGGCATTACGGCGATTTATCTCTATTTTTACAGGCGAATGTTTTCAAAGCCGAATCGAATAACTGGAAAAGAGATGGTGTGTTTTCTGTCGGCAATGCTGTTTTTATATGCGGCCGAGGGAAGCCCTGTTGATTTGCTCGGACATATTATGTTTAGCGCGCATATGGTACAGATGGCTGTCCTGTATTTGGTTGTACCGCCGCTGTTGATCGCTGGAATTCCTGCATGGCTCTGGGAGAACATCATTTTCAGGCCTGCCATCAAACCGGTTTTTTCCTTTTTCACGAAGCCCTTAATTGCTTTGCTTTTGTTTAATGGCATTTTTTCTTTATATCATGTACCGCTTATATTTGATACTGTCAAAACTGATTCGTTTTACCATACATTCATCACTTGGCTTATCTTTGTGCTTGCATTCTTCATGTGGTGGCCGCTTGTTCATAAGGTGGGGCGTCTACGTCAGCTCAGCGGCTTGATGAAGCTGGGGTATATTATGGCGGACGGTATGCTGCTCACACCTGCTTGCGCCTTAATCATGTTCAGCGGTGCACCGTTATACGCCACCTATACAGATCCGTCTGCATGGGCCGAGGCAATGAGCCTTTGCGTGCCTGCGGATATGATGGGGCAGGTCCCATTAACAGGACCGGAGATGTTGAATACACTGCCTTTGTTAGAGGATCAGCAGCTTGGAGCCGTCATGATGAAAATCATTCAGGAAATTGTGTACGGTACTTTTTTGGCGATTATTTTTTTCCAATGGGTGAAGAAAGAAAGGGAAAAGGACGGGCAGGAGGAGCCGCCGTATATTCAGCAGACGATATCATAAAAGGTACAGCGGAATATGCTGTACCTTTTCGTTACATTTGAACTGTTTTTAACATGTCGGATATGTCCTGAATCAGTGCTTTGCTTTTTGTCACAACCTGTATGGGAAACTCTTCCGTTTCTCCATACTCTACTCCGTGCGGGTAATAATGCTTGCCTAGGAGAGGGGACATTAATTGAATCACCGCGCGTCCGCTTCCGACATCACCCTCTGCCGCAATTCCTTGTATCCGCAGGTAAAACGTGCCCTCAATCGTCGAAAACTTCTTGTCATAGGTGACTCTCTCGTAATCCCATTGGCCCGCTCTGATGAGACCTTTGCTTTCCATTAAGTCGTCTAGCAAGCTGAGTTCAGCCTTAACCCCTTCAAGTCCGCTTTCAGTAAACTTCAACACCGACCCCTCCTTATAAAAATTACCTTTCCTGACAATCATAGTATGAAAGCGTTAAACTTTCAATGAATCTTCTTCTTTTGAAAGTATGCAAAAATTAAATTTTGACGACAATAGCACTAGACTAAAGGAGGTTAAACGGATGACAAAAATAAAAGATCTGATGACAGCCGACTTGCAATATTGCACGGTATTAGATAATGTATATGAAGCTGCAGTAAAGATGAAGGACGCGAATGTAGGAGCGATTCCAGTGGTTGATGAGGATGGGGAAACATTGGTCGGCATCGTGACCGACCGTGATCTCGTGTTAAGAGGAATCGCCATCAAAAAACCGAACTCGCAAAAAATCACTGACGCAATGACCGAAAAACCTGTCAGTGTGGAGGAAGATGCTTCAGTTGATGAGGTTCTTCATTTGATGGCATCGCATCAGCTCAGAAGGATACCAGTTACAAAAAATAAAAAACTGACTGGAATTGTCACGCTTGGTGATCTTTCTTTATCTGAGCAAACAAATGAACGTGCCGGCAGCGCCTTATCGGATATTTCCGAAGGTGATAATCGAGAAGAAGGCTTTTTTCATTAACACATAAATCTTTGACATGTTAAATAGGCTGTATTGTAATGGGTTGTAAGGCAAGACATTGTGAATCGCCATGGGGGTGATAGATTGAAAAATATATTGAGAGCAATGGTTATCCTCTTGATTATTTGCGGAACTTATGTTCTGTTTATTCAATATGGATCTGTTCCTGAAAAGAAATCAAATGACAGCGAGCCTCAGGTGTCAAATGAGGAAGCACAAAGCAGCAAACGAATACATATGCCGACTTCAGGATTATTGTCCTTCATGGGCAAGTCCGCCGATGAAGTAACGAAAAAGCTTGGGGAACCTGAACGCATTGACCCTTCAGCTTATGATTACGATTGGTGGGTATACAATCAAGGTAAGGACCAATATATCCAAATCGGGGTATTAAACAATAAAGTGGTCACATTATTCGCTGCTGGGAATGATATTAACGCCAAGCCTTTCAAAATTGGCGAATCAACCGGAGATGTGTTCAAGACGACCCAGGTGGCGCCATTTGTGAATGTAGAGTATAAAGGAAATTCCTATCGGTTTGAGTTTTCTGAAGAGGATATCAATACAAGACCGACTGTAAAGGTAGGAAAAATGTATGTCCAGCTGTATATGGACAAATTTGAAGGGAAGCTATCCAGCATCAGGGCGTTTGATGCGCAGACCTTTGTAAAGCAAAGGCCTTATGAGGTAGTGTACCGCGGGGAATTAATCAAACCGAAAGCCGTTTCAGATGAGAAGTGGAAAAAGATCCAAACAACGAGCGAAAAGCAAATACTTGATTTGACGAATGTCATACGCGTCAAACATGGACTTGCGAAGCTTGAGTGGGATCAGCCGACGGCGGAAGTCGCCTTTGGGCATAGCGAGGATATGAAGGAAAATAATTATTTCTCACATGTTTCTAAGAAATACGGCTCACTGAAAGACCGCTTAGAAGAAGGGCATGTTGACTTTCAGCAAGCGGGAGAAAATATCGCATACAATTATGTGGACGCTCCGGCCGCTGTAGAAGGCTGGCTGAATAGCGAAGGCCATCGAAAAGCGCTCCTGAATTCAGATTATACGCATCTTGGTGTCGGAGTAGACCGAAAGTATTACACCCAAAATTTTATTAAGCGATGGTAATGAAAGCCGCGGACGAATGGTTCCGGGCTTTTTCTAATTTCACACAAGCTGGTCTGCGCTAAGAGAAGTGTAAACACAGACGGTTCAATATGTTACTTTTCTTGCTGTTGAGGAGCGGATTTCCCCTTCTTCTTAAGGCTTTTCACCAGTGTTTAGGGACAGCACTAAAAATTCATTTGTGAATGAATATAGGCGAACACAATGCCCGACAAAACGATACATTGTAGTAGGTAACGATTTTCGGAGGGGGTGAGGATTGTGGCGAATCAACATGCCAATCATTCAATCAATGACTTTAAACAATTCGTCAAAAAGCATCCCAAGCTGATAAAAGAAGTGCGAAAAGAACAAAGAAGCTGGCAGGACGTATATGAAAATTGGGTTCTCTTCGGGGAGAGCGACCCGATTTGGGATCCGTATCGGGAACCGGAAGAAGCTGCAGAGGCTGTGCCCGAAACACCGCAAAAAAATGATTTTGTCACGAAAATGGTGACAGCGGTGAAAAAGATGGATGTCAATCAAATGAACGAACAAATCAATAAAATGAGCCAGTCAATCTCATCGTTGCAAAACCTTCTTAATACATTTTCCGGGAACAGCCAGAAGCAATCTCAGCCAGGCTCTGGACAGCATCCTTTTTCTTTTCGAAAGGATTAAAAAAGGGGATCTCATATGCGCAAAGAGGTGCAGGAATATATTTTCGCAAACGAAGAACGGAAACGATTCATCAGAGAGCAGCCGATATGGTACCGCAGGCTTTCGAGAAAACCGGATGATCTGTCCACCTTTCAGCTTGAGATGATGAATTTTTATGAAAAAACCATTCCGCATCGGGTGAATCAGTTTACAAACGGGATTCAAATGGCGCAAATGATGATGCAAATGTTCCAAGCGATGCGGACAAAAGATTAAAAGGCCCGGGAAAGGGTCTTTTTCGTGCGTCCATACGGAGTTTGTTTTCGGCTGTGGTTAAGCATTTTCCAATTGGCTGGTTTCATGGTAAACTAACAACTGGAGGTGCATGTTATGTATGCGACGATGGAATCCGTGCGGCTTCAAAGTGAAGCTCAGCAGCTTGCCGAGATGATTCTGCAGTCGGAGACGGCTGAGAACTACCGCAATTGTTACAAGCGTCTCCAGGAAGATGAAGAGGCAGGGCGGATTATTCGTTCTTTTATCAAAATAAAAGAGCAGTATGAGGATGTACAGCGTTTTGGCAAATATCATCCTGACTATAGAGAAATATCCCGGAAAATGAGGGAGATCAAACGTGAGCTGGACCTGAACGACAAGGTGGCTGACTTCAAGAGAGCTGAAAATGAACTCCAGTCCATTCTTGATGAGGTCAGCGTCGAGATTGGGACAGCTGTTTCGGAGCATGTGAAAGTTCCGACTGGGAACCCTTATTTTGACGGTTTGTCTTCATGCGGAGGCGGCTGCGGTTCAGGCGGAAGCTGCGGATGTAAAGTGTCCTGACGAGACTGGCCGTCTCGTCTTTTACATATAAAAGAAATCAGGCAGGTGATTGTATTGGAGAATAGGCGCCAGGGCATGGTTGTGTATCTGCACTCCCTAAAGCAAAGCAAAATGCTGAGAAAGTTCGGGAATGTGCACTATGTATCAAAACGATTAAAATATGTCGTACTGTACTGTGATATGGACCAAATTGAAAAAACAATGGACAAGATTGCGTCTTACTCTTTTGTGAAAAAAGTAGAGCCTTCTTATAAACCGTTTTTAAAATTGGAATTCGAGTCAAAGCTTGATAAGGCAAAAGAATACGATTATAAAATCGGCATATAGCAATAAAAAAACCCCCGCAGACAACTGCGGGGTCCTTCTATTCCTTAATATGTTAAGGAGAAGGCAAAGGGAGAGGAGAAACCGGAGGAAGAACTTATGGGGAAACGTAAGTCTTCTCCGCGGTTGGCAACAACATCCTCTAGATGCTGTTGCTTATAGTATGGACAAGGATCATGCTGCCTATACACCTGTTTATCAAGATTAGCGTTCATTGTTTGGGAGAATGCTTTATGTTAAGATAGGATTGATTTTTTTCTATGTACATAGCGGCGTCTGGCCGAATAAAGAAACAAAATAGCTTTTAGAAAAAGTGGTGTGGAACATGAGAGTAATTTCTGGATCAAAAAAAGGCCGTTCACTAAAGGCTGTGCCGGGAACATCAACAAGACCGACAACCGACAAAGTGAAGGAATCCATTTTCAATATGATCGGCCCTTATTTTGATGGGGGCAGGGGACTAGACTTATTCGCAGGGAGCGGAGGTCTTGGAATCGAAGCGCTTTCACGCGGGTTTGAGCATTGTATATTCGTTGACCGTGATTTTAAGGCCATTCAAACGGTAAAATCTAATTTGAAAACGCTGGAGCTTACAAAACATGCACAGGTATACCGCAATGATGCGGAACGTGCTTTGCACGCTGCTGCAAAGAGAGAAACCGGCTTTCGCGGCATTTTTCTCGATCCGCCGTATAAGGAACAAAAGCTGAAAGCACTTTTAACTTTGATTGACGAATATCAAATGCTGGAAGAAGACGGCTTTATCGTCGCTGAGCATGACAGAGAGGTCGAGCTTCCCGAAACCGTAGGAGATCTTGTGATGACAAGAAAAGAAACCTATGGGCTTACAGGTGTGGCGATTTATAAAAAGAGGGGGTAGTGAGGTGGCGAGTATAGCTGTCTGTCCCGGCAGTTTTGATCCGGTGACCTACGGGCATCTGGACATCATCAAACGCGGGGCGCATATTTTTGAACAAGTGTATGTATGTGTGCTGAATAATTCTTCAAAAAAGCCTTTGTTCAGTGTAGAGGAACGGTGTGAGCTTCTGAGAGAAGTGACAAAAGACATTCCGAACATAACAGTTGAAACATCACAAGGACTGTTAATTGATTATGCAAAAAGAAAAAATGCCAAAGCGATATTAAGAGGCTTGAGAGCTGTATCAGATTTTGAATACGAGATGCAGGGAACGTCAGTAAACCGTGTGCTTGATGAATCCATTGAGACATTTTTCATGATGACAAACAATCAGTATTCGTTTTTAAGTTCAAGTATCGTAAAAGAAGTGGCGAGATACAACGGCTCGGTATCAGAATTTGTACCGCCGGAAGTAGAGCTTGCGCTTCAGCAAAAATACAGACAAGGATGAGGGGGTTGACTCATCCTTTTTTTGTGCCGTTTGTCAGTCTGTAAGAAAAAATGATAATGTACGTAAACAGCGCGCATAGTGTGACAGCAGGTCCGATCTGCACAAGCAGATTCCAGCCGTTTATAAATGCAGTCGGCATGTCACTGCTATTAAAAGATTTAAACACATACTGATAAGGATCATGCAAGGCCGTGTAAAGCGGTTTCCATAAAAGCATGACGAAGACAGCGGCATAAACGCCCTGCAGCAAACGTGCGATAAAGAATGGTTTAAATCTAATATCAGTTTCCGATAAAATACCTGCCACTTGAGCTTGTACGGAAAAGCCGCTAAACCCGAGAATAAAGCTGACGATAATCGCTTTTTGCAGAAGAGAAACATCTGTCTCGCTGACAAGCTTGCTGCCTAACGTGATTTCAAACATCCCCGATAAAAGCGGAATGTCCAATTGAGCCGGAAGCTGGAACAAAGTCAGCGCGCCTTTTGTGAAAACAGACAAAATATCAGTCAGCTGAACCACGGACAACAGCCGATTGAAGACAGAAAATAAAATAATAAAGCCGCCTACCATAAGAAGCGTTTGAACAGAAGACGTCACGGCGTCGCCTAAAATTTTGCCCAAAGGCCGTTTTTCCGCAAGTCTGGCGGTATGAAGGGCGTGTAACGCATCTTTGATCGAAGGAAAGGGTATCGTTTTCTTTCTTCTGAGATGCTGCTCTTCTTTGCGGCCGTAGGAACGCATCGTTAATCCAACAGCCAGATTCCCCAAATAGTGTGCAGAAGCCAATAAAATGCCTAGTGACGCGTTTTGAAAGAAACCGACAGCAACAGCGCCGAAAATAAAGAGCGGGTTTGAAGAATTGGTAAACGACGCAAGCCGTTCTGCCTCTACTCTTGAAATTTGTTTTTCCTGCCGCAGACGGGCAGTGAGTTTTGCTCCCGCTGGGTTTCCTGATGCCATTCCCATAGCAAGAACGAAGCCGCCGACACCCGGCACGCGAAAGATCGGCCGCATAAAAGGCTCAAGCAAAACACCGACAAACCGTACAATGCCAAAGCCGATTAAGAGTTCGGACAGAATAAAAAATGGCAGCAATGACGGAAACACAACCTCCCACCACATAGAAAGCCCGGTTTTAGAGGCTTCGAATGAGGCCTGTGGATGTGAGATGACAGTCGCTGTTAAAAAAAGAAAAAACGAGGCAATCAAAAGTGTATTGATCTTCGACAAGTTCATTCTTACCTCCCCGATGCTAAAAATGCCCAATGACATGTATATCATGATAAAATAATGTATGACATGAAACGGCCAAGCAGTACCTGTCCTCTTGATTCTTTGTACTAATATACGAGCATAGGGGTTCAGTTTAGACCATAGAATTCGGTATACAGGGAATTCAGGCAGGAGGTTAACGCTTTGGCCAAACCTAAAATCGGGTTAGCGTTAGGATCGGGAGGGGCCAGAGGGCTTGCTCATCTCGGTGTGCTTTCCAGTTTACATAAGCATCAAATTCATGTGGATATGATTGCAGGAAGCAGCATGGGCGCTTTGGTGGGCAGTTTTTATGCCGCCGGCCATGACGTGGCAACGATGAAAAAAGTAGCCAAAGCCTTTAAACGGAGGCTTTATGCTGATTATACGGTGCCGAAGCTCGGTTTTCTAAAAGGTGACCGCGTCAGACAGCTTGTGCATGCTTATACATTCGGAAAACCGATTGAAGAGCTCCAAATTCCGCTGGGCATTGTTGCATGTGATTTACAGACGGGAGAAAAGATTGTGTTCCGCAAAGGATCAGTGTCAGATGCAGTGAGGGCCAGCATCAGCATACCGGGTATCTTTATTCCGCAGAGGCTGGACGGACGCCTTCTTGTAGACGGCGCGGTCGTCGATCGAATTCCGGTTTCTGTTGTAAAAGACATGGGAGCTGATATTATCATCGCTTCGGATGTTTCCAGGGTTCGAAAAACTGAAACAGCAGTGCATATTTTTGATGTGATTATGCAAAGTATGGATATCCTGCAAAATGAATTGGTGCGGCATCAAACGATTGCCGCAGATATCATGATTCGCCCTTCTCTTGAAACATACAGCTCAAGCTCGTTTGCCAATATTGAAGAAATGATATCGGCAGGCGAAGAGGCGACAAACCGATCGATCAGCAAGATAAGAAAAGAAATAGAGAATTGGGAGGGCTCATAATTTGCTACGTAAAAAACATTTTAGCTGGATGCTCGTCATCCTCATACTGATCGCCGTTTTATCATTTATAAAACTTCCATACTATATTACAAAACCGGGAGAAGCGACAGAGCTTGCTCCATTGATAAAAGTGGAGGGAGGCTACCCGGAAAAAGGAAGCTTGTCCTTAATGACTGTCAAAGTGGGACCGGCTAATCCGTTTACATATGTGTGGGCAAAGATGCACCCTTATTATGAAATTGTTCCTGATGAGAGCATTAAGGAAGAAGGCGAGTCAGATAAGGAGTATATGAAAAGGCAGCTCCAAATGATGAAAAGCTCGCAAGAAAACGCGGTTATAGCCGCCTATCAAAAAGCAGGAAAAAAAGTCAGCTACTCCTTTAACGGCATATATGCAAGCTCAGTTGTAGAAAACATGCCGGCAAAAGGGAAAATAGAGGTCGGTGATAAAATCATCAGTGCAGACGGCAAAAACTATCAGTCAGCTGAAAAGCTGATTGATTATATCAGCAGCAAAAACGCAGGCGATAAAGTGACGTTAAAGATCGAAAGAGAAGAAAAAGAAAAGCGTGTCACTCTTACGTTAAAACAATTCCCTGATGAGCCGCAACGGGCTGGGATCGGTGTTTCACTTTATACGGACAGAAACGTCAAAGTGGAGCCGGATATTGATTTTGAAATCGAGAATATCGGCGGTCCTTCTGCCGGGTTAATGATGTCTCTTGAAATCTATAATCAGCTGACAAAAACAGACGAAACAAAAGGTTATGATATTGCGGGAACAGGTACCATCGATGTTGACGGAAAAGTAGGCCCGATTGGCGGAATTGATCAAAAAGTCGTCGCCGCAGACAAAGCCGGAAAAGACATTTTCTTCGCGCCAAATCAAAACGGCGCCAGCAATTCCGATTATGAAAATGCTGTAAAAACAGCAAAAGATATTGATTCAGATATGAAGATTGTGCCTGTTGATACCATGCAGGATGCGATTGACTATTTGAATAAGCTGAAAGCGAAAAGCACCTGATTCTCAGGTGCTTTTTCTATACATTTAAAAAGTGTTGTCCATCTTCGTCATAGCGAATCGGTGTATGTCCGTATTCCTGCAGGTCAAACTCGGTTCTCAGCGGCTCTTCTATCGGCAGGCTGTAAATTCTGCTTGCTTTTATGTCCAGATCGAGAGCTGGATGAGAGAAAGAGGACAGTTTGCTGACAAGCGGAACAGACAGTGCTTTTTTCTTTTCGGATAAATAAGCCTGTCCTTTTTTCGTCATGCCGAGAAGCCTGATATATGGCACCTTATCGTCGTCAAGCAGCTTTTTTATATCCTGTTTTTTTGTTCTGGTTAAAATGTGCGTATTCATCCGCTGGAGCCTTGTCCATGTATAACGTTTCGTTTTCAGCAGCTCCATATATTCCAGATAGGAGCTGGCCTTTCTGATCGAACGAAGAATTCTGTGCTCTAAACCTTCCTCCACCTCGTATATTTGCTGTAATTCCTGTGCTGTTACTGTTGAAAGGCTGTATTTCAAGTAAGAAAAGTAGCGCTCAGGTGTATGCCACAATCCGAAAGATTTGCGGTAAGCTGCTAATTCTCGTGCAGATGCAGCAGGGAGAAAACGAAGGCAGGCTTCGAGACTCTGGCCAGTCATCGCTTTTCTGATGCTTGTGGCGCTTGCGATAGGGTTTTCACCTTCAGGGAGATCGGCATCATGATAGTCCGAAGAGATGCGTGCCGTGGTATAAGGTTTCATAGGATATCCCCCGGTTAGAATCGAAGTCACATACTGGTATCCCAAAATGTTATTTGGTTTTGACAAGTCAAGTGCACTTTCGGAATGCAAAATGGAGCTGAAGGCGCTAGCCGCCGCTGCTGGATAACTCGTCCCCGTTTTAAGTTCTTCTTTAATTCGGTCATCAAATGTATGTTTATGCTCATTAATAAGCTGTGCTGTTTCTAAAAACGGCTTGATATCCCCATTCTCACTCCCGAAAAACAGCGCCTCACATTCAATTTCGTTTAGGATGGAAACACTGCCGCGTGCAAAAATGTCCGCTTTTTGCACGGCATAAAGATAAGGCAGCTCAATAACAAGATCAACTCCGCTTTGCAGCGCCATTTTTGTTCGGGCCCATTTTGACACAACAGCCGGTTCCCCACGCTGTAAAAAATGCCCGCTCATCACCGCGACAGCCGTGTCGCATCCGGTTTGCCGCTTTGCTGTTTGGGCATGATAAAGGTGACCGTTATGAAAGGGGTTATATTCAACCACCAATCCGACAGCATTCATATTTTTTCCGCCTTTCTTGCTATGTTTAAAAACGTATGGTACATTTGCAAATGAAAACTCTTACGCCTTATTTTTGTTTTAAGTGTATGCATAGCATATTCCGCTGTCAACGATACTTGGATGGCAGCATTATGCTGTAAAGAAAAAATATTGACAAAAACAATCTTAAAAGCTATAATCATGTTTGTTGCTTTCCTGAGGTGATACAAATGAAATGGACGATTTATCAGCTGCATCAAATGCCAAAACAAAGTTTTGAATTTGATGAAACAGTTGAGTTAAATGAGCTGACAAAGCTGAATTCTGACATTCGCCGCATTTCTCCCGTCCGGGTGAAGGGCAGAGCGGATATCAAATCCAAACAGGTTTCGTTTGATTTTACAATTTCAGGCGAAATGATTTTGCCATGCTCAAGAACACTCGTTGATGTCCCGTATCCATTTGAAATTTCAACAAAAGAACTGTTTATATTTCATCACACGGATGATATAGAAGATGATGACGTTCACATTGTTGAGGACGATACTATCGACTTAACTCCGATCGTGAAAGAAGAAATTCTTTTAGAAATCCCTATGCAAATCTTTTGTGAATCTGAACAAGAAAAAGGAGCTGCTCCTCAAGAAGGAAAGGACTGGCAAGTCATTTCGGAAGAAGACAAGAAGAATCAAGTTGATCCGAGACTTGCAGCCCTCGAAAAGCTCTTAAAACAAGATGATGAATCTTAACTCTTTAAGGAGGTGGGAATAATGGCTGTACCTTTTAGAAGAACTTCTAAAATGAAGAAAAGATTGCGCCGTACACATTTCAAACTTAATGTACCTGGTATGACAGAATGTCCGTCATGCGGAGAGATGAAGTTGTCTCACCGTGTATGCAAAGCATGCGGATCATACAACGGCAAAGACATAAATGTAAAAAGTAACTAATGAGAAAAGCGCGGGGTGAAAGCCCTGCGCTTTTTCTTTTTCTCTTCCTGTCAGCTTGCGGAAAATTTGTGAGTGCAAATAGTCTATCTAATCTATTACCGGCATATGTATGAGATAAATAAGCTGACATGGAGGGAGATTGAATTTGACCATTACAAGACAAGATGCTTGGACTCAGGATGAGGATTTGCTGCTGGCAGAAGTGGTGCTTCGTCATATTCGAGAGGGAGGAACACAGCTTTCCGCCTTTGAGGAGGTAGGAAGGGCGCTGACCAGAACCGCGGCAGCCTGCGGTTTCAGGTGGAACTCATATGTAAGAAAACAATACCAGTCAGGTATAGAGCTTGCGAAAAAGCAGAGGAAAGAACTGAGAAAGCAAATCGGCGTTCATTCGGTCAATATGCCGAATTCCGTGAAGCAGACTGCCTCGGCATCGTCAGAAGGAAAACGAGACTTGTCCATTCAGGATGTCATTCAATTTCTCGAACAATTTAAAGAAGCACCTTCTGCACAAGAATTTCAGCTCGAAAGGGAAAAATTGAAGGAGCAAATCCAATCGCTGCAAAAAGAGCTTGAGGATTTGCGGAGTGAAAATCAAACATTGCGGAATCAGCTAGAGATGACAGAAGAGGATTACAAGGCATTGATCGACATTATGGATCGGGCCAGAAAAATGGTTGTATCCAAGGAAGACGGAAGAATGAAAAAAGCGGCTCAAGAAACGTAAAGAAACGCTTGAAATGAACCGGCCCTATAGGAAGAATAGGCCGGTTGTTTTTATGTCTATGCGGACTCTCCCGGTGTCATTTCGCGATCCATATCAGGATGCCAGATGAGCGGATTTTCCCCTTTGTCCCGTGCCATATCATACTTAACAGTTTTAAAGTTCATTTTGTTCCAAAATTCTGCTGATTTCATTCGCGGATTTGTCCGGATTGGCATTTTGAATGATTTTGCAAATTCAACCAAGGCTCTCCCATATCCCCTGTTCTGGTAGCCTGGAAGAACCTCAAGCTTCCACAGCTCCAAATAATCCTGGCGATTGTCAAAATAGGAATTCGATTTGCCGTTAACTTGATACAGACTCATTCGTGCTACAAGTTTGTCGCCGAAATAAATCCCGTAAAAAGGCGAAGTGCTGTCATTTTCAATAATATTATCCTGAAGATCTTCAAGCATTGAAAGCTCCTGAATGCCGTATTCTTTAAATTTCTTGAATTCTTCCAGCGTTTTATAGTTGATAAGCAGACGTTCTACCTTTGTCAAACCAATCTCCCCCTTTGTTGTTTCTATATATATTGTAAACGCTTTATTTAAAAAATCCAAATATTTAAACTTTAATTTTAAGCACATGGAATCTTTGAGAAGTAATTTCTTCATACTTCTGCTATGATAATACGTAAAAGCTAAATTGGGTGTGACATCATGAAAATTGGAATTATCGGCGGAGGCTCCGTCGGTCTATTATGCGCCTATTATTTGTCACTTGATCACGACGTGACTGTTGTGACGAGGCGGCAGGAACAGGCTGCGGCCATTCAGTCTGAAGGAATCCGGCTTTATAAAGGCGGGGAGGAATTCAGCGCTGATTGCAGTGCAGACACGCGTATCAATTCGGATTTCGATCTGCTTGTCATGACAGTGAAGCAGCATCAGCTTCAGTCTGTTTTTCCGTCGCTTGAACGGATCGGAAAAACGAATATATTATTTTTGCAAAACGGCATGGGGCATATCCACAACCTAAAAGACTGGCACGTTGGCCACTCTATTTATGTTGGAATCGTTGAGCACGGGGCTGTAAGAAAATCGGATACAGCTGTTGATCATACAGGCCTAGGTGCGATAAAATGGAGCGCGTTCGATGCTGAACCAGATCGGCTGAACATCTTGTTTCAGCATAACCACTCGGATTTTCCGATTTGTTATGAAACGGATTGGTACCGTCTGCTAACGGGCAAGCTGATTGTAAATGCGTGTATTAATCCTTTAACTGCGTTATTGCAGGTGAAAAATGGAGACCTGCTGACAACGCCAGCTTATCTGGCTTTTATGAAGCTGGTATTTCAGGAGGCGTGCCGCATTTTAAGGCTTGAAAACGAAGAAGAGGCTTGGGAGCGGGTTCAGGCCGTTTGCAGACTAACGAAAGAAAATCGCTCTTCAATGCTGGTTGACGTCATTGAAGGCCGGCAAACGGAAGCTGACGCCATCATCGGATACTTATTGAAGGAAGCAAGTCTTCACGGAATTGATGCCGTCCATCTAGCGTTTTTATACGGCAGCATCAAAGCATTGGAGCGAAATACAAACAAAGTCTTTTGAGCTTTTTCGGTAACATGCTATACTCATTTCGGATAACTAACTATTTATTGGAGAAAGGAAGTTCTAGAAGATGCAGCTAACTGAACTTTCCATCAAAAATCAGAATGTGTTTGTACAGCACTATATAGATGGCAAAGAAGAAATGTCTTCTTTTTTTGATTACAGCATTCATCATAAGGACATGTGGCGTGAAAGACTGCAAGACTTATCCTCCCGGTTTTTCGCAAGAGAGGAATTGGCGGCGTACTTATCCTCGTACCATAATAAATTCGGTTCAAGTGCGATGCAGTCCGCTATTGAGAAGCTGAAGGACCCGTCAAGTGCCGCTGTAGTCGGCGGACAGCAGGCAGGACTTTTAACAGGGCCGCTTTACACCATACATAAAATCATTTCAATCATTGTTTTAGCAAAGCAACAAGAAAAGGAACTGCAAGTGCCTGTCATACCGATCTTCTGGGTGGCCGGAGAAGACCACGATTTGGATGAGATTAATTTTGTTCATATTTCTGAAGAGAATGGTCCTGTGAAAAAAAAGCTGTCTCAGTCATATTGGAAGAAGTCATCAGCAGCGAGCACGACGCTTGACCAGGAAAAGTGTTCCGCGTGGATAGATGATGTGTTTGCCGCTTTTGAAGAAACAGACCACACGAATTCACTTCTTGATAATGTGAAACGATGTTTACGAGAATCTGTTACGTTTACTGACTTCTTTGAGCTGCTGATCGCGGATCTGTTCCAAGAGGAGGGCTTAGTTTTATTAAATTCTGGAGATCCTGGGATTAAAAAGCTGGAAACGGCTATGTTCCAAAAGATTCTTCGAGAAAATGATGAACTCGCCCGCGCTGTATCAGATCAGCAGGCCTTCATGCGCCAAGCAGGCTACAAACCGATTATCGAGTCCGGAAAAGAGCAGGCAAATCTGTTTTATGAATATGAAGAAGAACGTTTTTTAATTGAAAAAGATAACGGCCGATTTGTTGTCAATGAGCTTGATCTAGGATGGACGATGGATGAACTTCATACGCATATGGAAGAACATCCGGAGCGCTTCAGCAACAATGTTGTAACGAGACCTTTAATGCAGGAATTTCTCATTCCGACTTTAGCATTTATTGCAGGCCCTGGAGAAATCAACTATTGGGGTGAGCTCAAACAGGCTTTTGCGGTGATGGGTTTTAAAATGCCTCCTGTCATGCCAAGACTGAACATTACGATACTTGAGCGGCATATTGAGAAAAAACTGGCTGAACGGAATATCTCGTTACAAGATGCGATTGAGCGCGGAACGGAGAATCAAAGAGAGACATACTTCGAGCGCCAGATTCCGGAAGAGTTTACGGCGGTGATGGATCAAGCGAGAAGCCAAATTGAAGCGATTCACAAAACGGTCCGGCAGGAGGCGTTAAAGGTCGATCAAAGCATGGAACCTTTACTCCTGAAAAATGCCGCTTTTATTCAGGATCAGCTTCAATTCTTAGAGCGCACGGTGACGAAGCGAATTGAGGAAAAAGAAGGCTACGTATTGAAGGATTATGAGAGAATTCAAAATAGCATTAAGCCGCTTCTTGCGCCGCAAGAACGGATTTGGAATATCATGTATTATTTGAACAGGTACGGTCCAAAATTCTTCATGACATTCAAGAATCTGCCATTTTCTTTTCAAAATCAACATCAAGTTGTCAAACTTTGAAATAAAGTTTTAAAGAACCCTGAATAGTTCAGGGTTTTTTTTTATGGGTAAACAGTGTAAAATGAAGTTGTGGAGCGAAGTGGTGAATAGTGGTGAGTTAAGGAGAGAAAGTGGGGCAAGAGATCATGTTTATGGGTGAATATCAGCATACCATCGATGCGAAAGGCCGCATGATCGTACCCGCTAAATTTAGAGAAGGCCTAGGTGAGCAATTTGTGCTGACCAGAGGGCTTGACCAATGTCTCTTCGGCTACCCTATGCACGAATGGAAACAAATTGAAGAAAAACTGAAAGCTCTTCCTCTCACAAAGAAAGATGCCCGCGCGTTTACCCGTTTCTTCTTTTCAGGGGCGACCGAATGCGAACTGGACAAGCAAGGCAGGGTAAATATTGCATCATCTCTATTGAATTATGCCAAACTGGAAAAAGAATGTGTTGTTATCGGGGTTTCTAATCGAATTGAATTGTGGAGTAAAGTAATTTGGGAACAATACACAGAAGAGCAAGAAGATTCATTTGCTGAAATTGCTGAAAACATGATTGGGTTTGATATATAATGATTCTTCGTGTATAACACTCTAAAAACAATTTCAATTCATCCTGATAAAAGGTGGGACCAACACAAAATGTTTCAACACAAGACAGTACTTCTTCGTGAAACCGTAGACGGACTCAATATTAAACCGGACGGTACATATGTAGACTGCACACTCGGCGGAGCTGGGCACAGTACATACTTATTGCAGCAGTTATCCGAGAAGGGGCGTTTAATCGCTTTTGACCAAGATGATATGGCATTACAGCATGCGAAAGAAGCGTTGTCCGATTATAAAGGGCAGCTTATTCTGATTAAAAGCAATTTCAGGTATTTAAAAGAATGTTTGAATGAACAAGGTATTACAGAAGTAGACGGTATTTTATTTGATTTAGGGGTGTCCTCTCCGCAGCTGGATACACCGGAGCGCGGATTCAGTTACCATCATGACGCACCGTTGGACATGAGGATGGACCAGTCGGCTACGCTTACGGCGAAAGAAGTCGTTAATGAGTGGCGCTATGAGGATCTCGTCCGTATTTTCTTTAAATACGGAGAAGAGAAGTTCAGTAAACAGATCGCCAGAAAAATTGAGGAGGCAAGAATGAAGTCTCCTATTCAAACTACGGGCCAACTGGTCGATCTAATAAAAGACGCGATTCCCGCTCCAGCGAGAAGGAGCGGGGGACATCCCGCTAAACGCGTGTTTCAGGCAATCAGAATTGCCGTAAACGATGAACTTAGGGTGTTTGAAGAAGCTTTGGAGCAGGCAATTGAGGTTCTGAAGCCAGGGGGCAGGGTATCAGTCATTACCTTCCACTCGCTAGAAGACAGAATTTGCAAAACCACTTTTAAAGAAAAGTCGTCGCTTCCGGAACTTCCTCCGGGTCTTCCTGTTATACCGGAAGAGTTTGAGCCGGAGCTGAAGCTCATCACACGAAAACCGATTACGGCATCTCAAGAAGAGCTTGAAGAGAACAACAGGGCCCGTTCTGCCAAGCTTCGGATTGCTGAAAAAAGAAAATAACGAAACGCGAATGCAAAATTAAAAGGAGGTCATCAGCCTATGAGCAATTTAGCTTACCAACCAGAGAAACAGCAGCGGCATGCGATCAATCCTGAGAAAAAAGTGATTGTCAAAAAAAGGGCTTCCATTACTCTCGGAGAAAAAGTGCTTCTTGTCCTCTTTGCTGCGGCGGTGCTCAGCGTATCGCTTTTGATCGTATCAAAGGCATATGCGGCATATCAAACCAATATTGAGGTGCAAAAGCTTGAGGAGCAAATTTCATCCGAAAATAAGCAAATTGGTGACCTCGAAAAAAGCGTTGCTGATTTAAGCAAACCGCAGCGCATTATGGACATTGCGAAAAAGAACGGCTTGAATTTAAAAGATAAAAAAGTGAAAAACATACAGGAATGATTCAAATGCCAAAAAAGAATAAATTTATGAATAGAGGAGCAGCGATTCTAAGTATTTGTTTCGCTCTCTTTTTCTTTGTCATCCTAGGGAGAATGGCATATATTCAAATAACCGGAAAAGCGGACGGTGAAGTGCTTGCGACAAAAGCGACAGAGCAGCATGAAAAGAAACGGACCATCGAGGCAAGCCGCGGCTCGATTTTAGATCGAAACGGAAAAGTGATTGCTGAGGACACAGCGACGTATAAGCTGATTGCGATTCTCGATAAAAAAATGACCACTGATGTCAAGCATCCTCAGCATGTCGTAGACAAAGAAAAAACGGCGGAAGCATTGTCTAAAGTGATAAACTTGGACAAGGCAGACATCCTTGATATCTTAAATAAAGATGCAAAACAAGTCGAGTTTGGCTCAGCGGGCCGGGATATTACGTATTCACAAAAGCAAAAAATTGAAAAAATGAAACTCCCGGGCATTTCATTTTTACGGGATACAAAACGCTACTATCCAAACGGTATATTTGCATCTAATCTAATCGGCTATGCCGAGGTTGATCAGGACACAAATGAAATTTCCGGCGCGATGGGATTAGAGAAGGTGCTGGATAAGTATTTGAAGGAGCGGGACGGATATGTGACATATGAAAGCGACAAATCCGGCTGGGAGCTCCCAAACAGCAAAAATAAAATTACCGCGCCAAAAAATGGTGACAATGTATATTTAACCATTGACCAGAAAATTCAAACATTTTTGGAAGACAGCATGACAAAAGTGGCGCAAAAGTATAATCCGAAAAAAATTATGGCCGCAGTCGTCGATCCGAAAACAGGCAAAGTCCTTGCCATGGGACAGCGGCCAAGCTTTGATCCGAACAAGCGCGATGTGACAAACTACTATAATGATTTGATTTCATATGCGTATGAACCCGGATCAACGATGAAGATATTTACACTTGCTGCTGCGATGCAGGAAAACGTGTTTAATGCGAACGAACAATATAAGTCAGGGACATTTGAAGTTGGCGGAGCACCTGTTAGGGATCACAATAACGGTGTAGGCTGGGGTCCGACAACCTATCATGACGGCGTTCTAAGGTCGTCGAATGTCGCTTTTGCGAAACTGGCGAAAGAAAAGCTGGGATATGACCGCCTCAATCAATATTTGCACAAGTTCAATTTTTACCAGAAAACAGGTATTGATTTGCCAGGAGAAGTCTCCAGCAAAATTAACTTTAAATATGAATTTGATAAGGCGTCAACTGCATATGGCCAAGCGTCTGCGGTCACACCAATTCAGCAGATTCAGGCCGCAACGGCAATTGCGAATGACGGTAAAATGATGAAGCCTTATGTGATTGACCATATCGTTGATCCCGATAAAGATAAAACTATTTATCAAAATAAGCCGGAATCAGCCGGAACTCCGATTTCTGCAAGCACTGCGAAAAAGGTGCGGGATATATTGGGAGAAGTCGTTACATCGAAAATCGGAACAGGGCAAGCCTATAAAATCGAAGGTTTTGATGTTGCCGGGAAAACAGGTACTGCGCAAATAGCCGGTAAAGGCGGATATTTAGACGGCACAGATAACTATATCTTTTCGTTTATGGGTATGGCGCCTAAAGATGATCCTGAGCTTTTAATTTATGTTGCTGTACAGCAGCCGCAGTTAAAAGCAGGACAAAGCAGTTCAGATCCAGTATCAGAAATCTTCAACCCAACAATGAAAAACAGCCTGCATTACCTAAACATAGAGCCAACTGAAAAATCTAATTCTGATAAGGAAGAAACAAAAGCGCAGACAATGCCTGATTTAACAGATCAAACGGTTACTGCTGCTCAAAAGAAAGCAAAAGAAGAGAATCTCACACCGATTGTCATCGGCAGTGATGTCGCTGTAAAAGAACAGTATCCGAAAGCGGATGAGGAAGTTCTCACCAATCAGAAGGTTTTCCTGAAAACGGGCGGCAAAATCAAAATGCCTGATATGACAGGGTGGTCTAGAAGAGAGGTTCTTCAGTACGGCGAGCTCGCGGGAATTCATATTGAAGTAAACGGCCAAGGCTACGCTGTCAGCCAAAGCGTCAAGAAAGACAAAGAAATAAAAGATAAAACCGTAATCAAGGTTAAGTTTAAAAATCCTGATTAAAAAGAAAGCTTGCGTTATGCAGGCTTTCTTTTTTTATGCCTTCAGAGGAGCCTCGTTCTACCTGTCCAATTTCAGGCATAAAATGAAACAAGCCTAAATAAGGAGTGAACGGTCTCTTGCGCGTCTCGAATGTAACGGTTAGAAAACGTTTATTATTTGTTTTGCTTTTTGGCGTGATCGTGTTTCTGATCATTGATACAAGGCTGGGGTATGTTCAGTTTGTGATGGGCGAAAAACTGACTTCGCTGGCGAAAGATTCCTGGAGCCGTAACTTGCCGTTTGAGCCGGAGAGAGGCGAGATTCTGGACCGGAACGGCGTGAAACTCGCAACAAACAAAAGTGCGCCGACCGTATTCGTCGTGCCGCGCCAAGTACAGAATCCGATGAAAACGAGCAAGCAGCTTGCGGCGGTGCTCAACATGTCAGAAGAAAAAGTATATAAACATGTGACAAAAAAAGCGTCAATCGAAAAGATCACTCCTGAGGGGAGAAAAATTTCAAATGAGAAGGCGAAGGAAATCAAAGCGCTTGATTTAAAAGGTGTGTATGTTGCGGAGGACAGTATCCGTCATTACCCGTTCGGCAGCTTTTTATCTCATGTGCTTGGATTTGCAGGAATTGACAACCAAGGGCTCCTTGGACTGGAAGCCTATTACGACGATGATCTAAAAGGGGAAAAAGGTTCTGTTAAGTTTTATACAGATGCCAAGGGAAAGAAGATGCCTGATGAAGCGGACGACTATACGCCGCCTAAGGATGGGCTTGATATGAAGCTGACAGTTGATTCAAAGGTTCAGACGATACTGGAAAGAGAGCTTGATAACGCTGAGGCCAAATATCATCCGGACGGCATGATTGCCGTAGCTATGAATCCGAAAAACGGAGAAATCTTGGGGATGTCTAGCAGGCCTGACTTTGACCCTGCTGATTACCAATCAGTCGATCCGTCCGTCTACAATCGAAATCTGCCAGTATGGAGCACGTATGAACCGGGATCTACCTTTAAAATCATTACGCTTGCAGCAGCCCTTGAAGAGCAAAAAGTTAATTTAAAACGGGATCAATTTTATGATAAGGGGCATGCGGAAGTGGACGGAGCGAGACTGCGGTGCTGGAAAAGAGGCGGGCACGGGCTGCAGACGTATCTAGAAGTTGTACAGAACTCCTGCAACCCGGGGTTTGTTGAATTGGGCGAGCGCTTAGGAAAAGAAAAGCTTTTCAAATATATCAAAGACTTTGGTTTTGGACAAAAAACGGGAATTGATCTTCAAGGCGAGGGAACAGGCATCTTGTTCCCCCTTGACAGAGTGGGTCCGGTGGAGCAAGCAACAACGGCTTTCGGACAGGGAGTATCCGTCACGCCGATTCAGCAGGTTGCAGCGGTATCTGCCGCTGTAAACGGAGGGACGCTCTACACACCTTATATTGCAAAGGAATGGATCGATCCTGTTACGAAGAAAACGGTCAAAAAACAATCACCAATCGCAAAGAAACAAGTCATTTCTGAAGAAACATCCAAACAAATCCGTTATGCTCTAGAAAGCGTTGTCGCAGAAGGCACCGGCCGCAATGCATTTGTGGAAGGATATCGTGTCGGAGGAAAAACGGGAACGGCACAAAAGGTTAAAGATGGAAAATACCTCGAAAACAACCATATTGTATCATTTATCGGTTTCGCGCCCGCCGATGATCCGAGTCTGGTTGTCTACGTTGCGGTGGATAACCCGAAAGGCACGATTCAGTTTGGCGGAACGGTTGCAGCGCCTATTGTCGGGAATATTATGAGAGACAGCCTGCCGGAGCTTGGTGTGAAGCCCCGGAAAAATCAAATCGAGAAAAAATACCAATGGAACGACACAAAAACAATAGAAGTTCCGAATGTTGTAGGGATGTCTGTCTCAGATCTTGAGTCACTATTGGTGAATCTCAATGTAGATGCTTCCGGGAAAGGAAGCAAAATCGTTAAACAATCGCCAGCTGCCGGAACGAAAGTAAAAGAGGGTTCGAAGATACGCGTGTATTTGACTGAAGAAGATGAAAAGGAGGCAGCCGATTGATTCGGGCTGCCTATTCTTTTATTGCAGAAAAAATGCTGATATCTTTCAAGATTAGCTGGATGTATCCTTTTATTTACGCTAAAATATGAACTGTATGCTTAAAATCATTACCACATCCTTTGATGTGACTTCAATGATAAAAAGAACGAATTAGAATGTTGAGAGGTTTGATACGATGAAACTTACAAAGCTGCTTACATACTTAACAACCGAACCTTCTGTAAACGACTCACAAGACCCTGAAATAACTTCAATTGAGATGGACTCCAGAGAAGTAAAGAAAGGGAGTCTTTTTGTATGTGTAAAAGGGTATACGGTGGATGGCCACGATTTTGCGCAAAAAGCAGTAGAAAACGGCGCAGCGGCTATTGTGGCAGAACGAGAGGTCGATGTGGATGTTCCTGTTATTATTGTCCGGCAGTCACTTCGCGCGCTCAGCGTTTTGTCTGATGCGTTTTACGGACAGCCGACGAAGAAGCTCCAGCTGATCGGGATAACGGGGACAAACGGCAAAACTTCAACGACCCATATGGTCGATGAGATCTTGAAAAAAGCGGGAAAACGCACAGGCTTGATCGGTACAATGTACATGAAAATCGGAGACGAAACACTTCCAGTGAAAAACACGACTCCGGAAAGCGTCACGCTGCAGAAAACGTTTAAGAAAATGAATGACAAGCACGTCGACACTGCTATCATGGAGGTTTCTTCCCACGCCTTGTCTTTAGGACGCGTTCACGGCTGTGATTATGATATTGCCGTGTTTACGAATTTAACACAGGACCATCTGGACTATCATAAAACGATGGATGAGTACCGGCATGCAAAAAGCCTGCTCTTTTCCCAACTTGGCGGGGCTTTCAACCATGAACATCCAAAGCGTGCCGTACTGAATGCTGACGATGAGGCGAGCGCTTATTTTGAAAAGGTAACAGCAGCGCATATCTCTACATACGGAATTAAAAACAATGCTGACGTGATGGCGAAGAACATCAATATCACTGCACAGGGCACAAGCTTTGATCTTGTGACAAACAAAGGCACGAAGCACATCACGATGTCTCTCGTCGGACAATTTAATGTGTATAACGTGCTGGCCGCTGTTGCGACATGTATTGCAGCAGGCATACCACTTGAAATCATCACTGAGGCTGTTGAAGAATTGCGTGGTGTAAGAGGACGTTTTGAATTGGTCAATCAGCAGCAGGAGTTTCCTGTCATTGTAGATTACGCGCACACACCTGACAGCCTTGAAAATGTGCTGGAGACATGCAGAGACATGACAGAAGGAAAGCTATTTGTCGTTGTCGGCTGCGGTGGAGACAGAGATAAGACGAAACGCCCGAAAATGGCTAAAATTGCTGTGGAGCTGGCTGACGAGCCGATTTTTACTTCAGATAACCCGAGAAGCGAAGACCCTCGCGCGATTTTAAGAGATATGGAAGCCGGAGTAGAGAACGCATACTATCACAGTATTGCAAACCGCGAACAGGCGATCTTTTTCGCGATTGCCAATGCCAAAAAAGGCGACGTTGTCCTCATTGCAGGAAAAGGACATGAAACCTATCAGCAGATCGGAAATGAAACCTTCGATTTTGATGATGCTGAAGTAGCGGCGAGAGCCATTGTTGAACTCAATAAGAATAAGACGAATTCATAGGAAAGAGATGTTATTGAATAATGGAGCTTGAAAAGATTTTTCATATGGAAAAAAATCATGAATATGATAACTACGTATGTCGTTTGAAAGAAACAGGAGGAGAAAAGGACAATGCTTGAGCAAGTCATTCTGTTTACAATTTTAATGGGTTTTTTAATTAGTGTTCTGCTCTCTCCGATTCTTATTCCGTTTTTAAGAAGATTAAAATTCGGCCAGAGTATTAGAGAAGAAGGACCGAAATCACATCAGAAAAAATCAGGGACACCGACAATGGGCGGGGTTATGATTATACTTTCTATCATAGTGACAACTATTGTGATGACACAGAAGTTTTCAGAAATAAGCCCCGAAATGGTGCTGCTTCTGTTTGTTACGCTCGGCTATGGATTGCTTGGCTTTTTAGATGATTACATCAAGGTTGTCATGAAGCGCAACCTTGGATTGACATCAAAGCAAAAGCTGATCGGCCAAATTATTATTGCAGTTGTATTTTATGCGGTGTACCATTACTACAATTTTGCGACAGATATTCGCGTTCCTGGAACTGACTTATCATTTGATCTAGGCTGGGCTTACTTTATTCTGGTGCTCTTTATGCTTGTCGGCGGATCAAATGCAGTTAACCTGACTGACGGCCTTGACGGCTTATTATCCGGTACTGCGGCGATTGCCTTTGGTGCCTTTGCCATTCTGGCATGGAATCAGTCTCAATATGACGTAGCGATTTTCTCAGTGGCCGTTGTCGGCGCAGTTCTGGGCTTCCTTGTATTTAATGCTCATCCGGCCAAAGTGTTTATGGGAGATACGGGATCGCTTGCATTGGGAGGAGCCATCGTTACCATTGCCATTTTAACGAAATTAGAGATCCTGCTGGTTATCATCGGCGGTGTATTCGTTATTGAGACATTATCTGTTATTCTGCAGGTCATCAGCTTTAAAACGACAGGTAAACGAATTTTCAAAATGAGTCCGCTTCATCACCATTACGAGCTTGTCGGCTGGTCTGAATGGAGAGTAGTCGTGACGTTTTGGGCTGCGGGACTGTTGCTTGCCGTTTTAGGAATTTACATCGAGGTGTGGTTATAAGTGAAAAATGATCAATTTATACAGAATCAGCATTTTTTAATCCTTGGGCTTGCGAAAAGCGGGTATGCGGCGGCCTCCATTCTTCATGAAAAAGGCAGTTATGTTGCAGTCAATGACCAAAAGCCTTTTGAAGAAAACGAACCGGCACAAAAGCTCTCTGAAAAAGGAATCGAAGTGGTTTGCGGAGAGCATCCAGTTTCTCTGTTCGATCAGCATCAAATCACGATTCTGATCAAAAACCCGGGAATTCCTTATGAAAACATTATGGTTCAGGAAGCAGAGAAAAGAGGCATTCCGGTCTGGACGGAAATTGAGCTCGCTTACTACCTGACAAACGCCAAGTTTATCGGAATTACCGGATCGAACGGTAAAACAACCACGACAACGCTGATTTACGAAATGCTCAAAGCTGACTCGCAAAAAGCACTGATTGCCGGAAACATCGGCACAGTCGCAAGTGAGGTTGCCTATCATGCTGATGGGGACGAATGGATCGTTACTGAACTGTCTTCGTTCCAGCTGATGGGAACACACGCTTTCAGACCGGAAATCAGCCTGATTTTAAATGTATTTGACGCCCATTTGGATTATCACCATACACGGGAAAACTATGAAAAAGCGAAACAGAAAGTGTATCTTCATCAGACTGCCTCAGATAAAGCCATTGTCAACCAAGATGATGACACGGTTGTGCGTCTTGCTGAAGCTGGAAAAGCTGAAATGATCCCATTTTCAGCCAGCAAAACGCTTGAACAGGGTGCTTACGTAAAAGACAGTATGATTATGTTTAACGGCGAAGCCATTCTTCCTCTGGAAGAGGTTGTCCTGCCCGGCGCTCATAACCTGGAGAACATTTTAGCAGCGATTGCAGTTGTGAAAACGGCAGGTGCGTCCAATGAGGCGGTTAAAAAAGTGCTGACAAGCTTTACTGGCGTGAAGCACCGCCTCCAATATGTGACGACAGTGAATGGCCGCAAATTTTATAACGACAGTAAAGCAACAAACATTTTGGCGACAAGCAAGGCGCTTTCAGCTTTCGATAAGCCGGTCATTTTGCTTGCGGGCGGACTGGATCGCGGAAATGGTTTTGATGACTTGAAACCTTATATGAAACATGTCAAAGCAGTGCTTACATTTGGCCAGACGGCGCCAAAACTTGAGAAACTCGGCAATGAGCTGGGAATACAACATGTCAAACGTGTCGATAATGTTGAACAAGCAGTATCTGCGGCGTTTGCGATCTCAAATGAAGGAGATGTCATCCTGCTCTCACCCGCGTGTGCGAGCTGGGATCAATTCAAAACATTTGAAGAACGCGGTGACATGTTTATAGATGCCGTGCATATGCTTAAGTAAGGGCTTGTCTTGAAGTAATCGGCAGCCCTAATGACTTTAAGCTTGGGGTGTCGATTGCTTTGACTACTAAAAAAACATCGCCTGATTTGTTATTGGTCATCATTACGTTATTATTATTAACAATCGGATTAATTATGGTGTACAGTGCGAGTGCGGTATGGGCGGATTATAAATTTGATGACTCATTCTTTTTCGCGAAACGGCAGCTTTTGTTTGCGGGAATCGGCGTCATAGCTATGTTTTTTATCATGAATGTCGATTATTGGACTTGGAGGACATGGTCCAAATTGCTGATGGTTATCTGCTTTTTCCTTCTGGTGCTTGTTTTGATACCGGGCGTCGGAATGGTGCGGAACGGTTCAAGAAGCTGGATCGGAGTCGGAGCATTCAGCATACAGCCTTCAGAGTTTATGAAGCTTGCGATGATTGCATTCCTTGCTAAATTTCTCTCTGAAAAACAAAAAAACATCACATCGTTCAGACGGGGGTTCATCCCTGCACTTGGCATCGTGTTTTCAGCATTTTTGATTATTATGTGCCAGCCTGACCTCGGAACGGGGACAGTAATGGTCGGAACTTGTATTGTCATGATTTTTGTAGCCGGCGCGCGGATCGCCCATTTCGTCTTTCTCGGGCTGATCGGCCTCAGCGGATTTGTCGGGCTCGTACTATCGGCTCCATATCGGATTAAGCGGATTACCTCATACTTAAATCCATGGGAAGATCCGCTCGGAAGCGGATTTCAGATCATTCAATCGCTTTATGCAGTGGGGCCCGGCGGATTGTTCGGAATGGGACTCGGACAAAGCAGACAGAAGTTCTTTTATCTGCCTGAGCCGCAAACAGACTTTATTTTCGCCATCTTGTCAGAGGAGCTGGGCTTTATCGGGGGAACACTTATTTTGCTCCTCTTCAGCGTCCTGCTTTGGAGAGGAATCAGAATTGCGCTTGGTGCGCCTGATCTGTACGGAAGCTTTGTCGCAGTCGGTATTATTTCAATGATTGCCATTCAAGTCATGATCAATATCGGCGTAGTCACGGGCCTGATTCCGGTAACAGGCATCACGCTCCCGTTTCTGAGCTACGGAGGCTCTTCATTGACTCTGATGCTGATGGCTGTCGGGGTGCTGCTGAATGTAAGCCGCTACTCGAGGTATTAACGAATGTTTTGCCTAGCGCCCTGTCTAACAGGAAGCTAGGAAACAATTGATGCGATAACCCTGTCCAACAAAACAGGGTTATCGTTATGTTATAGAGAAACTTAGACTGGGGGAAAAGATATGCGAATTGCAATAAGCGGAGGCGGTACAGGGGGACATATTTATCCCGCGCTTGCTTTTATTAAAGAAGTGCAAAGACGTCATCCTAATGTAGAATTTTTATATATCGGGACAGAAAACGGGCTGGAGAAAAAAATTGTTGAGCGGGAGAATATACCGTTTCGATCAATTGAAATTACAGGATTTAAAAGAAAGCTGTCATTTGAAAACGTCAAGACTGTGATGCGTTTTCTAAAGGGCGTCAAAAAGAGCAAATCGTATTTAGCGGAATTTAAGCCCGATGCTGTGATTGGAACGGGCGGTTATGTATGCGGGCCGGTGGTCTATGCCGCTGCGAAAATGGGAATTCCGACTATTGTCCATGAGCAAAACAGCCTGCCGGGCATCACAAATAAGTTTCTTTCAAAATATGTTAATAAGGTAGCGATTTGTTTTGAAGAAGCAAAATCACATTTTCCTAGTGAGAAAGTTGTATTTACGGGAAACCCGAGAGCTTCTGAAGTCGTCTCAATAAAGACGGGCCGATCAATGGCTGAATTTGGGCTTTCTGAAGAGAAAAAAACCGTTTTAATCTTTGGCGGAAGCAGGGGCGCAGCACCGATTAACCGCGCTGTCATTGAGATGCAGGATGCGTTGAAAACAAGAGACTACCAAGTGCTGTATATCACCGGTGAAGTTCACTATGAAAAAGTAATGAATGAGCTGAAAAGCAAGGGTGCAGCTGATAATATGGTCACAAAGCCGTTTCTTCATCAAATGCCGGAGTATTTAAAGGCCATTGATGTCATTGTGGCCAGAGCCGGTGCGACTACGATTGCCGAAATTACTGCTCTTGGAATTCCAAGTGTTCTGATCCCGAGTCCATACGTGACAGCGAACCACCAGGAGGTCAATGCGAGATCTCTCGGCCAGCATGATGCGGCGATTGTACTGAAAGAAACAGAGCTCAGCGGGGAGAAGCTGATTGAAGCGCTAGACCGGATTGTACTGAATGAGCAAACGTTAAAGGAAATGAGCGAACGAACAAAGTCACTCGGTGTTCCTGACGCGGCTGCCCGTCTATACAGCGTACTCGAGGAATTGAAAAAATAATAGAAAAGCAAATGGAATGCGGAGGTTTACGATGGAGAAAGTGATACAGGAATTAAAAGAACGCGAAGTCGGCAAGGTTCTTGCAAATGAACCGCTCGCGAATCATACAACAATGAAAATCGGCGGACCTGCGGATGTATTGGTCATTCCAAGCAGTGTAGATGCTGTTAAAGACATCATGGACGTGATTAAAAAATATGATGTGAAGTGGACAGTCATCGGACGCGGATCAAATCTTCTTGTTTTAGACGAAGGAATAAGAGGCGTAGTGATTAAGCTGGGCGCGGGTCTTGACCACTTGGAGCTTGAAGGGGAACAAGTAACAGTCGGAGGCGGTTATTCAGTGGTCCGCCTTGCTACATCATTGAGCAAAAAAGGCCTGTCCGGTTTGGAATTTGCTGCCGGCATTCCAGGATCAGTCGGCGGCGCGGTTTATATGAATGCCGGCGCTCACGGTTCTGATATGAGCGAGATCCTCGTCAAAGCGCACATTTTATTTGAAGACGGTACGATTGAGTGGCTGACAAATGAACAGATGGATTTCAGCTACAGGACATCTGTACTGCAAAAGAAACGTCCGGGCGTTTGCCTTGAAGCTGTTTTGAAGCTGGAGCAGAAGGATAAGGAATCAATCGTTCAGCAAATGCAAAGCAATAAAGACTATAGAAAAAATACACAGCCGTATTCAAGCCCATGTGCGGGAAGCATCTTTAGAAATCCGCTTCCGAATCATGCCGGGAACCTTGTTGAAAAAGCAGGCTTGAAAGGATATCAAATCGGCGGTGCAAAGATATCGGAGATGCACGGAAACTTTATCGTCAATGCGGGGGGAGCATCAGCAAAAGATGTACTTGATCTTATTGACCATGTGAAAAAGACAATCCGTGAAAAATACGAGATTGATATGCACACAGAGGTTGAAATCATCGGCGGAAATCGCTGATTCAAGTTCTGACTGAAGCTGTTCATATGATATACTGTAAGCAAACGACAAACGGCATCATAGCATGCCGTTTGTTTTGGAATAGACAGACTTTTAACAGCTGTTTCATTTGAATGAGGTGAACAGGCAATGAACCCGGGTCAAGACCGAGAAAAAATCGTTAACATTGAAGAGCGGATCCCTAAAATTAAAGAGCAGAGGAAACAGAAGGCAAACCGCCGTCTCATTTCATTTATTATGCTCTTTTTTATTATGGTGCTGGTCATTGTGTACCTGCAAACGCCAATCAGTAAAGTATCAACAATCTCTGTTACTGGGAATGAAAATGTATCTAAAAAGGAAATTATCGACCTTTCCGATATTAACAGCGGAGATACTGAGTTTTGGAGTTTGGACAAGCAAAAAACAGAAAAGAAGATTCAGCAAAATAAATTAGTGAAAAAAGCGGAGATCAGCAAATCGCTTCCTAATAAAATCAACATTGCAATCGAAGAATATAAAGCGATTGCTTATTTAGAAAAAGACGATGTGTACTATGAAGTGCTTGAAAACGGCTCAGTTCTGCCAAATGAAGTAACGCCGGATGATGCCGGGCCGATTTTGGTCAATTGGACAAACGCGAAGAAACGCTCTCAAATGGCCAAGCAGCTTGATGAGCTGTCAAATTCGCTAAAACAGTCGATTTCAGAAATTTATTATACGCCTGTAAAAATGGATGAAAACCGTATTAAGTTGTACATGAACGACGGTTATGTTGTCACCGCGTCTATTAAAACCTTTGCAGATCGAATGAAGACGTATCCTTCTATCATTTCACAGCTTAGCAGCAATAAAAAAGGAATTATTCATTTAGAAGTTGCCACCTATTTTGAAGAGTTCGGAAAAAACGATAAAACTGCCAAAAAGGAAGATGAAAATTGAGGGGCAAATCAGCAGTCCTTCTTTCCTTGATTATGCTTATTGCAGGCTTTTTGATTTCATTTTCTTTTCAAATGACAAAAGAAAACAACAAAAGCGCGGCTGAGACGGAAGAGTGGAAAAAAGAATATGCACTGAGAGATGAACTTCTGAAACAAGAGAAAGAAAATAGGAAGCTTGAAAAAGAATTATATCAAAAGCAAAACAAAGTCCGCCAGGCGGAAAATAAGCTGAAGAAAGAGAAGACGGAATACTATAACGTCCTCGAAGATACAGAAAAATACAGGATGTATATTGGGGAAGTCGGTGTGCAGGGAGAAGGCGTTGAGGTGACATTGGAAGATGCGTCATACATACCGGAAGGGGAGAATGTGAACAGTTATATCGTTCACGAAAGCCATATCTTCCAAGTGGTAAACGAACTGTATATCTCGGGAGCAGCTGCCGTCGCCGTAAATGGACAGCGGTTGACGCATGATTCTTATATCAAGTGCAATGGTCCTGTTGTAACGGTAGACGGGGTGCAGCATCCCGCTCCGTTTACGATATCTGCTATTGGAGATCCGGATGTCCTTCTGCCTTCGTTAAATATCGCAGGAGGCCTGATCGATCAGCTGTCACTGGATCATATTTCTGTTTCGGCAGAAAAAGAGAAAAACGTACAAATGAAACCGATTCTGAAAACGAAGGAATGACTGAAAAAGCGGGTGAAACAGATTGAAAATAAAGCGTTCCTTCATAAGCATCAGTGTGCTTATGGTCATCTTCGGCCTGATGATTTCTGTTCAGTTTAATTCATTAAAACACCCTCAAGTCCGGGATACAAGAGATATGTGGGACATTAGGGAAGAGCTGACATCAGAGCAGAAGAAGCAGGAAAAGCTGCTGGCTGAAATAAACAAATATGATAAACTGCTGAATAGCTATTCGCAAACGAAAGAAATGACAAAAGAAACCGCGCTCAATAATACCTTGCAAACCTTAAAAAAAACAGCCGGCATGACCGATATAACAGGTAGCGGAATTGTCATCACTATTTCCCCGCTTTTTTCTGAAAGCTTAACAGGAGAGGCGATCGAAAATCCGCCTCCGGATTTGCTGAAAAAGCTGATGAATGAACTCAACTTCTTCGGTGCAGAGCATATCTCAATTAACGAGCGAAGAGTTGTGAATCATACAGTCATCAGAGATATCAACGGCACAACAAAAATAGACGGGTACGCTCTTGACGATTATCCTTTAACAGTAAAAGTGCTTGCCAAAGATCCGGACATGTTGTACAGCAGGGTGAAGGGGTCAGGCCTTGAGGATCTTTTTGCATCTGAAAATTTAGCATTAAAAGCCGGTAAATCTGAAAGCAAACTAACATTAAAAGCATATGACAGACCATTAGACGTACAACAGCTGAAACTGCTTAAAGACTGAAAAGGAGGAGAATTGTCATGTGGCTGCCCGTATTGGGACTGGTGCTCGGAATAGCGATTGGACTGATGACAAACTTAACGATACCGAGTGAATACTCAAACTATTTATCGCTTGCGGTGCTTGCAGCACTTGATACATTAATCGGCGGAATCAGGGCGCATTTACAAGGTACATATGATGAAATGGTATTTGTTTCCGGTTTCTTTTTTAATATTATATTGGCAATAAGTTTAGCTTTTCTGGGAGTCCATCTTGGTGTAGACTTGTATTTAGCAGGTATATTCGCTTTTGGAGTCAGATTATTTCAGAATATAGCCGTTATCAGAAGAAATCTACTAACAAAGTGGACTCTTTCTAAAAAAAATAAAAAAAATGTGATATAAAAGAGGATATACATAGGATATAACGAATATTTTCAATAAACATAAAATGTGAATAGCACATAAAAATATTCTGTTGTTATTTTTTGTTACACACTTGTAAAGCCACATTCATTGTATTGTTGTTCCGCAAATAATAGAATAGAAATGATCGAAATGTGAGGAGGTGCCATAGAATGAACAACAATGAACTTTACGTCAGTCTTGACATCGGTACGTCCAATACAAAAGTGATCGTCGGAGAAATGACAGATGATTCCCTTAATATTATCGGTGTGGGAAATGTACCGTCTGAAGGGTTGAAAAAAGGCTCAATCGTTGATATAGATGAGACCGTTCATTCTATAAGAAAAGCGTTTGACCAAGCTGAAAGAATGGTAGGTTTTCCGCTTAGAAAAGCTATTGTCGGCGTTAATGGAAATTATATCAATATTCAAGATACAAACGGCGTTGTAGCAGTTTCCAGTGAAAATAAAGAAATTCAGGTTGAAGATGTACGCCGTGTCATGGAGGCGGCACAGGTTGTTTCAGTACCGCACGAACAGCTGATTGTCGACGTCATTCCTAAACAGTTTATCGTAGATGGAAGAGATGAAATCACCGACCCGAAAAAAATGCTGGGTGTGCGTTTAGAAGTAGAGGGCACCTTGATCACCGGTTCAAAAACAATCTTACATAATTTACTCCGCTGTGTTGAAAGAGCTGGTATTGAAATAACTGATATTTGTCTTCAGCCGCTGGCAGCCGGTTCTGCTGCATTATCAAAGGACGAGAAAAACCTTGGTGTGGCTCTCATTGATATAGGGGGAGGGTCAACAACCATTGCCGTATTCCAGAACGGACATCTCACTTCTACCCGTGTCATTCCTCTCGGAGGCGAAAATATCACCAAAGATATCTCCATCGGATTGAGAACGTCAACAGAAGAAGCAGAACGCGTGAAAAAACAATTTGGACATGCCTACTATGACGAAGCCTCGGAGGATGAAGTATTTGAGGTAACCGTTATAGGCACCAATCAAAAACAAACATTTACACAGCAAGAAGCAGCGAATATCATTGAAGCGAGAGTAGAAGAAATTCTTGAAATTGTTTCAGAAGAGCTTCGCAGTATGGGAATTACCGATCTGCCGGGAGGCTTCGTGCTGACAGGAGGACAAGCGGCAATGCCGGGTGTCATGTCTTTGGCACAGGATGTGCTGCAAAATAACGTCAGGGTGGCAAGCCCGAATTATATCGGTGTAAGAGATCCTCAATACATGACGGGAGTGGGCCTGATCCAATTCGCCTGCCGGAATGCAAGAATCCAAGGCAGAAAAATAGGCTTTAAGATGCCTGAAGAAGCGATACAGGAAATCGCAGTCTCATCATCTGAGGAACAAGAGCAGCATCATCATCAAAATGAGGTGCAGCAGCGGCCAAAAGGAAAACAAAAAACACAAGCCGAACATAATAAACAGAGCAAAATGAAAAAACTATTAAGCATGTTTTGGGAATAGATAGATAGTCATTCGGCAGATTAGGAGGATTTAGCATGTTGGAGTTCGAAACAAACATAGACGGCTTAGCATCAATTAAAGTAATCGGAGTAGGAGGCGGCGGTAACAACGCCGTTAACCGAATGATTGAAAATGAAGTGCAAGGAGTAGAGTACATCGCGGTAAATACGGACGCTCAAGCTCTTAACCTGTCAAAAGCAGAAGTGAAAATGCAAATCGGCGCAAAGCTGACTAGAGGATTGGGAGCAGGTGCGAATCCGGAAGTCGGAAAAAAAGCCGCTGAAGAAAGCAAAGAGCAGATTGAAGAAGCGTTAAAAGGCGCTGACATGGTATTCGTGACAGCTGGTATGGGCGGCGGAACAGGAACAGGTGCCGCACCGGTTATCGCACAAATCGCGAAAGACTTAGGCGCATTAACAGTCGGAGTTGTAACAAGACCGTTTACCTTCGAAGGACGCAAAAGACAGCTTCAGGCTGCAGGCGGAATCTCGGCAATGAAAGAAGCGGTGGATACACTGATTGTGATCCCGAACGACCGTATCCTTGAAATTGTTGATAAAAACACACCGATGCTTGAAGCATTCCGTGAAGCGGATAACGTACTCCGTCAAGGGGTCCAAGGTATTTCTGACTTGATTGCTACACCTGGTCTTATCAACCTTGACTTTGCTGATGTGAAAACGATCATGTCAAACAAAGGATCTGCTTTGATGGGTATCGGTATTGCTACCGGGGAAAACCGTGCGGCAGAGGCAGCGAAAAAAGCCATTTCCAGCCCGCTTCTTGAAGCGGCCATTGACGGTGCGCAAGGCGTTCTCATGAACATCACTGGGGGAACAAACCTCAGCCTATATGAAGTTCAGGAAGCAGCAGACATTGTCGCTTCGGCGTCTGATCAAGACGTAAACATGATTTTCGGTTCTGTTATTAATGAAAATCTAAAAGATGAGATTGTGGTGACAGTGATTGCAACGGGCTTTATTGAACAAGAAAAGGACGTGACGAAGCCTCAGCGCCCAGGCTTAAATCAAAGCATTAAAACACACAATCAAAGTGTTCCAAAGCGTGAGCCCAAACGTGAGGAGCCTCAGCAGCAGAACACAGTAAGCCGTCATACTTCACAGCCGGCTGATGATACGCTTGACATCCCGACATTCTTAAGAAACCGTAATAAACGCGGCTAATGTAAAGGACAAAATCGTTTTCGATTTTGTCCTTTTTGTTTTTCTCATCAAACTTTCTTCTTATATAGCCTTTTTCCCTATTACCTCCTTCGTTTAGTAATAAAATGGATGAATAGACCTATTTATTTTCGTGACAATTTTATCATTTTCATATATATGGAAATTAGCTGACATGAAACGACAATATCTGTAATTTAGATTGTCTACAGTTAACATACAGCGATGTTCTGACAAACCATTCATTTTTAAAAGGAGGGACGACATATTTTTTACAAAGCATGTTGAAAAAGGGGGATGAAAATGAGGAAAAAAACGAAAAACAGACTCATCAGCTCTGTTTTAAGTACGGTTGTCATTAGTTCACTGCTGTTTCCGGGAGCAGCCGGGGCAAGCAGCAAAGTCACCTCAGCTTCTGTTAAAAAGGAGCTTCAAACTGCGGAATCCATTCAAAACAAGATCTCGAGTTCATTAAAGAAAAGCTTTAAAAAGAAAGACAAAACGACCTTTCTGATTAAATTTAAAGATCAGGCCGACACAGAAAAAGCGGCAAAAGCGGCTGTTAAAAAAGCGAAATCGAAGAAGCTGTCTGCGGCTAAAACGGAATATCAAAAGCGCTCTGCCGTTGTGTCATCTTTAAAAGTCACAGCCGATGAATCCCAGCAAGACGTCCTAACATACTTGAACACCCAGAAAGATAAAGGAAATGCAGACCAGATTCATTCTTATTATGTGGTGAATGGGATTGCTGTTCATGCCTCAAAAGAAGTTATGGAAAAAGTGGCGCAGTTTCCCGAAGTGGAAAAAGTGCTTCCTAATGAGAAACGGCAGCTTTTTAAGTCATCCTCCCCATTTAATATGAAAAAAGCGCAAAAAGCAGTTAAAGCAACTGACGGTGTGGAATGGAATGTCGACCAAATCGATGCTCCAAAAGCCTGGGCGCTTGGATACGATGGAACTGGTACAGTTGTTGCGTCCATTGATACCGGTGTGGAATGGAACCATCCGGCATTAAAAGAGAAATATCGCGGATATAACCCTGAAAATCCCGATGAGCCTGAAAATGAAATGAACTGGTATGATGCTGTAGCAGGCGGGGCAAGCCCTTATGATGATTTGGCTCACGGAACCCATGTGACAGGTACGATGGTGGGATCTGAGCCCGATGGAACAAATCAAATCGGTGTAGCGCCTGGCGCAAAATGGATCGCTGTTAAAGCGTTCTCGGAAGATGGCGGCACTGATGCTGACATTTTGGATGCTGGTGAATGGATTTTAGCACCAAAGGACGCAGAGGGCAACCCTCACCCGGAAATGGCTCCTGATGTTGTCAATAACTCATGGGGCGGAGGCTCAGGACTTGATGAATGGTATAGAGACATGGTCAATGCCTGGCGTGCGGCCGACATTTTCCCTGAGTTTTCTGCGGGGAATACAGATCTCTTTATTCCTGGCGGGCCTGGATCTATCGCAAACCCTGCAAACTATCCGGAATCGTTTGCAACTGGAGCGACTGATATCAATAAAAAGCTCGCTGACTTTTCTCTTCAAGGGCCATCTCCATATGATGAAATAAAGCCGGAAATATCTGCACCGGGCGTAAATATTCGTTCATCCGTTCCCGGTCAGACATATGAGGACGGATGGGACGGCACATCAATGGCAGGGCCGCATGTATCGGCTGTTGCTGCACTGTTGAAACAGGCGGATGCCTCACTTTCTGTCGATGAGATGGAGGATATATTAACCAGCACGGCTGAACCGCTGACAGATTCAACATTCCCTGATTCTCCGAATAACGGATATGGCCATGGTTTGGTGAACGCTTTTGATGCTGTATCCGCTGTCACAGATGGGTTAGGCAAAGCAGAAGGACAAGTTTCTGTAGAAGGGGATGATCAAGAGCCTCCTGTCTTCCAGCATGAGAAAGTGACAGAAGCGTATGAAGGTGGCAGCCTGCCGCTGACTATAACAGCTGAAGACAATGTGAGTGTGACATCTGTAAAACTGTCCTACAAGCTTGATCAAGGTGAATGGACAGATGTAACGGCTAAACGAATCAGTGGTGATCATCTAAAAGGAACGTATCAGGCAGAGATCCCAGACATAAAAGGAACTAAGCTAAGCTATAAGTGGATCATTCAGGATTTTGGCGGACATATGGTTTCGTCTGACATATATGATATAACAGTGAAACCAAGTATTACGGTGGGATATAAGCAGGATTTTGAAACTGCAGCCGGCGGCTGGCTTGCAAGCGGAACAAATAATAACTGGGAATGGGGCGTTCCGTCAACTGGCCCAAATTCAGCAGCATCCGGAGAAAAAGTATATGGAACAAATCTGGCGGGGAATTATGCCAACTCGGCAAACATGAACCTTGTTATGCCTCCTGTTAAAGTTCCTGATTCAGGAAGTCTGTTTCTTCAATTTAAAAGCTGGCACAATTTAGAGGATGACTTTGATTACGGCTACGTTTTTGTTCTGCCTGAGGGAGAAAAGAATTGGAAGCAGGCCGGTGTTTATAATGGAAGGACATCAAGCTGGACGAATGAAGAAATTGATTTATCGGCTTATAAAGGCCAAAACATTCAAGTGATGTTTAACCTACAATCAGATGAAAGTATTAACAAAGAGGGCTGGTACATTGATGATGTAGCGCTTTCTGACAAATCAGCCGGAAAAACAGCCAAAAAGAATAAGCTGGGCGTCCAAAAGCCGTCTGGAAAACAAAAGAAAAAGGCAGTAAATCCGAAAAAAGCAAAGCCATCTCAACATACAGCTGTAAAAACCGAGAGTAAAGCTATACAGCCGCAAGTTTTGCCGCTCAGGGCACAAGTCAGTGTAGTGGAAACAGGAAAATCAACATATTCCGATCAATCCACAGGGCGGTACACGCTGACGCACAAAGCGGGAGACTATACGCTTATTGCAGAAGCATACGGTTATCAATCGAAAACACAAAAAGTGTCTCTGCAGGCGGACCAGACGACACAAGCTAATTTTACGTTAGAAGAAATGAAGAAGGGCACATTAAAAGGTACGGTTATCAATAAAACGACAAAAGAGCCGGTAAAAGGCGCTTCCATTTATGTTGTAGAGGATGCTGCGGTTGAACCGGCTACGACGAACGACAAAGGTGAATATACGCTCGAGGCCTATGAAGGCTCTTATACGATTAAAGTCGCTGCACCGGGTTATTACAGCGATGAATTTTCCGTTGAGTTAAAAGGTAATGTTACAAAAGAAACTGCATTGAAGCCTTTCGTTGGTTATCCAGGTGAAATTGCATATGATGACGGGACAGCCGAGAATGCCAATTCTTATTTTGCTGCCGGGAACGGATGGGCGGTAAAAATGACGCTGGCTGACGGCAAGGACAAAGGCATGCTTACAGGAGGGCTGTTTAGATTCTGGGATACAGAGTTCCCAGATCCAGGCGGTACAGAGTTTAAGGTTGAGGTATACGATGCTACAGGAAAAGGCGGAGCACCGGGCAAGAAAATTGCCGGGCCATTTAACGCTGTAGCTCTTCGCAATGGCGAGTGGACTAAGGTAGATCTCAGTTCAAAAGGGATTATGGTCGATAAAGACTTTTATCTCGTATATATCCAGTCGAAACCTGACCCGTATTCACCTGGACTGGCAATGGATGAAACCGGCAAGAATTCCGGCCGCAACTGGCAGTATATAGGTGGAAAATGGGAGCCGGGTGACGAAGCAGACGGCAACTATATGATTCGCGCATTAGTTGATTACGAAGCTGCTGTGCCTGAGATTACTTCACCGACAGACAAGTCATACACAAATAAGGAGAACGTCACTGTAAAAGGAAAAGCTTCACCTGGTACAACGGTACACATTTATAATGAAGAGAAAGAAGCAGGAGAAACAAAAACTGCCGCGGACGGCACGTTCCAGACAGGCATCACACTCAGCAAGGGCGAAAATAAGCTGACGGCAACTGCATCAACAGATAACGGAGCAACGGATGCCTCCAGCCCAATCACGGTCACGCTTGATCAAGAAAAGCCTGAATTAACACTGGACAATCCAAAGGATGGCGAGAAAACAAATAAAGAAACGCTGACTGTCAAAGGGGCTGTATCCGATGACAATCTGAAAGACGTCAAGGTGAATGGCAAAAAAGCAACAGTAGCTGATGGTTCATACTCAGCCCGTATTCTTTTGGATAATGGAAGAAATGAAATCAAGGTGATTGCTACAGACCTTGCAGGCAACAAAACGACGAAAAAGACAGTCATTGATGTCAACTTTGACAAGCCTGTCATTTCTGGCTTGATTCCGGGAGAGGATAAAAACTTAAAAGCCGGTGAATCTGTGAAAATCGCTTTCTCAAGCGCTGAGGATTTGGATGCAACGTTTATCATTCGTATGCCGCTGACAAATGCAAGAGCGAGTGTGCAAAACGCCACCGAGCTCCCGTTAAGAGAAATTTCTCCGGGGAGATATGAAGGCTATTGGACAGCCACTTCTTCTATTAAAGCAACCGGAGCAAAAGTAGAAGTGATCGTACGAGATGATTATGGAAATGAAACGAGAAAAACTGCGAATGGAAAACTTAATATCAACACAGAAAATTAAGTAGAAAAAAGCTGCCGTCACTGGCAGCTTTTTTTATATCCTCTCATTACACTTCCTCGACAAATTAAGCAGATTTCCCTGAAAAATTGTATTTTCCTCTCAACATTAATTGACAGACTTTCCCACAGAGCTTGCTTTATACTTATGGAGCAAGAAGAGGAACAGCGTGAGGCAAGAAAGAAAGGAGTCAGATGTGAAAATCTATTTAGATGTCATTTGGCTGTTAAACTTTTGTTTTGATGCACTTTTGCTTTTGCTCACGGCATTTATTTTAAAACGGCATGTGAAAAAAAGAAGACTGATAGGCGGGGCGTTCATCGGTTCAAGTATTGTCCTTTTGATGTTTACTCCTTTCTCGCCGATTGTTGACCATCCGGCTGGGAAGCTAGCTTTTTCAGTTGTGATTGTACTGGTGACATTTGGCTTTAAAAGATTTCGCTTTTTTTTTCAAAATTTGTTTTCCTTTTATTTTGCCACTTTTTTAATGGGGGGAGGAATTATCGGAGCTCATTCTTTGCTGCAGTCAAATTCTATTGTTCGAAACGGTGTCATGATTACCAATCAAACAGGGTTTGGAGACCCGATCAGCTGGTTGTTTATTGTTGCTGGCTTTCCAGCATTATGGTTTTTTTCTAAAAGAAGAATCGAAGATATTGAAACAAAAAACATTCAATATGAGGAACGAGTCAGCGTGCAGGCCGATTTGGGCAACCAAACACTTCATGTCAGAGGCCTGATTGATTCGGGCAATCAGCTCTACGATCCTCTTACAAAAACACCGGTTATGATCATTTACGTTGATAAATTGGAGCCGATTTTCGGAGCAGCCGAAACGATGATCATTCGAAACACAGACCCGCTGGAAGCCATCGAACAGCTTGATGATTCATTTCGCTTTTTAGATAAAATGAGGTTGATTCCATACAGGGGAGTTGGTCAGCAAAATCAATTTTTATTATGCGTTAAACCGGACCACGTAACGATTATGACAAAAGAAGAAATGATTTGTGCAGATAAATGCTTAATCGGTATCAGCACAACAAAGCTTTCGGCAGATGGAGAGTTTGATGCGATTATTCATCCGAAAATGCTTTCGGGCAAGGCTGTCAAACACGTTTCATAAAGTTCGCAAATGTCCGTTACTTATCATACTCAAACGGCGGTACATTTAGAAGGGAGAGGAAGATGAAAAAACTAAAATTACGGTTGACGCACCTCTGGTATAAGCTGCTGATGAAACTTGGGCTGAAAAGTGATGAAGTCTACTACATAGGTGGGAGTGAAGCCCTGCCGCCTCCATTGTCTAAAGATGAGGAGCAGGTGTTGTTAATGAAGCTCCCAAACGGCGATCAGGCGGCACGTGCCATTTTAATTGAACGCAATTTGCGCCTGGTCGTTTATATTGCCCGTAAATTTGAAAATACGGGAATTAATATAGAGGATTTAATCAGCATCGGTACCATCGGATTGATCAAAGCTGTGAATACATTCAATCCAGAAAAGAAAATTAAGCTGGCGACCTATGCCTCCCGCTGTATAGAAAATGAAATTCTGATGTATCTGAGGAGAAACAACAAAATCCGTTCAGAGGTTTCCTTTGACGAACCGCTTAATATTGATTGGGACGGCAATGAACTTTTGCTTTCTGATGTGCTCGGCACAGACGATGACATCATCACTAAAGACATAGAAGCTAACGTAGATAAAAAGCTTTTGAAAAAAGCGCTTGAACAGCTTAATGAGAGGGAAAAGCAAATTATGGAGCTGCGGTTTGGGCTTGTCGGTGAAGAAGAAAAAACCCAAAAGGATGTAGCGGATATGATGGGGATTTCACAGTCCTATATTTCACGGCTTGAGAAACGAATTATAAAAAGATTGAGAAAAGAGTTCAACAAAATGGTGTAAAAAATTTTATGGGTAGAACCCCTTGATTTTACAGGGATTTCCTGATTTCGACAGTTTTTCGGCCTGAGTGCAGTGCATATTTTTCCCACCCAAGGAGATACTTAACGGTGTACAGCAGCTCCTGTAGGGAGGGAAAAAAGTGTCAAGAAATAAAGTCGAAATCTGCGGGGTGGATACCTCCAAATTACCAGTACTCAAGAATGAAGAGATGAGAAAGCTGTTTAGGCAGCTGCAGGATGAAGGCGATGATTCAGCAAGAGAAAAGCTTGTAAATGGGAACTTGCGTCTTGTCTTAAGTGTCATTCAACGATTTAATAACAGAGGGGAGTATGTTGATGACTTATTTCAAGTCGGCTGCATCGGACTAATGAAATCCATTGATAATTTTGACCTAAGCCACAATGTTAAGTTTTCAACATACGCAGTACCTATGATTATCGGAGAGATCCGCAGGTATTTACGCGATAATAACCCGATCCGTGTCTCAAGATCACTCCGGGACATCGCTTACAAGGCGCTTCAGGTAAGAGAGCGGTTAATCAGTGAGACAAGCAAGGAGCCGACTGCAGAAGACATCGCAAAAGTTCTTGAAGTACCGCATGAGGAAATTGTATTTGCGCTTGATGCCATTCAGGATCCGGTTTCTCTATTTGAACCGATCTATAACGACGGCGGAGACCCGATTTATGTGATGGACCAAATCAGTGATGAGCGCAATACAGATACACAATGGATTGAAGAGCTGGCTTTAAAAGAGGGCATGAGAAGGCTGAATGATAGGGAAAAAATGATTTTGAGAAAGCGATTCTTCCAAGGGAAAACCCAAATGGAAGTCGCCGAGGAAATCGGAATATCCCAAGCACAGGTGTCCAGACTTGAAAAAGCGGCTATCAAACAAATGAATAAAAATATTCATCAATAATGAAAAGCCTTTAAAACGATTTTGTTTTAAAGGCTTTTCTATTGTTTGCCGACGGTTTACGTTTTGGAAAAAATAAGGTATCCTAGTTTGTACAAAGTTTCAAGAAAATTAAAACAATTACAAAAGGCAATCAAGAGGAGGACCACGATGATTTTGCAGCTTGACAATGTCTCATTAAAACGGAATGGGAAATGGATATTGAGGGATATTCATTGGAAGGTGGAAGAAAAGGAAAATTGGGTGCTTTACGGCCTAAATGGCGCCGGGAAGACAGCACTGTTAAATATGCTTTGCTCTTATTATTTTCCAACATCAGGCGAGATGCAGGTGCTTGGCCATGAATTTGGCAAGACAGAGCTTGGGGAAAAACTCAGACGTAAAATTGGCCTCGTCTCAGCAGCTCTTCAGCAAAAATTGTACCCGGCAGATTCAGCCTTTGAAATTGCTTTGAGCGGAGCTTACGCTTCAATTGGGTTATATGAAACGCCAAGTAAGGAAACCAGGGAAAAAGCGATTGGTTTGTTAGAGGACTTGGGAGCAATTGAATATGCCGACCGTCGCTATGAAACCCTTTCTCAAGGGGAAAAACAAAGAGCATTGATTGCAAGAGCACTAATGGCCGATCCGGAGCTGCTGATACTGGATGAACCAGTCACAGGGCTGGATTTTATTGCCCGGGAAAAGTTGTTAGATACGATTACATACATTGCAAACAAAGAAAATGCACCATCTATCCTTTATGTGACTCATCATGCTGAGGAAATTTTGCCTGTCTTTGATAAAGCTCTTTTATTAAAGCAGGGAGAGGTCTTTGGAGCCGGAGAAATAAAGGAAATGCTTACTGATCAAATACTTTCCGCTTTTTTTGATACGCCAATCCATGTATTATGGAATCAAGATCGGCCGTTTTTAACAAGAGCTGAGCCGATAACGAATGCCTGACAAACACATAGATTCATCCTAGGGGTGCTTTGCGAAGCTGAGAGAGACTTTGTCTCAACCCTTTTGACCTGATCTGGATCATGCCAGCGGAGGGAAGCGGTGAATAAACAGAGTGCATAGGACTCTGTTTGTTTTTATTGAGCCGTTTCATAACATTTGAAACGGCTTTTTATTTTAAGAGTAGGAGCGGATTAGATTGGAACAACAAATAGACTCTTTGCTCAAAAAAGTGGAAGAACAAAAGGAGGAGCTTATTCAGCTGGCAAAAGCGCTGATTTCTTATCAAACACCTGCTCCGCCTGCAAGAAATACAGAGGGGATTCAGTCATGGATTTCGGGATTTTTAAATGAATTAGGATTCTCGATCGACAAATGGGGTGTATACTCTGGAGATCCCAATGTTGTAGGCCAGCTAAAGGGAACTGGTTCAGCAGATTATCATAGCCTGATCATCAATGGCCATGTAGATGTGGCAGAGGTAAAGGAGGATGAGGAATGGGAGCACGATCCATTTCATCCAATTGAAAAAAACGGTCTCTTAATCGGGCGAGGCGCTTCCGATATGAAGGGCGGAATGGCATGTGTGCTGTTTGCTGTCAAATTAATTCGTGAAGCAGGCATTGAACTTCCCGGTGATCTGATTCTGCAATCGGTTATCGGGGAGGAAGTTGGAGAAGCCGGCACGCTTGAATGCTGCAAGAGGGGCTACCACGCTGATTTTGCAATTGTCGCGGATACGAGCGATATGCATATTCAAGGCCAAGGCGGTGTCATTACAGGCTGGATCGAAATCAAAAGCAGTCAAACATTTCATGATGGAACGAGACGAAATATGATTCATGCAGGCGGAGGAACATTCGGAGCAAGCGCAATTGAAAAAATGGCGAAAATCATTGCGGGACTCGGTGAACTTGAGCGCCACTGGTCCATTATGAAACGTTATCCCGGCTTTAAACCTGGCACAAATACAATTAACCCGGCTGTTATAGAAGGCGGCAGACATGCGGCTTTTATAGCGGACGAATGCCGGCTGTGGATCACAGTTCATTTTTATCCGAATGAAACCCATGACCAAGTGGCAGCGGAAATAGAAGATTACGTCAATCGGCTGAGTGACAGTGATATTTGGCTTAGGGAAAACCGCCCCGTATTTAAGTGGGGAGGCTCATCGATGATTGAAGACAGAGGAGAAATTTTTCCGGCATTGGAAGTTGACCCTGGCCACCCAGGCGTCTTAGCGCTTACTGCCTCTCATGAGAAAGTGAAGCGGGAGAGTCCAATTATTGACGTTTCTCAATCGGTTACAGATGGTGGGTGGCTGTATGATGCCGGTATTCCATGCGTGATATACGGTCCTGGCGATCTGCACAATGCACACTCCGTGAACGAGAAGGTATCCATTGAGCAGCTAGTAGAGTATACAAAAATTTTACTCGATTTTATCATCAGCTGGTGCAGCCGGAAAAAAGAACAATGACATGAAAATTTCTTCTTGCTGACAAGGTTCAGCCTGCCCGTTCATATACTTGAACAAAAGGACGGAAAAAGGACGTGATGGAATGATCAGCATTTCAGAATTTCAGGTGAAGGATGTCGTCAATGTCTCAAACGGAAAAAAGCTGGGGAGTATTGGTGATATTGATATCAATGTGACTACTGGAAAAATTCAGGCGATCATACTAGGAGGAAATGGGAAAGTGCTCGGATTTTTCGGAAAAGAAGAGGAATTGGTCATTCCATGGCGAAATATAGTAAAAATCGGGGAAGATGTAATCTTGGTCCGATTAAGTGAACCGCATGCATAAACCTGCTTTTCTGCCGCGGATTGGCAAATGCCGGAAGTCTCGTTTCTTCCGGCACATTTCATTTAGAAATATGCAAATCGGCGCTCAACGAATGCAGAAAGATGTGGTAAAATAAGTGGGAAATTCCGCTTTTTTAAATGTTTGTCGAAAGGTTGGATCATCATGAATACATATCACCCATTTAGTCTTACCACACCCTCGACACTCATGATACAAGACTGGGCTCAAACGAATCAAAACGACAAAGAAGTCATTGCCGGATTTACGACGAAAAACGGCGGTGTCAGCCAAAAGCCTTTTGAATCGTTAAATACAGGATTGCACGTTCATGACAAAGATGCAGATGTAGTTAAAAATCGTGAATATATTGCCGATATGTTTAATACTGATTTGCAGTCTTGGGTATTCGCTGATCAGACACATGATAATCGCGTTCAGAAAGTAACGCAGAGGGATAGGGGAAAAGGCGCCCGTGAGTATCACACAGCGCTAAAAGCAACGGACGGGCTCTATACAAACGAAAAAAATGTATTTTTAGCATTATGCTTTGCTGATTGTGTGCCTCTTTTCTTTTATGATCCGGTTAAATCACTTGTCGGAGTTGCCCATGCCGGGTGGAAAGGCACTGTCAAACAGATTGGCAGAGAAATGGTGAAGCAATGGACTGAGAAGGAAGGTTCAAATCCTTCAGATATTCAGGCTGTTATTGGCCCATCTATCAGCGGAGCATGCTATACGGTAGATGACCGTGTCATGGATGCTGTCCGCGCATTGCCGGTTTCAGCAGACCTTGCCGTTAATCAGACGGCAATGGCACAATATCAGCTTGATTTGAAAGAGCTGAACCGCCTCATACTGATAGACAGCGGTTTGGCAAATGAACAGATTTCTGTCAGCGGTTTATGCACGGAAAGCGAGCCGTCTCTTTTCTATTCTCACCGCCGCGATCAGGGGAAAGCTGGACGGATGATGTCCTTTATCGGAATGAAGGAGGCATAAAGATCTTGCGTGTTGTTGATAATTTACGACATATAAACGAACGAATAAACGAAGCATGTAACAGATCGGGCCGCAGCTCCGATGAAGTTACGGTTATTGCAGTCACAAAATATGTATCACCTGAAAGAGCACAGGAGGCAGTAGATGCTGGCATCACTTGCCTCGGAGAGAATCGGGATGCGGAACTGCTCCGCAAACAGGAATTGATGAAAGGGAATCCGGAATGGCATTTTATCGGCAGTCTGCAATCAAGAAAAGCAAAATCTGTCGTCAATGCGGTTTCTTATATCCATTCCCTAGACCGGCTCTCATTAGCGAAAGAAATTGAAAAACGGGCTGAAGGTACTGTCCGATGCTTTGTGCAGGTCAATACCTCTCTTGAGCCTTCTAAACACGGCATGAAAAAAGAAGAAGTCATTCCATTCATACAGGAGCTTTCCGGTTTCGAACATATCCAAGTGGCCGGACTGATGACAATGGCTCCGCTGACTGATGATCAAGATCAGATCAGAAGCTGTTTCAGGTCGCTGAGAGAACTCCGTGACCAGGTTCAGAAACTGAAGCAGCCGAACGCTCCGTGTACTGAACTGTCGATGGGCATGTCAAATGATTTTGAAATTGCAATTGAAGAAGGGGCTACTTATATTAGAATCGGCTCATCGTTAGTCGGAAATGAAACAGGGGGTGTACAGCAATGAGTATGAAAAATAAACTGAAAAACTTTTTCTCGATGGAAGATGAAGAATATGAATATGAATATATTGAGACAGAGCGGGAATCACATGAGGAGCATGAGCAAAAAGAAAAGCCGGCTTATACCGGGAATAAACCTGCGGGCAAACAGAATGTAGTGAGCTTGCAAAGTGTTCAGAAATCCTCTAAAGTGGTGTTGAGTGAGCCGCGCGTTTATGCGGAGGCGCAGGAAATAGCCGACCATTTGAAGAACCGGCGGGCAGTTGTCGTCAATCTTCAGCGAATACAGCATGACCAGGCGAAGCGGATTGTTGACTTTTTAAGCGGAACCGTCTATGCCATCGGCGGAGATATTCAAAGAATCGGCTCAGATATCTTTCTCTGCACGCCTGATAACGTAGATGTATCAGGCACAATTTCTGAGCTCATATCTGAAGACGAACATCAGAGGTGGTAAAGCGAGATGATCCTTTATCAAGTTTTTTCGGTTTTAAGCTTATTAATCACAATATACTCATTTGCCCTGATCATATACATTTTTATGTCATGGGTGCCGAGTACGAGGGAAACAGCAGTCGGGCGTTTTTTAGCATCGATTTGTGAACCATATCTCGAACCATTCAGAAAAATCATCCCTCCGATTGCAATGCTGGATATTTCACCAATCGTAGCAATCCTTGTGCTTCGATTTGCGACTACCGGCTTGTGGGGACTTTATCGCATGATTGCGTTTTAATGTGACAGTTTGATAGGGGCTTGGCAGCAGCCAAGCCTCTTTACATAGAAGGGAAAGACGATGAGCGATATCTATCAGCACTTCAGAAAAGACGAGCGGGCCTTTATTGATCAGGCGCTCGAATGGAAAAGAATTGTCCAGGAGCAGTACAGAATGAAGCTGACCGACTTTTTAGACCCTCGAGAGCAGGTCATCCTCACTGCTGTTACGGGACAGACAGACGTTGGGCTTGCTTTTTCCGGCGGCTATGACAGAGCGGAGCGGAAACGGGCGATTCTGTATCCAGAATACATTACTCCAGAAGAATCGGATTTTGAACTGCAGGCGTTTCACGTCCGTTATGCTGACAAGTTTGTCTCAGTAGATCACCGTTCTCTGCTTGGTGCATTAATGGGCATAGGATTAAAGCGGCAAAAATTCGGTGACATCGTGTTTTCTGAATCAGCTGTGCAATTGATTGTATCAGCCGATACCGCTGATTTTGTGGCCGCACAGCTGACTCAAGCAGGCAAAGCGACGGTCAGCCTTGAGAAAATTGGCTTGTCAGACCTTAACATTCCGGCTATTGATGTCGAAATAAGAGATGACACGGTTTCTTCTTTAAGGCTTGACGCTGTCTGCGCCTCTATGAGCAGGCAATCCCGCCAGAAATCACAGACACTTGTGAAAAACGGGCTCGTAAAAGTGAACTGGAAGGTGGTTGAAGATCCTTCCTACATAGTGGCAGAAGGGGACATGCTGTCTATCAGAGGCTTTGGCCGCTGCAGTTTATCCAAAATCGAAGGAAAAACCAAAAAAGACAAATGGAGAGTTACGTTTGAACGACAAAAATAGTCGGTTTTTCAGTTTTTTTCTCCATCTGTGCGAAATTTGTTTTATAATGTGAACTAGATAACCGTACTGAAATGTAAAAATGGAGGTGGCATCATGCCATTAACGCCAAATGATATTCACAACAAGACGTTTACAAAAAGTTTTCGCGGATATGATGAAGATGAAGTAAATGAATTTCTAGCGCAAGTCAGAAAAGATTACGAAATTGTTCTCCGTAAGAAAACGGAACTAGAAGCGAAAGTCAATGAGCTTGATGAAAGAATCGGACACTTTGCCAATATTGAAGAAACATTGAATAAATCCATTTTAGTTGCCCAAGAAGCAGCTGAAGACGTAAAACGCAATTCTCAAAAAGAGGCAAAGCTGATCGTACGGGAAGCGGAGAAAAATGCTGATCGCATTATCAACGAATCGTTATCAAAATCAAGAAAAATCGCCATGGAAATCGAAGAGCTGAAAAAACAGTCTAAAGTGTTCAGAACACGTTTCCAAATGCTGATTGAGGCTCAGCTCGATCTTCTGAAAAATGACGATTGGGATCATCTCCTTGAGTATGAAGTCGACGCTGTATTTGAGGAAAAGGAATAAATTCTCTGATTATCTTGACATTTTCTTAGCTTGTCGAATATAATACGTTCATAAATTCAGATGAAAAAACGGTTGAAAGGGACAGTCATGTTTCCTTCAGGCCTTCATAGCGACCCGGAGATGGTGAGAGTCCGGGATGGCCGGAATCATGTAGATCAGCCCTTAAGTTTCCTTTCTGAACTCACAGTAGGTTAGGACGTTCATCACGTTACGATGCTCAAGAGGAAAAAGCGTATGATGGCTTTTTCTAAAAGGGTGGTACCGCGAGATAAGCTTTCTCGTCCCTTATGGGATGAGAGGGCTTTTTTTATTTTCTGAAAAAATGCAGTGGAGGAATGAAAATGGATTTTAAAGACACGCTCTTAATGCCAAAAACAGATTTCCCGATGCGTGGAAATTTGCCAAACCGTGAGCCTGACATTCAAAAGAAATGGGAGGAAGAGGATATCTATCGTCTTGTGCAGGAACGGACGAAAGACCGCCCGAAATTTGTTTTACATGACGGACCTCCGTATGCTAACGGCGACATCCATATGGGCCACGCGCTTAACAAGATTTTGAAGGATTTCATTGTCCGCTTTAAATCAATGAGCGGCTATAACGCACCGTATGTACCAGGCTGGGATACACACGGATTGCCAATTGAAACAGCTCTGACAAAAAACAAAAAAGTCAACCGCAAAGAAATATCCGTAGCGGAATTCCGCAAACTGTGCGAAGAGTACGCTTGGAAGCAAATCGAGGGACAGCGTGAGCAATTTAAACGTCTTGGTGTCCGCGGCGATTGGGAAAACCCATATGTGACATTAAAACCGGAATACGAAGCGCAGCAAATCCGCGTATTTGGTGAGATGGCAAAACGAGGCTACATTTACAAAGGTCTTAAACCGGTTAACTGGTCACCTTCAAGTGAGTCTGCTTTGGCTGAAGCCGAGATCGAATATCAAGACAAACGTTCAGCATCTATTTATGTCGCTTTTGGTGTAAAAGACGGAAAAGGCGTTCTTGAAAATGGAGAACGTATCATCATCTGGACAACAACACCTTGGACAATTCCGGCGAACCTCGGAATCTCAGTGCACCCTGATCTTGAGTACAGTGTGATTGCAGTAGGCGAAGACCGCTTTGTCGTAGCAAGTGCTTTAGTCGAAAATGTTGCGTCTGCATGCGGATTTGATCAGTATGAAGTGACAAGAACGGTCAAAGGGAAAGACCTTGAGAACATTATCGCTGAACACCCGCTATATGGCAGAGATTCTCTCGTTATGCTTGGTGAACACGTAACAACTGATGCCGGAACGGGCTGTGTTCATACAGCGCCAGGACATGGGGAGGATGACTTTATCATCGGCCAAAAATACGGCTTAGACGTGCTTTGCCCAGTTGATGCAAAAGGTGTCATGACAAGCGAAGCTCCTGGCTTTGAAGGCATGTTCTATGATGATGCAAACAAAGCGATCACACAGCAGCTTGATGAAAAAGGCGCTCTTGTGAAGCTTGAATTCATTACTCATTCTTATCCGCACGATTGGAGAACAAAAAAACCAACCATTTTCAGAGCGACAGCGCAATGGTTTGCTTCAATTAAAGATTTCAGATCAGACCTGCTGGACGCCATCAAAGAAACCAAATGGGTTCCTGAATGGGGCGAGCAGCGTTTGCACAACATGGTTCGGGACCGCGGAGACTGGTGTATTTCCAGACAGCGTGCGTGGGGTGTGCCGATTCCGGTCTTTTATGCCGAAAATGGAGAACCGGTTATTACGGATGAAACCATTGAACATGTTTCTGAATTGTTCAGACAGCACGGATCAAACATTTGGTTTGAAAAAGAAGCAAAGGATCTTCTTCCGGAAGGTTTTACACATCCTGGAAGCCCGAACGGCACATTTACAAAAGAACAGGATATCATGGATGTTTGGTTTGATTCAGGCTCTTCACATCAAGCAGTACTTGAAGAACGTGATGATCTCGTTCGTCCGGCTGATTTATACCTAGAGGGATCTGACCAATATCGCGGCTGGTTTAACTCTTCTCTTTCTACAGCAGTAGCCGTAACAGGAAAAGCGCCGTATAAAGGTGTGCTCAGCCATGGGTTCGCACTGGATGGAGAAGGACGCAAGATGAGTAAATCAATCGGTAACGTTGTTGTTCCGGCTAAAGTTATGAAACAGCTTGGTGCGGACATCTTAAGATTATGGGTATCTTCAGTGGATTATCAGGCGGATGTTCGCGTGTCTGACGCCATTCTGAAGCAGGTTGCGGAAGTATATCGTAAAATCCGTAACACGTTCCGTTTCCTTCACGGCAACCTTTTCGATTTTGATCCAAAAACAAATGCGGTGGCTGTTGAAGAACTTCGTGAAGTGGATCAGTATATGCTGATTAAGCTGAACAAACTGATTGATAAAGTGAAAAAAGCGTATGATGAGTACGAATTTGCGGTTGTGTATCACAGCATCCATAATTTCTGCACAATCGAATTAAGCTCATTCTATCTCGATTTTGCAAAGGATATTGTTTACATCGAGCATGCTGATCATCCGGATAGACGCAGCATGCAGACAGTATTCTACGAAACGCTTCTTGCATTAGTGAAGCTTTCAGCGCCTATCCTTCCGCATACGGCTGACGAATTATGGTCTCATTTAACATTTGTTGAAGAGCAGAGCGTTCAGCTGACAGATATGCCGGAAACAATCGCAGTTCCAAACAGTGAAGCGACTGAAGAAAAATTTGACCGCTTTATGGCTCTTCGTGATGACGTGCTAAAAGCATTAGAAACTGCGCGGAATGAAAAAATTATCGGTAAATCATTGGAAGCTAACCTGAAATTGTATCCAAATAAAGAAAACAAAGAGCTCTTGGCTTCCATTAAAGAAAATCTTTCTCAGCTGTTTATTGTGTCAGAACTGACAATCAGTGAAGAACAGGAAGCGCCGAACGATGCGCAAAGCTTTCCGACGGGTAAAATCGCTGTCGAGAAAGCGGAAGGCGAAATGTGTGAGAGATCACGCGTGATTTCAAAAGATGTAGGGGCAAATCCGAAATATCCAACACTTTCATTACGCAACGCTGAAATCGTTGAAAAATATTATGAAAAATAATGCAAAAGGGGCCCGGCGTAAAAGCCGGGCTTTTTTTGTGCCAAGAGTGACATCCTTTAGAACGGCAGGAAAAATCTTATGGGCTTTAGATCATCATTCATAGGCAACAATAAAGGTACTACGTTAAGAGCAGGAGTTGTGAAGAATGAATGATCAACTGACCGCAATTTACACGGAACTTCTTCTGATGAAAGAAGAATTACAGTCGAGATTATTTGAGTATTCTTGCTTTCAGGTTTCTACAAGCCCGCAAGCAGCAATCAATCATAAACAAAAAGCAACTCTGATCTATCACATTAAAGAAGAGCTTCAAGACGTTCTCCTTGCATTGTCGAAAATCGAAAACGGCACATTCGGATACTGTGAAGAAACCGGGGCCCCCATTCCTCTTTCAAAGCTGGCGGTGCTGCCGACGGCCCGAACAGCAAACGATTTTCTTTATTCTGTCCAATTCGAAAAAAAAACGCTTCCGATATGGAAATCAACGGATATCGAATATGGTCAGGCACTGTATGAATAAACAGTGTCTGACCAGTTAATATGCCTGATATTTCTTTACTCCAGTGCTTTTTATTGATAAAATGCATAATGGATTAAAGTAACCGTAAACTGGAGGAACGTTTGTGCTGTATTATATAATTGCACTACTTATTATTGCAGCCGATCAATTGACAAAATGGCTAGTCGTTAAGAACATGGAACTTGGCCAAAGCATTCCGATCATTGATCAGGTATTCTATATCACCTCCCATCGCAATACGGGTGCTGCATGGGGGATATTAGCGGGTCAGATGTGGTTTTTCTACCTCATAACAACCGCTGTTATTATTGGTATTGTTTATTACATACAGCGTTACACAAAAGGACAAAGGCTTCTTGGCGTTGCCCTCGGGCTTATGCTTGGCGGTGCCATCGGCAACTTTATCGATCGGGCTGTCAGACAAGAAGTTGTGGATTTTATCCATGTTATAATTGTGAATTACAATTACCCGATTTTTAACATCGCGGACTCTTCACTATGTGTCGGCGTAATGCTTTTATTTATACAAATGCTGTTGGACAGCGGGAAAAAGAAAAAGGAGCAATAGCATGAATCAAATTGATATAACCGCTTCAGAAGAACAAAAAAGTGAGCGGATTGATAAATTTTTGGCATCAACTGAGAATGATTGGTCAAGAACCCAGGTTCAGCAATGGGTAAAAGACGGACAGGTTGTCGTGAACGGGAGCGCGGTGAAAGCAAATTATAAAATTCAGCCGGGTGATCAGGTGACCGTCACTGTACCCGAACCGGAAGCGCTCGACGTCCTGGCAGAACCTATGGATCTTGATATTTATTATGAAGATCAGGATGTGCTGGTTGTCAATAAGCCTCGCGGAATGGTTGTACACCCAGCACCCGGTCATCTTACGGGCACACTTGTAAACGGTCTTATGGCTCATTGCACAGACCTTTCCGGAATCAATGGTGTGATGCGTCCGGGGATTGTTCACAGAATCGATAAGGACACGTCCGGCTTATTAATGGTGGCGAAAAATGATATGGCACACGAGTCACTTGTAAACCAATTGGTCAACAAAACGGTCACGCGAAAGTATACGGCTGTTGTCCACGGGCTTATTTCTCATGATGACGGCACAATTGACGCGCCGATCGGGCGGGATAAAAAAGACCGTCAAAGCATGACTGTGACACGTGATGGCAAAAACGCTGTCACTCATTTTCATGTGCTTGAGCGTTTTCAGGACTTTACGTTAGTGGAATGCCAGCTTGAAACAGGGAGAACCCATCAAATTCGTGTTCATATGAAATATATCGGATTCCCATTAGCGGGCGACCCGAAATATGGTCCGAGAAAAACAATCGACTTTAACGGCCAGGCGCTTCACGCGGGCGTTTTAGGTTTTGACCACCCGCGAACAGGAGAATATGTCGAATTTGAAGCGCCGCTCCCTGAGGATATGGCAGAATTAATCGAAACCCTCAGAAAAAACGGTTGACAGAGTGTTTCTTTTCTGAAATAATAAACGAAGCTGAATAGATTCTTTAAAACAGTCCAGAGAGGCTGAGAAGGATAACGGATAGACGGGATGCGTGTATAGTGCGCACCTTGTCCTAAAACCCCTCTATGCTCTGGCAGGAGGGGTTTTTTCTTCTATATAAACTGTGAGGTGTCACACATTGAATCAAAAAGCTGTCATTCTCGACGAACAGGCAATCAGACGGGCCTTGACCAGGATTGCGCACGAAATGATCGAACGCAATAAAGGGATGAATAACTGCATTCTTGTCGGCATTAAGACAAGAGGGATTTACCTGGCAAAACGCCTTGCGGAACGAATTGAACAGATTGAAGGAAATCCTGTTACAGTTGGTGAAATTGATATTACCCTTTACAGAGACGATCTTTCTAAAAAAACGAGCAACGAAGAACCGCTTGTGAAAGGTGCAGATATTCCGGTAGATATCACAGATCAAAAAGTCATTCTTGTTGATGATGTCCTGTATACCGGAAGAACAGTCAGAGCAGGTATGGATGCGCTTGTTGATGTAGGCAGACCTTCCTCCATTCAGCTGGCTGTGCTTGTTGACAGGGGACACCGGGAGCTGCCGATACGAGCGGATTATATTGGGAAAAACATCCCGACATCAAAGGCTGAAAAGGTTATGGTTCAGCTTGATGAGGTAGATCAAAACGATCTCGTCGCCATTTATGAAAATGAATAATAGATCACCTTTTTAAGGGCAATCCAGAGAGGTTGCAAAGAGGTGCACAACAAAGACCCAAAAAGTATTCGGCAGGTCTTTGTATGCCTCTTTGCGTAAAAATAGCAAAGAGGTTTTTTTATACAGCCATTGAGTCATCCTAAAATGAAAGTCAACAATCAGGGGGAAATCATCATGAGTAAGAAAAAAGTAAATTTAGGGGTCAGGGATGTCCCGACACCTTTCTCTTGGGTTTCATTCAGCCTTCAGCATTTGTTTGCCATGTTCGGCTCAACCATTTTGGTTCCGAAGCTCGTCGGAATGAGTCCTGCTGTGGCGTTGGTGACAAGCGGCATCGGAACACTGGCGTACCTTCTTATTACGAAAGGGCAAATTCCGGCGTATCTCGGTTCATCCTTCGCCTTTATTTCTCCGATCATACTGGTAAAAGCGACCGGTGGGCCGGGAGCGGCAATGGTCGGGGCGTTTCTTGCAGGGCTGGTATACGGGCTGATTGCCTTATTGATCAGGCAGCTTGGCACAGGATGGCTGATGAAGATTCTCCCGCCTGTAGTCGTAGGACCTGTTATTATCGTCATCGGGCTGGGACTTGCAAGCACTGCGGTAAACATGGCGATGTATGCTGATCCAAATGCGAGTGAATTGGTTTACAGCTTAAAGCACTTCAGTGTTGCAGGCGTTACGCTGGCCATCACGATTATTTGCGCGATTTTCTTGCGAGGATTCTTAAGCCTGATTCCGGTTTTGATCGGAATCATCGGCGGATACCTGTTCGCCCTTACTCAAGGGATTGTCAACTTCCAGCCGGTGCTTGACGCGAAATGGTTCGCAGTGCCTGAATTTATCATCCCGTTCAAAGACTATTCACCGTCAGTAACACTCGGCATCGCGGCCGCAATGGTACCGGTCGCGTTTGTGACAATGTCGGAGCATATCGGCCACCAAATGGTGCTGAGTAAGGTTGTTGGACAAGATTTCATTAAAAAGCCGGGACTGCATCGCTCCATTATGGGTGACAGCGTGGCGACAATTCTTGCTTCCCTGATCGGCGGCCCGCCGACGACGACTTACGGAGAAAACATTGGCGTGCTGGCCATCACAAGAGTATTCAGCGTCTTTGTCATCGGAGGCGCGGCAGTGATTGCCCTTTGCTTCGGCTTTATCGGCAAAATTTCAGCGCTGATCAGTTCAGTGCCGTCAGCGGTCATGGGAGGCGTCTCCTTCCTGCTGTTCGGAATCATTGCTTCAAGCGGCCTGAGAATGCTGATTGACAACAAAATTGATTATGAAAATAACCGAAACCTCATTATCACATCGGTGATCCTTGTGATCGGTGTAGGAGGCGCATTTATCCAAGTGTCTCAAGGCGGATTCCAAGTGTCAGGGATGGCGCTTGCCGCAATTGTCGGTGTCATCTTAAACCTGATTCTTCCGGAAGCGAAGGAAGAGCACGCAGACACATCTGAACAACATCATATTTAAAACCTTTTAATGAAAGTCCAGAGAGGCTTGGAAGGGTTATGAAGAGAAGGAAGCTTCAATGCTGCCCTCTATTTAACCATACCCCGAGTCTATCTTAGACCCGGGGTTTTTTTCAGCCTTAAGTTGAAATGAGAGGGGAAAGAACATGAAGCATTTAACGACGATGAGTGAACTCAGCACTGAGGAAATCAAAGATTTGCTTCACACAGCACAAGACCTCAAAAACGGAAAAACAGACAATCAGCTTACAGGAAAGTTTGCAGCAAACCTGTTTTTCGAACCGAGCACGAGAACGCGGTTCAGCTTCGAGGTCGCAGAAAAAAAGCTGGGCATGAATGTGCTGAACCTTGATGGAACAAGCACAAGCGTACAAAAAGGCGAAACCTTGTATGACACGATTCGGACGCTTGAATCAATCGGTGTGGACGTGTGTGTCATCAGGCACAGTGAAGATGAGTATTATCAAGAGCTTGTCAGCCAGGTGAGCATTCCGATTCTGAATGCGGGAGACGGATGCGGCCAGCATCCGACACAATCACTGCTTGATTTAATGACGATTTATGAAGAGTTCAATACGTTCAAAGGGCTTACCGTCTCCATTCACGGTGACATCAAGCATAGCAGAGTGGCAAGGTCAAATGCGGAAGTGTTGACAAGGTTGGGTGCCCGGGTCCTGTTTTCCGGTCCTGCGGAATGGCAGGATGAAGAAAATACATTCGGCACGTATGTCTCAATGGATGAAGCAGTTGAGTCTTCCGATGTCGTCATGCTGCTGCGCATTCAAAATGAACGGCATCAGTCCGCTGTCAGCCAGGAAGGCTATTTAAACAAATACGGCTTGACCGTAGAACGGGCTGAGCGTATGAAGCAGCATGCGATCATCATGCATCCTGCTCCGGTAAACAGAGGAGTGGAGATTGATGACAGCTTAGTAGAAAGCGAAAAATCAAGAATCTTCAAGCAAATGCAAAATGGCGTATTTATCAGAATGGCAGTGATACAGCGTGCCTTACAAACCAATGTGAAAAGAGGAGAAGCAGCGTATGTCATATCTCATTAAAAACGGCTGGATACTTAACGAAAATGGTGAAAAAACAGAAGCGGATATCCGAGTGACTGGAGAAACCATTACTGCAATCGGCAAGCTTGATGCAACGGATAATGAAACTGTAATTGATGCGAAAGGTTTGCTCGTTTCACCTGGGTTTGTTGATCTCCACGTCCATTTCAGAGAGCCAGGCGGAGAGAAAAAAGAAACAATTGAAACCGGGGCGAAAGCAGCGGCGCGCGGCGGCTATACAACAGTAGCAGCAATGCCGAATACGCGGCCGGTTCCCGATACAAAGGAGCAGATGGAATGGGTGCAAAACAGAATTAAAGAAACATCATGTGTCAGAGTTCTTCCATATGCATCCATTACGATCAGGCAAATCGGCGATGAAATGACAAACTTTGAAGCGTTAAAAGAAGCCGGGGCATTTGCCTTTACAGATGACGGCGTTGGGATACAGACAGCAGGCATGATGTATGAAGCGATGAAACGGGCAGCCGCAATTGACAAAGCGATTGTTGCACATTGCGAGGACAACTCCTTAATTTACGGAGGAAGCGTACATGAGGGGACATTCTCCAAAGCGAACGGGCTCAACGGCATACCTTCTGTCTGTGAATCGGTTCATATTGCCCGCGATGTGCTGCTGGCTGAGGCGGCAAACTGCCATTATCATGTATGCCATATCAGCACGAAAGAATCTGTCAGGGTTGTACGCGATGCGAAAAAAGCGGGAATCAGAGTGACAGCAGAAGTGTCGCCGCATCATTTGCTGCTTTGTGATGAGGACATCCCGGGGCTGGACACAAACTATAAAATGAATCCTCCGCTCCGCAGCGCAGAAGACAGGGCTGCTTTAATTGAAGGTCTTTTAGACGGAACAATTGATTTTATCGCAACAGACCATGCACCGCATACGGAAGAAGAGAAAAACACGGAAATGAAGCTGGCGCCATTCGGAATTGTCGGCTTAGAAACAGCATTCCCGCTTCTTTACACACACTTTGTCAAAAATGGCAGCTGGTCATTGAAGCAGCTCATTGACTACATGACAATCAAGCCATGCAAAGCGTTCGGTCTCCCATATGGAACATTACAAACGGGGCAAGTTGCTGACATGACATTAATTGATTTAGAAAAAGAAGCAGTTATAGACAAAGAGACATTTTTATCAAAAGGAAAAAATACACCATTCAATGGCATCAGCTGCACTGGCTGGCCGGTCGCTACAATTGCAGCAGGGAAGCTTGCTTATGAAGAAGGGAGACTTGTCAAATGAAGAGACGATTAGTACTGGAAAACGGAGCGGTATTCGAAGGAGAAGCCTTCGGGAGCTTAGAACACAACATGGGAGAAGTCGTTTTTAATACTGGGATGACAGGCTATCAGGAAATTTTATCTGACCCTTCTTACTGCGGGCAAATCGTAACATTGACATACCCGCTTATCGGAAATTACGGCATTAACCGTGATGATTTTGAATCCATTACCCCTTTTGTCAAAGGGCTGATCATCAAAGAATTGTGTGAACTGCCTTCCAACTGGCGTTCAGCATACACATTAGACGAGTATTTAAAAATGAAAAACATTCCCGGACTCCAGGGGATTGATACAAGGAAGCTGACAAGAATGATCCGCACGGCAGGCGCGCTAAAAGGAACATTCGCTTCATCTGATGAAGACATCGAAGCTGTGCTGAAAAGACTGAACGAAACGGAATTGCCAAGAAATCAAGTATCACAAGTATCAGCCAAAACAGCATATCCGAGCCCGGGAAGAGGCAAACGCATTGTCTTGGTTGACTTCGGCATGAAGCACGGGATTCTAAGGGAGCTCAACAAACGGAAATGTGACGTCATCGTTGTGCCTTACAACATTACAGCAGAAGAAGTGCTTCAGCTGAAACCGGACGGCATCATGCTTTCTAACGGACCTGGAGACCCGAAGGATGTGCCTGAAGCGATTGAAATGATTAAAGGTGTTCTCGGAAAAGTGCCTTTATTCGGAATATGTCTCGGCCACCAATTATTCGCGCTGGCGTGCGGGGCGAATACTGAAAAAATGAAATTCGGCCACAGAGGTTCAAACCACCCGGTAAAAGAGCTGGCTACAGGGAAAGTTGCCTTAACATCTCAAAACCATGGTTATACAGTTTCATCTATCAGTGAAACAGAACTTGAAGTGACGCATATCGCAATCAACGACGATACGATTGAAGGGCTGAAGCATAAAACATTGCCGGCATTTACGGTTCAATATCATCCCGAAGCCTCACCTGGTCCTGAGGATGCTAACCATCTATTTGACAGATTCATCGAAATGATCGAAACAACAGAGAAAGAAGGGGAAGCGGTATGCCAAAACGCGTAGACATTAACAAAATTTTAGTAATTGGATCTGGGCCGATCATCATCGGCCAAGCAGCAGAATTTGACTATGCGGGAACGCAAGCCTGTCTTGCTTTGAAAGAAGAAGGCTATGAAGTCATCCTTGTCAACTCAAACCCTGCCACGATCATGACAGATACAGAAATGGCTGATCGGGTTTACATCGAACCGCTCACACCTGAATTCCTGACACGAATCATCAGAAAAGAGCGCCCAGATGCCATTCTTCCTACGCTCGGAGGCCAAACCGGTTTGAATCTTGCGGTTGAGCTTTCAGAAAGAGGCGTTTTGGCAGAATGCGGCGTCGAAGTGCTTGGCACGAAACTGTCTGCGATTCAGCAAGCTGAAGACCGTGACTTGTTCAGAACATTAATGAATGAACTGAATGAACCGGTGCCTGAAAGTGAGATTATCCATTCCCTCGAAGAAGCGGAAAAATTCGTCAGTCAAATTGGATTCCCTGTCATTGTCCGTCCGGCATATACATTAGGCGGAACAGGCGGAGGCATCTGCTCGAATGAAACAGAGCTAAAAGAAATTGTTGAGAACGGCTTGAAATTAAGCCCGGTACACCAATGTCTGCTAGAAAAGAGCATTGCCGGCTATAAAGAAATCGAGTATGAAGTCATGAGAGACAGCCAGGATCACGCCATTGTTGTTTGTAACATGGAAAACATTGATCCGGTTGGAATCCATACTGGAGACAGTATTGTTGTCGCGCCGAGCCAAACGCTCAGCGATCGCGAATATCAGCTCCTGCGGAATGTATCGTTAAAACTGATTCGCGCGCTTGGAATCGAAGGCGGATGTAACGTCCAGCTCGCCCTAGATCCAGACAGCTTCCAATATTACATCATTGAAGTAAATCCGCGTGTCAGCCGTTCATCTGCCCTTGCATCAAAAGCAACGGGATACCCGATAGCAAAGCTCGCTGCTAAAATTGCAGTCGGCCTTTCATTAGATGAAATGATGAACCCGGTAACAGGAAAAACATATGCAGCATTTGAACCTGCTCTTGACTATGTCGTATCCAAAATTCCGCGCTGGCCGTTTGATAAATTTGAATCAGCAAACAGAAAGCTCGGCACGCAAATGAAAGCGACTGGTGAGGTCATGGCGATCGGCCGCACGCTTGAAGAATCATTGCTGAAGGCTGTGCGTTCACTGGAAGCTGATGTGCATCATCTTGAATTGAAGGACGCCGCTGACATTTCAGATGAACTTCTTGAAAAGCGAATTAAAAAGGCCGGTGATGAACGCTTATTCTACTTAGCTGAAGCGTACAGAAGAGGTTACACGGTAGAAGACCTTCATGAATTTTCCGCTATCGATGTCTTCTTCTTGCATAAGCTGTTCGGAATCGTAGAATTTGAAAAAGAATTGAAGGCGAATGTGGGCGATACAGATGTGCTGAGACGGGCAAAAGAACTCGGCTTCTCTGACCAGTACATCAGCCGCGAGTGGAAAATGAAAGAATCCGATCTATACAGCTTGAGAAAACAAACGGGGATTGCACCGGTATTCAAGATGGTAGATACGTGCGCGGCGGAATTTGAGTCAGAAACGCCATATTTCTATAGCACATATGAAGAAGAAAATGAATCTGTCGTTACAGATAAGAAAAGTGTGATGGTGCTTGGTTCGGGTCCGATTCGAATCGGTCAGGGTGTCGAGTTCGACTATGCGACTGTTCACTCTGTATGGGCAATTAAACAAGCAGGCTATGAAGCCATTATTGTCAATAACAACCCGGAAACCGTTTCAACAGACTTTAGCATCTCGGACAAGCTGTATTTTGAGCCGCTTACGATTGAAGATGTTATGCACATCATTGACCTCGAACAGCCGATGGGCGTTGTTGTACAATTTGGCGGACAAACTGCGATTAACCTTGCTGACGAGCTTTCTGCGCGCGGAGTGAAAATCCTTGGAACTTCATTAGAAGATTTAGACCGTGCAGAAGATCGGGATAAATTTGAACAAGCGCTTGGAGAACTTGGTGTTCCGCAGCCACTTGGCAAAACAGCGACATCGGTTGATCAGGCAGTAAGCATTGCGAGTGATATCGGATACCCGGTATTGGTGCGCCCTTCCTATGTACTTGGCGGCCGGGCGATGGAGATTGTGTATCATGAAGAAGAGCTGCTTCATTACATGAAAAACGCAGTCAAAATCAATCCGCAGCACCCTGTATTAATTGACAGATATTTGACTGGGAAAGAAATTGAAGTTGATGCAGTATCTGACGGTGAAACAGTCGTCATTCCGGGAATTATGGAGCACATTGAACGTGCGGGCGTTCACTCCGGAGACTCGATCGCTGTCTATCCGCCTCAATCGCTCACTGAGGACATTAAGAAAAAAATTGAACAATACACGATCGCACTTGCTAAAGGGCTGAACATTGTCGGTTTGCTCAATATTCAATTCGTCTTATCACAAGGCGAGGTGTACGTGCTCGAAGTGAACCCGAGATCAAGCAGAACCGTACCGTTCTTAAGCAAAATTACGGGTATCCCAATGGCGAATCTCGCAACAAAAATCATTCTCGGTCAAAAGCTGGCTGCGTTTGGCTATACAGAGGGCCTTCAGCCTGAGCAGCAAGGTGTATTTGTAAAAGCGCCGGTCTTCTCCTTCGCCAAGCTGAGAAGAGTAGACATTACGTTAGGGCCTGAAATGAAATCAACAGGTGAAGTCATGGGGAAAGATTCGACCCTTGAAAAGGCGCTCTATAAAGCCTTGATTGCTTCAGGTATTCAAATCCCGAACTACGGTTCCGTGCTTTTAACAGTAGCTGATAAGGACAAAGAAGAAGGGCTTGCCATTGCTAAGAGGTTCCACGCGATTGGCTACAACATTTTAGCGACGGAAGGAACGGCAGGCTACCTGAAAGAAGCTTCTATTCCAGCGAAGGTCGTCGGAAAAATCGGCCAGGATGGTCCGAACCTGCTTGATGTCATCAGAAACGGTGAAGCACAGTTTGTCATCAATACGCTGACAAAAGGAAAGCAGCCGGCAAGAGACGGATTTAGAATCAGACGTGAATCAGTAGAAAATGGTGTTGCCTGCTTAACATCGTTAGATACGGCAGAGGCGATATTGCGAGTGCTGGAAAGCATGACATTCCGCGCTGATCAAATGCCGGCAGTCAACACAAATCAGGAGGCGGCAGTCACTATATGAAAAAAGCGTATTTGACAGTATGTTCTAACCAGCAAATTGCAGACCGGGTGTATCAAATGGTTCTGAAAGGGGAGCTTGTCCAAGGGTTTACAACCCCGGGGCAGTTCCTTCATCTTAAAGTGAGCGAAGCGGTCACGCCTCTTTTGAGGAGGCCAATCAGCATCGCCGACGTCAATTTTGAAAAAAGTGAAGTCACCATCATTTATCGAGTAGATGGGGAAGGTACAAGGCTATTGTCTCTGAAACAGCAGGGAGAGCTTGTGGATGTCCTCGGGCCTTTGGGAAATGGCTTTCCTGTCAATGAAGTCCAACCCGGAAAGACGGCTTTGCTGGTAGGAGGCGGTGTAGGTGTGCCGCCTCTCCAAGAGCTGTCGAAACGCTTGATTGAAAAAGGGGTAAATGTCATCCACGTTTTAGGATTCCAATCGGCAAAGGATGTTTTTTACGAGAAAGAATGCCGGCAGTATGGAGACACGTTTGTGGCAACAGCTGACGGAAGCTACGGGGAAACCGGATTTGTCACAGATGTGATTAAACGGAAACATCTAGAGTTTGATATCCTTCTCAGCTGCGGGCCAACACCGATGCTCAAGGCGCTAAAACAGGAATATGCCCATAAAGAAGTATATCTGTCCATGGAGGAACGAATGGGCTGCGGAATCGGCGCATGCTTCGCGTGTGTGTGCCATACAAACGAAAGTGAGACATCCTATGTAAAAGTATGTCTCGACGGGCCTGTATTTAAAGCTCAGGAGGTGGCGCTGTAATGCTCAAGGTGAAATTGCCGGGACTTGATTTGAAAAATCCAATCATTCCTGCATCAGGCTGCTTCGGTTTTGGAAAAGAATTTTCACGTTTTTATGATTTGTCTTGTCTTGGAGCCATCATGATTAAGGCTACGACAAAGGAGCCTCGCTTCGGGAATCCGACGCCGCGGGTAGCTGAGACAGGTGCTGGAATGCTTAATGCGATCGGTCTCCAAAATCCGGGGCTGGATAGCGTTTTGCATCATGAACTGCCGTGGCTTGAGCAGTTTGATACGCCGATCATTGCCAATGTCGCAGGTTCTCAAGTCGAGGATTATGTTGAAGTCGCAGAGCATATCAGCAAAGCGCCTAATGTACATGCACTTGAATTGAATATTTCCTGCCCAAATGTGAAAACAGGCGGAATCGCTTTTGGCACGAACCCTGAAATGGCTGCCGATTTGACAAAAGCGGTGAAAGAGGTTTCAAATGTACCCGTTTATGTGAAGCTTTCCCCGAACGTGGCTAATATCACAGAGGTTGCATTAGCGATTGAGGAAGCGGGAGCGGACGGCCTTACGATGATCAACACACTAATCGGCATGAGACTCGATTTAAAAACCGGCAAACCGATATTAGCGAATAAAACAGGGGGACTTTCCGGCCCTGCTGTGAAGCCGGTTGCCATTCGCATGGTGTATGAAGTCAGCCAGGCGGTCAACATCCCGATTATCGGAATGGGAGGCGTGCAGACGGCCGAAGATGCCCTGGAATTTCTTCTCGCTGGAGCAAGCGCGGTCGCTGTCGGAACAGCAAATTTTGTGAATCCTTTTGCATGTCCAGAGATTATTGAACAGCTCCCATCTGTTTTGCGCCAATACGGCTATCAATCAATTGAAGAATGCATCGGAAGGAGCTGGAATCATGAAAAACAACCTGCCCATCATCGCGCTTGATTTTGCATCAGCTGAAGAAACACTTGCGTTCTTAGCGCCTTTTCAGCAAGAACCGTTATTTGTAAAGGTTGGAATGGAGCTTTTTTATCAAGAAGGGCCATCTATCGTGAAACAATTAAAAGAAAGAAACTGCGAGCTATTTTTGGATCTAAAGCTTCATGACATTCCGACCACTGTAAACAAGGCGATGAAGCGTCTTGCCAGTCTCGGCGTAGACCTCGTCAATGTTCATGCGGCCGGGGGCAAAAAAATGATGCAAGCAGCTCTTGAAGGCTTAGAAGAAGGTACGCCGGCGGGGAAAAAACGCCCGTCACTTATTGCGGTAACCCAGCTGACAAGCACATCTGAACAAATCATGAAGGATGAACTGCTGATCGAAAAGCCTCTGATCGATACGGTTGTGCACTACAGCAAACAGGCGGAAGAAAGCGGACTGGATGGAGTGGTCTGCTCTGTTCATGAAGCAAAAGCCATTTACCAAGCAGTGTCGCCTTCATTTCTGACTGTCACTCCAGGGATCAGAATGTCAGAGGACGCTGCGAATGACCAAGTCCGCGTGGCGACACCTGCAATTGCAAGAGAAAAAGGTTCATCAGCGATTGTAGTAGGGCGCTCGATTACAAAAGCGGAAGATCCGGTAAAAGCCTATAAGGCTGTCAGACTTGAATGGGAGGGAATCAAATCTTGAAACAAATCATCGCAAAACACCTATTAGACATCCAAGCTGTATTTTTACGTCCGAACGAGCCGTTCACATGGGCAAGCGGCATTTTATCACCAATCTACTGTGACAACCGCCTTACGCTATCTTTCCCAGAGGTCAGAAATGATGTCGCCTCAGGCATCAGCAAGCTTGTCAAAGAGCATTTTCCCGAAGCTGAAATGATAGCAGGAACAGCAACTGCGGGTATTCCTCATGCTGCTCTGGCGGCTGACCGTTTGAATCTTCCGATGTGTTATGTGAGGAGCAAGCCGAAAGCGCACGGAAAAGGCAATCAGATTGAGGGAGCTGTGCAGAAAGGGCAAAAAACGGTCGTTATTGAAGACTTAATCTCCACAGGAGGCAGCGTGCTTGAAGCTTGTGCAGCTTTACAAGCGGCCGGCTGTGAGGTGCTTGGTGTCGTCTCAATCTTTACGTACGGACTTCCCAAAGCAGAAGAAGCCTTCGCAAAGGCAGAACTGCCATACTACTCATTAACTGATTACGATACGCTCACAGAGGTCGCACTTGAGAACGGAAATATTCATTCAGATGATCTAAAAAAGCTGAAAACATGGAAACGAAATCCCGAGTCAAAAGATTGGTTTAAAAAATAAAAAATATATTCCAACGATGTAAAGAGGCTTCAAAGCCTTGCTGTACTTAAAAACAGGCCATGAGGCCTGTTTTTTTATTAATCCTATAAAAAAAGTCGGGTTGACTTATGTTAGAATTGTGCTAAAATTTACTACAAATCTGAAAAACTTATCAAGAGCGGCTGAGGGACTGGACCTATGAAGCCCGGCAACCTGCATAGTTTGTAAGGTGCTACTTCCAGCAAAATGAATTCCATTTTGAAAGATAAGGGCTACATGCTGTTCCTGTCTTTCTTTCCGCCGGATTGAAAGTTTTTTATTTTAAGAGGCAAAAAGGCTGTTTGAAATCACCAGCCAAGAATCACATTACAATTGGGAAAAGACAACCGGCAGGAAGCTACTGTTTGTTTGTCTCCGAAAGGAGGAAAGAAGAAATGTTAACGTATGATAATTGGGAAGAACCAACGATTACATTTCCGGAAGACGATCCTTATAAAGGAGCGCTGTCAGTTTTAAAGTGGGCATACGGCCATTACGGCAACCAGCTTGTTTATGCCTGCAGTTTCGGAATTGAGGGAATCGTTTTGATTGACTTAATTTATAAAGTGAAAAAAGACGCAGAGATTGTGTTTCTTGATACAGGACTTCATTTTAAAGAGACCTATGAAACAATTGAACGAGTGAAAGAGCGTTATCCAGGTCTTAATATCATCCTGAAAAAACCAGACCTCACCCTTGAGGAACAAGCCGAGGAATATGGTGACAAGCTGTGGGAAAGAGAGCCGAATCAGTGCTGCTACCTTAGAAAGGTCGTTCCTTTAAGAGAGGCGCTTTCAGGACATCCAGCCTGGCTTTCCGGTCTGCGCCGTGATCAAGGGCCAAGCCGTGCCAATACGAATTTCTTAAACAAAGATGAAAAATTCAAGTCAGTAAAAGTTTGCCCGCTCATCCATTGGACTTGGAAAGACATTTGGAGATACACATCACGGAATGAACTGGACTACAATCCGCTTCATGACCAAGGATACCCAAGTATTGGCTGTGCGCCTTGCACTGCTCCCGCTTTTACCGCAGAGGATCTGCGTTCAGGCAGATGGAATGGTATGGCGAAAACAGAATGCGGACTGCATGAATAAGGAGCTGCAAAATGGAACTAGCCGCTATTTTATTTAGCTTGTTTTTTGCGATGAATATTGGTGCAAGCGGCGCTGCAGCTTCGATGGGAGTTGCTTACGGCTCTGGAGCCATCAAAAAGAAAACTTACGCTTTGATCCTATGCGCAGTCGGTGTCTTGGCCGGGGCGGTCATTGGCGGAGGCGAGGTCGTAAAAACAATCAGCTCTGGCATTATCCCCGAACAGACGATTACACTGACGATTGTTTGCATCATTATTGGAGCTGCTGCGCTGTCGCTCTTTACGGCTAATCTGCTCGGCATTCCTTTATCGACAAGTGAAGTGACGGTCGGCGCGGTTGTCGGCGTGGGAGTGGCTTATAAAGTATTGTTTGTGAATAATCTTCTGATCATTGTGACATTTTGGGTTTTTGTCCCGCTGTTCGCTTTTGGCTTCACCTATTTCGTATCTAAGCTGTTTCGTTATTTTAAGATTGAAGTGAAATCTTCTAAACAGCAAAAAATCCTCGGCATTGTTTTGTTAGTTGCCGGATTTTTCGAAGCATTCTCTGCCGGCATGAATAATGTGGCGAATGCCGTTGGCCCGTTAGTGGCTGCCGGTGTGCTTGATGTCGTAAAAGGAACCTTGTACGGAGGAGCTTTTGTTGCGCTCGGCGCACTGTTATTAGGCAGGCGTGTGTTAGAAACAAACGGGAAGAAAATTACGAGATTTTCAAAGGGAGAAGGCATTCTCTTATCCGGCACAGGAGCGGGACTGGTAATAATCAGTTCTGTATTTGGGATGCCGGTGCCCTTGGCGCAAGTCACGTCATCGTCTATTATCGGCATAGGCATGGCAAAAAACGGTCCGAACGTGTTCCATAAACAAGTTGTTCAAACGATGCTGAAGGTATGGATCGTATCGCCGTTTTTATCTTTATCGATTTCTTATCTGCTTGTATCCTTGTTTTTAAAAGCGGATTATTATTCGATCTTTATCATGGTAAGTGTTCTTTTAGCGGCGGGCGGTGCCGTCAGCCTGACAAAGGCCATTCGTAAAGAGAGACGCTCAGTCCACGAACAAGGCGGGGGAATCTGAACATTAATCTGAGTAATTTTATAAGTTAACTAGGAGGAGATGGATGTTATGAGCTTAGCACCACATGGAGGAACATTAGTAAACAGAGTAAATGAATCATATGATGTGAGCAGCATTCAAAAAGAAATTGAACTTGATTTAATTTCTTTCGCGGATTTGGAATTGATCGGTATCGGCGCATACAGCCCGATTGAAGGTTTCTTTAATGAAAAAGATTACGAATCTGTTGTCGAAAACATGCGTCTTTCTTCCGGCGTTGTCTGGTCTCTTCCAATCACACTTCCGGTCGATGCGCAAAAAGCAGCGGAACTGTCAGTTGGCGAAACGGTAAAGTTAACGTATGAAGGAGACGCATACGGCGTTATCCAAATCGAAGACCTGTATGTGCCTGACAAACAAAAAGAAGCTATCAATGTGTACAAAACGGATGAGCAGGAGCATCCGGGTGTTAAAAAACTGTTCAGCCGCGGCAATACATATGTCGGCGGACCGATCACGTTGATTAAAAAAGCTTCAAAACAGTTCCCTGAGTTTACTTTTGAACCGGCAGAAACAAGACGCCAGTTTGCTGAAAAAGGCTGGGAAACGATTGTCGGCTTCCAAACAAGAAACCCTGTTCACAGAGCGCATGAATACATTCAAAAAACGGCTCTTGAAACAGTAGACGGCTTGTTCTTGAATCCGTTAGTAGGTGAAACAAAATCCGATGACATCCCAGCTGATGTACGGATGGAAAGCTACCAAGTTCTTCTTGATCATTATTACCCGAAAGATCGCGTGTTCCTTGGTGTCTTCTTGGCGGCGATGCGTTATGCAGGCCCGAGAGAAGCCATTTTCCACGCGCTTGTCAGAAAGAACTACGGATGCACACATTTCATCGTTGGCCGTGATCATGCAGGTGTAGGTGACTATTACGGAACATACGAAGCACAGGAGCTGTTTGACACATTCAAACCTGAAGAACTCGGGATTACACCGCTTAAATTCGAGCACAGCTTCTTCTGTAAAAAATGCGGAAATATGGGGACGGCGAAAACATGCCCTCATGGCAGAGAGCATCACGTCATTTTATCAGGCACTAAGGTAAGAGGTATGCTGAGAGACGGCGTGCTGCCTCCTGCTGAATTCAGCCGAAAAGAAGTCGTAGAAGTGTTAATCAAAGGGATGAAGAAAAAAGAAGAAGTAGGCGTATCTTAAGGAGGATTGGCAGTGACAAATCGCGATATTGTATGGCATGAAGCCTCTATCACAAAAGAAGAGTACCAGCAAAAAAACAAGCATAAAAGCTCCATTCTCTGGCTGACAGGGTTAAGCGGCTCAGGCAAATCAACCATTGCCAACGCCGCTGCGAGAGAATTGTTTGAGCAAGGCTACCAAGTCATTGTGCTGGACGGGGATAATATCCGTCACGGCTTAAATAAGGATCTTGGTTTTTCTGATGAAGACCGAAAAGAAAACATCCGCCGAATCGGAGAGGTGGCAAAACTTTTTGTTCAGCAGGGAACCATTGTCATTACTGCTTTTATCTCTCCTTTCCGTGAGGACAGACAACAGGTTCGCGAGCTTGTGGAAGTTGGCGAATTCAATGAAGTATACATTAAATGTGATCTTGATATTTGTGAACAAAGGGATCCGAAAGGACTCTATAAAAAAGCAAGAAACGGAGAGATCCCGTTTTTTACAGGAATTGATTCTCCTTATGAAGAACCGGAAGCGCCAGAGCTCGTTCTTGATTCAGGACAGCATGACCGTGAAGCGTGTAAAAATCAGCTGATCGAGTTTGTCAAACAAAAATTGAGCTGAATATGATCTGCTGCGTTCTTCTCAGATGCCGGAATGCAAGCGAGAACAACATCACAAGTGAATGTTCTGGAAGAACTCGAATAGATCGGGGGAAATACGATGGGAAAAGTATATATTGTAGGAGCGGGTCCCGGTGATCCTGATCTGCTGACGATTAAAGCGCTGAAAGCCATTGAAAAAGCTGATGTTATCTTATATGACAGATTAGTAAATAAAGAGATTTTACAATATGCCAAAGAGCAAGCAGACCTGATCTACTGCGGGAAGCTTCCAGATTTTCATACGATGAAGCAGGAAACCATCAATCGATTTCTTGTGAAGTATGCGCAAAAAGGGAAAATAGTTGTCAGACTGAAAGGCGGTGACCCTTTTGTGTTCGGCAGGGGAGGGGAAGAAGCGGAATGCCTCTCTGAAAATGGCATACCGTTTGAAATCATCCCTGGCATTACGTCAGGAATCGCGGCAGCCGCTTATGCCGGGATTCCTGTTACTCATCGGGATGCGGGCTCTAACGTCGCATTTGTAACGGGTCATTATAAAAGTGATGAAGATTTTGAGGAAAAGTGGAAAGCGCTGGCTACAGGAATTGATACACTTGTCATCTATATGGGTATCAAAAACGTGCAGCAGATTGAAAGAAAACTCCTTGAAAACGGCCGGGACGGTTCTACGCCGGCAGCCTTTATTCATTGGGGAACAACGGACAAGCAAAAATCTGTTTTTTGTACAGTTGACACCCTTTCAGAAACAGTGATAAAAGAAAACATTACAAATCCGAGTTTAATTGTCATTGGAAATGTTGTAAATTATCACTATAAGCTGGAATGGTTTGAATCTGAACTGAAAAAACAAGATTTAAGCGAGGCGTTGTAAAATGAAACAAGCAATTTTATATGTCGGCCACGGCAGCCGGGTCAAAAAAGCTCAGCAAGAAGCCGCAGCCTTTTTGGAAGGGTGTAAGGCACACATCTCTGTGCCAGTACAAGAAATCAGCTTTTTAGAGCTTCAGGAGCCGACAATTGAGACAGGATTTGAAGCATGTGTGAAGCAAGGCGCCACTCATATCGCAGTGGTGCCTCTGCTTCTTTTAACAGCTGCGCATGCAAAACATGATATTCCGAAAGAAATTGCGCGTGCTGCATCCCGATATCCGTCAGTCCATATATCATACGGAAAGCCGATCGGGATTGACGAAGAAGTAGTCAAGGCTGTATATCATCGAATGAAAGACATTGGTGTTCCGTATGAAAATGCCAGAGTGGTGCTCATTGGAAGGGGAAGTTCAGATCCAGATGTCAAAAGAGACGTGACTGGCATTGCTCATCTTCTTCAGGAAATGGTTCCAGTCAAGGAAGTCATTCCGTGCTTTTTGACAGCATGCGGCCCGAATTACAAAGAGGTTTTTTCAGAACTTGAAAAAGATGACGGCACAACAACCTTTATCGTTCCGTATTTGCTCTTTACGGGTATGCTGATGAATGAAATTGAACGAGAGGTTCAGACATTAAAAGCTCATAATCCGAATGTCTATCTTTCTTCTTATATCGGTTTCCACCCTTATGTGAAAAGCGCATTTTTAAACCGTGTGAAAGAAACTGCGGCAAACCCTGAGGGACAATTTGATTTTGACGGAGGTTCATATGCTTCCGCTGCACATTAGCCTGGAAAAGAAGAAGGTCGTCATTGCGGGGGGCGGCAGCATCGCTCTCAGAAGACTGAAAACGGTGATTTCTGAAGGAGCTGATATAACGCTTGTCAGTCCGGATGTTGAACCGGAAATCAAGCAAATGGCAGAAGATCAACGCATCAAATGGAAAAAACGGACGATCGAAAAAGAAGATTATCTCAATGCTTTTTTCATTATTGCCGCGACGGATGATGCGGCAGTGAACAAAGAAATTGCCCAATCCGCTTCGCCTTTTCAGCTTGTCAATTGTGTCAGTGACGCTGAGCTTGGCAATGTATATATGCCGAAAATCGTAAAAAGAGGGTATGTCACGGTGTCCGTTTCTACAAGCGGAGCCAGTCCAAAGCACACAAAAGAGCTTGCTGAAAACATGGATAAGCTGATTGACGGCGAATTTGTTGCTGAAGTGGATAGGCTTTATCAATTGAGAAGAAAGAAATAAGCCAGAGCATAATAATGCTCTGGCTTTTCTTTATGCGGCTCAGCTTTTTTTCAGCTTGATGACAGTATCAGCATCTGGCGTGACAAAGACGGTATGCTGGCTGTCATAGGTGACGAAACCGGGTTTCGCGCCGTTCGGTTTTTTGACATGCCTGATTTTTGTATAATCTACAGGCACGGAGCTTGAATCTTTAGCTTTTGAAAAATAAGCTGCAATTGTCGCGGCTTCAATGATTGTTTGCTCATCCGGTTCGCTGCTTCTGATCACAACGTGGGAGCCAGGAATGTCCTTCGTGTGAAGCCAAATATCATCTCTGGCAGCCGCTCTTGTCGTTAAATATTCATTTTGGCGATTGTTCTTCCCCACTAAAATCATCAGTCCAGAGGAGGATTCGTATGTTTCTAACACCGGGTTGTGCGTTTTTTGCTTTTTCTGGCCTTTTTGCTGTTTAGGGCGTAAATATTTGCCCTCTACAAGCTCTTCCCTGATTTCGCTGATATCCCGGGGAGAAGCGGAGGAAAGCTGCTGAATCAGCTGATCGAAGTATTCGATCTCTTCCTGTGCCAGCCTGATTTGCTCCGCTACAACCGCGACCGAATTTTTCGCTTTCTGATACTTCGTAAAGTAGGCCTGGGCATTTTCGGAAGGTGTTTTGTTCGGGTTTAAAGGAATCGTGATCGTCGGGCTTTCTTCATCATAATAGTTGATGACCTCAGCCTGTTTATCACCTTTTTTCAGCATATATAAATTAGCGGTTAAAAGCTCCCCGTAAAGCTGGAATTCCTTCGCATTTTCCGAATACTCCAGTGTTTTCTCTAATTTTTTGATTTTGTTGGCATTTTTCTTCCGTTCGTTGACAACAAACCGCTCGAGATCTTGAGCCTGCTGTTTGACCCGGTCTCGTTCAGCTTTTCCGAAATAAAAACGGTCGAGCAGGTCGCTTAATGAATCAAAACGGCGCGCTTCGCCTTTTAGATGAGTCAGCTCCAGCAGATAAAAATATTCCTTGCCGTTTACAGTCGTAATGTTGGGAATGAAACGGTGCTCTTTTACTTCGGCAAACAGTGCCAGCAACGCTTTTGGCAGTGTGATTTTGTTGGCGAGGCCAGCTCTGTGAACCGCTTCTTTGGCGAAAAGCGGAGACACCCCTGAAAAGTGGTCGACAATTTGTTTATCAAGCCGTCCTTCTTGAAAACTGAGGTGACGCAAAATATCATCTTCTGACGCCTCAAGCGGTGATATTTTGTCCTGGGCAGGCGGAAGCTTATAATCTTGGCCGGGCAGTACTGTACGGTAGCTGTTCATTGACGGCGATAAATGCTTAAGTCCGTCGATGATCACATTTTCTGCAGCATCGGTCAAAATAATATTGCTGTGGCGGCCCATAATTTCTACATAAAGCTTTCGTGCGGTTTCATCGCCAATTTCGTTTCGGCTTTTGATATGAAAAATCATAATGCGGTCTAAGCCCGCTTGTTCGATTTTCTCAATGAATCCGCCTTCGATATGCTTTCTCAGCAGCATGCAAAACATTGGCGGTTCACTTGGATTTTCATAGGCTTGTGTCGTGATATGCACCCGTGAATAGCTCGGATGTGCCGATAATAATAGTTTTTGGTTTTTTCCCTTGGCACGGATGTGGAAAATCACATCGTGCTTATATGGCTGATGGACTTTTGTAATTCGTCCACCCATTATTTTCTCGTTAAGTTCGTGTGTCATTCCGTATGTAAACATGCCATCAAACGACATATGCAATACACCCTCTCATTCTTCCTGCATTCGATAATTATAGCATGAAATGGGACGAGTCAGAATAAGCATGCTTATAGAGTGATATCTCTATAAGAGAGCAGGGGAGTGGACGAGCGGAATGAAGTTTCATGAAATGGGACAAACAGATTTACTAGAAGCAACCAATACGTCCATGAAACAAGGATTAACAGAAAAAGAAGTGAAAAAACGCCTTGACAAGCATGGGCCAAACGAGCTGCAAGAAGGGAAAAAAACGTCAGCGCTTCTCTTGTTTTTCGCGCAGTTCAAAGATTTTATGGTGCTTGTGCTTCTGGCGGCAACGTTAATCTCAGGATTTCTTGGTGAATATGTAGATGCGGTTGCGATTATTGCGATTGTGTTTGTGAATGGCATACTCGGTTTCTTTCAAGAAAGGCGAGCTGAGCAATCTCTTCAAGCTTTAAAAGAGCTTTCAACACCGCATGTCATGGCACTCAGGGAAGGAAGCTGGACAAAGATTCCTTCTAAGGAACTTGTGCCGGGGGATATTGTGAAATTTACAAGCGGGGACAGGATTGGCGCGGACGTTCGAATTGTTGAAGCGAGAAGCCTTGAAATAGAAGAATCAGCGCTCACCGGGGAATCAATCCCGGTTGTGAAGCAGGCTGATAAACTGAAAAAACCGGATGTTTCACTTGGCGATATTACCAATATGGCATTTATGGGAACGATTGTGACCCGCGGCAGCGGTGTCGGGGTTGTCGTCGGGACAGGGATGAATACAGCAATGGGGAAAATTGCCGACATGCTTGAATCGGCAGGGACGCTGTCAACCCCGCTGCAAAGAAGATTGGAGCAGCTTGGGAAGATTTTGATTGTTGTTGCATTGCTTCTGACCGTTCTTGTTGTTGCTGTCGGTGTTATTCAGGGGCATGATCTGTACAGCATGTTTTTAGCGGGTGTCTCATTAGCGGTAGCCGCCATTCCAGAGGGGCTGCCGGCGATTGTCACCGTGGCGCTCTCGCTTGGTGTACAGCGGATGATTAAACAAAAATCCATTGTTAGAAAGCTTCCTGCTGTTGAAACGCTTGGGTGTGCGTCTATCATTTGTTCAGATAAAACAGGGACAATGACCCAAAACAAAATGACGGTGACACATGTGTGGTCCGGAGGGAAAATATGGAGAGTGACAGGGGCCGGGTATGAACCGAAAGGAAGCTTCACACTGAACGAAAAAGAGGTCAGTATCAATGAACATAAGCCGCTTCAGCAGATGCTTTTGTTCGGGGCGCTCTGTAACAACTCCAATATTGAGAAAAGAGACGGTGAATATGTGCTTGACGGAGACCCGACAGAGGGGGCGCTGCTCACCGCGGCAAGAAAAGGCGGTTTTTCAAAGGAGTTTGTAGAATCAAACTACAGGGTGATTGAAGAATTTCCTTTTGATTCTGCACGGAAAATGATGACTGTCATCGTAGAGGATCAGGACAGAAAGCGCTATATCATTACAAAAGGTGCACCGGATGTACTGATGCAGCGATCTTCCCGTATTTATTATGACGGCTCAGCCGCTCTTTTTTCAAATGAAAGAAGAGCAGAAACAGAGGCGGTATTAAGACATTTGGCATCTCAGGCGCTCAGAACGATAGCGGTCGCCTACAGGCCGATAAAAGCAGGCGAAACACCGTCAATGGAGCAGGCGGAAAAAGATCTGACGATGCTCGGCCTTTCAGGTATCATTGACCCGCCGCGACCGGAAGTCAGACAGGCGATTAAAGAGTGCCGTGAAGCGGGAATTAAGACCGTCATGATTACAGGTGATCATGTGGAGACCGCTAAAGCGATAGCGAAAGATCTGCGCCTCCTTCCGAAAAGCGGAAAAATTATGGATGGGAAAATGCTGAATGAACTTTCTCAAGAAGAGCTTTCTAATGTAGTAGAGGATGTGTATGTATTTGCCCGCGTTTCTCCTGAGCATAAACTGAAAATCGTAAAAGCCTATCAGGAGAACGGGCATATCGTGGCGATGACGGGAGACGGCGTCAATGATGCCCCTGCCATTAAACAAGCTGATATCGGCGTCTCTATGGGCATTACCGGGACAGATGTGGCTAAAGAAGCATCATCTCTTGTGCTCGTGGATGATAATTTTGCGACGATTAAATCAGCGATAAAAGAAGGCAGGAACATCTACGAAAATATCAGAAAGTTTATTAGATACCTGTTGGCTTCTAATGTAGGAGAAATCCTTGTCATGCTGTTTGCGATGCTCCTCGCCCTTCCTTTGCCGCTCGTTCCGATTCAGATTTTGTGGGTCAACTTGGTGACGGACGGATTGCCGGCAATGGCGCTCGGCATGGATCAGCCGGAAGGAGACGTAATGAAGCGCAAGCCCCGTCATCCGAAAGAAGGGGTATTTGCCCGCAAGCTAGGGTGGAAGGTCGTCTCCAGAGGATTTTTAATCGGAGCTGCCACTATTTTAGCATTTATCATTGTGTACCACCGCAACCCGGAAAATTTGGCTTATGCCCAGACGATCGCATTTGCAACATTGGTGCTGGCTCAGCTTATTCACGTTTTTGACTGTCGAAGCGAGACTTCTGTTTTCTCCAGAAATCCGTTTCAAAACCTGTATTTAATCGGTGCGGTATTGTCATCCATTTTGCTGATGCTTGTCGTGATCTACTATCCGCCGCTTCAGCCGATTTTCCATACCGTAGCCATCACCCCGGGAGACTGGATGCTCGTCATCGGTATGTCCGCCATCCCTACTTTTTTGCTGGCGGGGTCACTTTTAACAAGAAAAAAATAAATCCATATGATATAATCTTAGGGGTAATAGCATGTCTATTGCCCTTTTATTATGAGAACAGGGAAGAATTGGGTGTTTTAAAATGATACGAAGTATGACAGGCTTCGGCAGTGCAAGCAAAACACAAGATGATCTCTCTGTAAGCGTAGAACTTAAATCCGTAAACTACAGATTTAAAGAAGTGAACGCTCGTTTGCCAAGGCCTTTGCTATATTTTGAAGATAAGCTGAAACAGACCATTCTGCAGCATATCCAGCGCGGAAGAATTGAGCTTTTCGTATCTGTTGACAGTGATATGCTTGTTGAGAAAAAGCTTGAGATTGATTGGCCGCTGCTCGATGAGTTTGTCGCAGCTGCGAGAGATATGAAGAAGCGGTATCAATTGTCTGCTGAGCCCGATGTGATGGATTTCTTTAAGCTTGATCACGTCGTCCAGGTTCATGAAGAACAGACGCAAAATGACAAGCTGGAGGCATTGATCACCGATGCTGCAGAGGAAGCGGTAAAAGGTCTCTGTGAAATGCGTGAAAAAGAGGGGCTGCTCTTAGCGAAAGACTGCCTGATGCATATTGATCAGCTTGATGAGCTGGTGAGAGAAACTGAATTGCTTGCTGCAGATGTCGTATCTCGTTACCGGGAACGGCTGTACGCCAGAATCAAAGAATGGACTGAAGATGTATTAGACGAGAGCCGGCTTGTAACAGAATGCGCTATTTTTGCAGACCGCTCTGATATTACTGAAGAGATTACCAGGCTGAAGAGCCACTTCGCCCAGTTTCGTGATATATTAGCTAGTGGCGGAGCTGTCGGGCGCAAACTCGACTTTCTCGTTCAGGAGCTCAATCGGGAAGCAAATACGATCGGCTCAAAAGCAAATGATCATCAGATCACAAAGCTTGTCGTTGAAATGAAAAGTTCTATTGAAAAAATAAAAGAACAAGTGCAAAATATAGAATAGTGACTGTGCGTATTGTTTACAGACGGTCTTACTAGGCTAAACTAGAGACGTCTATTTTACAGGGGGAACGTAGAAGATGACGATTAAACTGATTAATATCGGATTTGGCAATATAATCTCCGCCAATCGGATGATTTCGATTGTCAGCCCGGAGTCTGCGCCAATCAAACGAATGATCCAGGATGCAAGAGACCGCGGAATGCTAATTGACGCTACATACGGACGAAGAACCCGTGCAGTTGTCGTCATGGATAGTGATCACATTATCTTATCTGCCGTCCAGCCTGAGACAGTTGCACACAGACTTTCTGTTAAAGAAGAAATTATGGATGAAGGGCAGGGGTAATTGCCGCATGAAAGAAAGAGGGTTATTAATCGTTCTCTCAGGTCCCTCAGGAGTTGGTAAAGGAACGGTTCGGCAAGCGATTTTTTCGCAGGAAGACACAAAATTTGAATATTCGATTTCAGTAACCACTAGAAGTCCAAGAGAGGGCGAAGTGAACGGAGTCGATTATTTTTTCAAAACAAGAGACGAATTCGAGCAAATGATTGCGGACAACAAGCTGCTTGAATGGGCAGAGTATGTCGGCAATTATTACGGCACGCCTGTCGATTATGTTGAACAGACGCTTCAAGATGGAAAAGACGTCTTTTTAGAAATTGAAGTCCAAGGGGCTCTTCAAGTGAGAAATGCTTTCCCGGAAGGCCTGTTTATTTTCCTTGCGCCTCCAAGCCTTTCTGAACTGAAGAACAGAATCGTGACACGAGGCACAGAAACAGACGCTCTGATTGAAAATCGAATGAAAGCCGCAAAAGCTGAGATTGAAATGATGGATGCTTATGATTATGTCGTTGAAAACGATAATGTAGAAACGGCTTGCGATAAAATCAAAGCAATCGTTCTTGCTGAACATTTGAAGCGTGAACGTGTTGCACCAAGATATAAGAAAATGCTGGAGGTTGAATAATCAATGTTAGATCCGTCAATTGATTCTTTAATGAATAAATTAGATTCCAAATACACGCTCGTGACTGTTTCTGCGAGACGTGCCCGTGAAATGCAAATCAAAAAAGACCAAATGATTGAACATACGATTTCACACAAATATGTAGGCAAAGCTTTAGAAGAAATTGATGCAGGCCTGCTTTCGTTTGAAAAGGAAGACCGCGAATAGTAGCACAAGTAGCAACCTATATCATGTAGGTTGTTATTTTTTTCCGTGCGGTTTTGTAAAGTGCAGAGGGGGAGAATTCATTGCTTAACAATCGAAATGTGTTACTTTGCGTGAGCGGAGGCATCGCTGTTTATAAAGCCTGTGCGTTAACGAGCAAGCTGGTTCAGGCAGGAGCAAATGTGAAAGTGATTATGACTGAATCAGCTTGCCGATTCGTTTCACCGCTGACATTTCAGGCATTGAGCCGCCACGAAGTCTATACAGATACATTTAAAGAACAAAATCCAAGAGTCATTTCTCATATCGACGCCGCAGACTGGGCCGACTTGATTATCGTGGCGCCGGCTACGGCTAATGTGATTGGAAAACTGGCTAACGGCATCGCTGATGATATGCTGACGACAACATTGTTGGCAGCGACGGCTCCCGTTTGGATCGCGCCGGCGATGAACGTTCATATGTATGACCACCCGGCAGTCAAACGAAATATTTCTGTATTGTATCAGGACGGTTATCGTTTTATTGAGCCGAGTGAGGGCTATTTAGCATGCGGTTACGTCGGAAAAGGAAGATTGGAAGAGCCTGAAAATATCGTAAAACTGGCCGAAAAACATTTTGCTGATGAAACATCCGCTCCTTTAGAAGGCAAACGTGTGGTCATTACAGCCGGCCCAACGCGGGAAGCGGTTGATCCTGTCCGGTTTTTTACCAATAAATCGACGGGCAAAATGGGCTACGCATTAGCGGAGGCTGCCGTCCGGCTCGGCGCACGGGTAACCTTAATTTCAGGCCCTGTTTCACTTGATCAGCCTAAAGGACTTGCTCAGTTTATCCCTGTTCAATCGGCTGCGGATATGCACGAAGCTGTGCTCTCTGTGTATGAAGCAAGCGATATTGTCATCAAAACAGCTGCGGTAGCCGATTTTACGCCAAAAACAGTATTTGACCATAAAATGAAAAAACAAGACGGCGGTATGACCTTAGAACTGAAAAGAACGGTCGATATTTTGAAAGAATTGGGCGAGAAAAAGAAAGAGCAGATTTTAGTCGGATTTGCCGCTGAAACACAAGACATTGAACACTATGCACGTAAAAAGCTCGCCGCTAAAAATCTTGATATGATTGTGGCAAATGATGTGAAAGCAAATGGGGCCGGTTTTGGTGCTGATACGAATATTGTGACAATCTTTTTCAAAGACGGGCATAAGCGCGAACTTCCGATCATGTCTAAGCTCGATGTTTCGTTTGAAATTCTTCAGGAGATCGCAGCCCTCTCAAAACAAACCGGAGAAAGAACATGAATTTTGCAGAGGTCATCGTGGATGTCAGCACCAAAAATATAGACAGGCCTTTTGATTACAAAATCCCAGACCATCTCAAGGGTATGATCAAAACGGGGATGCGGGTCATTGTTCCGTTTGGCCCCCGAAAGATTCAGGGGTTTGTAACAGCAGTCAAAGAAGCATCTGACCTATCGGGGAAATCTGTCAAGGAAGTAGAGGATTTATTAGATCTTACACCTGTTCTGACAGAGGAGCTTATGGATCTGTCATCATGGCTGTCCGACAAAACGCTGTCTTTTAAAATAACGGCACTTCAAGCAATGCTGCCTGCCGCATTAAAGGCAAAATATGAAAAAGAATTAAAAATTGCAAACGGAGCTGAGCTTCCGCCGCAAGTGGAGCGGCTGTTTTCTGAAACAAAGACGCTGCTGTATTCAGATATACCCGATCATAATACGTTGAAACTGATTCAAAAGCATGTTCAAAAAGGGAGCATAGACGTAACCTATAAAGTCGCGCAAAAAACAAATAAAAAAATGGTGAGGCATATTCAGGCAAATGCGAGTAAAGAAGAGCTTGCTAAGCAGGCTGAGGGATTGTCCCGTCAAGCAGCCAAGCAGCAGGCGATTCTTCACTTTTTCATCTCTGAGCCAGAAGGTGTGAAAATCCCTGCGGCGGACTTGTGCAAAAGAACGGACGCGAGCTCTGCGACCATCAAAACCCTTATCCAAAAAGGGCTTTTGAGGGAAAGCTATGAAGAGGTCTACAGAGATCCCTATCAGGATAAAATGTTCAAAAAAACAGAGCCGCTGCCACTGACAGACGAACAGAGAGCTGCCTTTGAGCCCATACGCGAGACATTGGATAAGGATGAGCATAAAGTGTTCCTCCTTCACGGCGTGACAGGCAGCGGAAAAACGGAAATTTATCTGCAATCAATTGAAAAAGTACTGGCGAAAGGAAAAGAAGCCATCGTCCTCGTACCGGAAATATCGCTGACGCCGCAAATGGTCAATCGCTTTAAGGGCCGCTTCGGCTCCAAGGTGGCAGTCATGCACAGCGGTTTATCCACAGGGGAAAAATATGACGAGTGGCGTAAAATCCACCGGAAGGAAGTACGGCTTGTCGTCGGTGCCAGATCCGCAATTTTTGCTCCGTTTGAAAATCTCGGAATGATTATCATCGATGAAGAGCACGAGTCTTCTTATAAACAGGAAGAAATGCCGCGCTATCACGCTAAAGAGGTGGCAATCAAGCGGGCTGAGCATCACAGCTGCCCGGTTGTATTAGGCAGTGCTACGCCGACATTAGAGTCATATGCACGGGCGCAAAAGGGCGTGTACGAGCTTCTCTCACTGAAGCACCGCGTTAACCATCAAGTGATGCCTGAGGTTTCGCTTGTCGATATGAGAGAGGAGCTTCGAAGCGGCAATCGCTCGATGTTTTCTGTTGAATTGATGGAAAAGCTTGAAGAAACGATTGCCAAGGGTGAGCAGGCGGTGCTGTTTTTAAATAAAAGAGGCTATTCTTCCTTTGTGATGTGCAGGGATTGCGGCTATGTCCCGCAATGTCCGCACTGCGACATTTCCATGACGTATCATCGTTATGGCCAAAGACTGAAATGTCATTATTGCGGACATGAAGAGCCTGTTCCGCATACTTGTCCTGAATGCGCAAGCGAGCATATCCGCTTTTTCGGAACGGGAACACAGCGAGTGGAGGAAGAGCTGACAAAAGTGCTGCCAAATGCGAGAGTGATTCGGATGGATGTTGACACGACATCAAGGAAAGGCGCCCATGAAAAACTACTGTCAGCTTTCGGAGAAGGAAAAGCGGATATTCTTCTCGGAACGCAAATGATCGCGAAAGGACTTGATTTTCCGAATGTCACGCTTGTCGGAGTGTTAAGTGCCGATACAACACTTCATATTCCTGATTTCAGATCGGCTGAAAAAACATTTCAGCTGTTAACGCAAGTCAGCGGCCGGGCAGGCAGGCATGAAAAGCCCGGCCATGTCACCATTCAAACGTATACACCGTCCCACTACAGTATCCAGCTGACGAAAACGCATGATTATGAAACGTTCTATCAGCATGAAATGGCGCACAGGAGAGAGCAATCCTATCCGCCCTACTACTTTTTGGCTCTTGTGACGGTTTCTCATGAGGAAGTGGCGAAAGCAGCGGTTACAGCTGAAAAAATCGCTCATTTTTTGAAAGTAAACTGCGGAGCTGACACGAAAATTCTCGGGCCTAGCGCGTCGCCGATAGCCAGGATCAAAGATAGATATCGCTATCAATGCGTGATAAAATACAAACAGGAAACCCAGTTATCCGCTTTATTGAAGAAGATACTGGAACATTATAAACGCGAAATTGAACAAAAGCATGTAATGATTTCAATTGATATGAATCCTTATATGATGATGTAAGATCTCACGTCTTGGAGGGTAACAAATTGGCAGTAAAAAAGGTCGTCACACATCCGGCGGAGGTTTTGGAAACACCGACGGAAAGCGTGACTGTTTTTGATAAAAAGCTAAGAAAACTGCTTGATGATATGTACGACACCATGCTTGAAATGGATGGAGTCGGACTGGCGGCGCCGCAAATCGGCGTCTTAAAAAGAGTGGCTGTCGTAGATATCGGGGATGACAGAGGCAGAATTGATCTCGTTAATCCTGAAATTTTAGAGAAAAGCGGTGAGCAAACCGGAATTGAAGGATGCCTGAGCTTTCCTGGCGTCTATGGTGATGTTACACGTGCTGATTATGTCAAAGTGCGTGCGTTTAACCGTCAGGGAAAACCGTTCATTCTGGAAGCGCGAGGCTTTCTGGCGAGAGCCGTGCAGCACGAGATGGACCACTTAGACGGTGTGCTGTTTACATCTAAAATCAGTAAATACTATACAGAAGATGAACTAGCGGATATGGAAGGATGATTTGATGACGAGAATCGTATTTATGGGGACGCCGGATTTTTCAGTTCCTGTTTTAAGAACCTTGATTGAGGACGGATATGAAGTAGTGGGGGTCGTCACACAGCCGGACCGTCCGAAAGGCAGAAAAAAAGTGATGACACCTCCTCCGGTCAAGGAAGAGGCATTGCGTCACGGCATCCCGGTTCTTCAGCCGGAAAAAGTCAGATTGAAAGAAGAAATTGAAAAAGTGCTGGCATTAAAGCCTGACCTTATTGTAACGGCGGCATTCGGACAAATTTTGCCTAAGGAGCTTCTCGACAGCCCGAAATACGGCTGCATTAACGTTCACGCGTCTCTTTTGCCGGAACTGCGCGGCGGGGCTCCGATCCATTACTCTATTTTGCAGGGAAAGAAGAAAACCGGGGTTACCATTATGTATATGGTAGAAAAATTGGATGCCGGGGACATGATCTCAAAAGTGGAAGTGAACATTGAAGAAACCGATAATGTCGGAATGCTGCACGATAAATTAAGCGTTGCTGGGGCGAAGCTATTGTCTGAAACGGTTCCAAACGTCATTGCCGGCAGCATATCACCCGAAAAGCAAGATGAAGAGAAAGCGACGTACGCGCCTAATATCAAAAGAGAGCAAGAACTGCTCGACTGGTCCAGAACGGGCGAAGAGCTTTACAACCAGATCCGCGGATTAAATCCATGGCCTGTTGCTTATACAACTCTAAACGGACAAAACTTAAAAGTGTGGGCGTCGAAAAAAACACAAGCACCTACAACAGCTGAGCCCGGCACAGTCGTTGCAGTTGAAAAGGAAGGGATTATCGTTTCCACAGGTAATGATACGGCCCTGTTATTAACTGAGCTTCAGCCGGCCGGCAAAAAACGCATGAAAGGCGAGGACTTTGTGCGGGGCGCTCATGTTGAAGCCGGAGATGTGTTAGGAGTAAATAATGAAAAAAACTAGTGTTCGTGACATCGCCCTTGAAGCGCTCATCAAATTAGAACAAAACCAGGCATACAGCAATCTGCTGCTGAAATCGGTCATTAAATCAAATGAACTGAGTGATCAGGACAGAGGGCTTTTGACTGAACTTGTCTATGGGACATTACAAAACAAAATCGCGCTTGATTATATGCTTAAACCATTTATCAATAAGCCTCAAAAGGTAAAGCCGTGGGTGATTCAGCTTCTTCGCCTATCCTTATATCAAATGGAATATTTGGAGAAGATTCCAGATAGGGCAGCCATCCATGAAGCGGTTGAGATTGCTAAAATCCGCGGACACAAAGGCATTGCTTCTTTTGTCAATGGCGTGCTTCGTTCTATCCAGCGCGAAGGTGTTCCAACCTTTGACGCCATCGAAGATCCTGTACGTCGGCTGGCGACAGAAACAAGCCATCCGGAATGGCTTGTGAAAGAGTGGGCGGATGCGTATGGGTTTGACGCGGCGGAAAAGATTTGCCGTATCCACCTCCTACCGCCGAAGCAAACGCTGCGTGTCAATCAAATGAAAGCAGACAGAGCTGAGCTGCTTGATCAAATGGCTGCTGAGGGAATCGAAGTTGAAAAAGGCGATCTCGCTGAGGATGCTGTGAAGCTCTTAAAGGGATCAATTGCCGGAACTCATTTCTTCCAAAACGGCGAAGTATCCATCCAGGATGAGAGCTCCATGCTCGTCGCCCGCGCCCTTGATCCTAAGCCTGATGAAACAGTGCTTGACGCGTGTGCGGCGCCTGGCGGCAAATCGGCTCATATCGCAGAATTAATGAAGAACAAGGGGAGCGTTACGTCGCTTGATCTTCACAAACATAAAGTGAAGTTGATCAAAGAAGCGGCAGACCGTCTTGGCCTGACAATCATTCATGCGGAGACAATGGATGCAAGAAAAGCAGGGGAAACGTTTGAAAACGAACAGTTTGACCGGATATTGGTTGATGCCCCGTGCTCTGGTTTCGGCGTTATCAGAAGAAAGCCGGACATGAAATACACGAAAAAGCCTGATGACAGCGCGCGTCTAGCTGAAATCCAGCTGTCGATCCTGAGGGAAATCGCACCATTAGTAAAAAAAGGTGGCACTCTTGTCTACAGTACGTGTACAATGGACCGGACAGAAAATGATGAAGTAATACATGCGTTTATACAAGAACATCCTGATTTTGAACCCGATTTGTCTCTTGAAAAGCGGCTGCCCGAAAAGGCGAGACCCTTTGTTCGGGATGGAAGGCTGCAAATCCTTCCTCATTATTTCGGAACAGATGGTTTCTTTATTTGCAGCATGAGAAAGAAGGGATAAGCAATGGCAGAACTTAATAAAACAAAAGTAAGAAAAGAGTTGCGGACAGAGCGTCCGTCTATTTATTCTTTTGAATTAGATGAAATCAAACAATGGCTGACAGACAACGGGGAGAAACCGTTCCGGGCAGCTCAGATCTTTGAATGGCTATATGAAAAACGCGTATCTTCTTTTGAAGAAATGACAAACCTGTCAAAGGATCTGCGTGAGAAATTAAACACTCACTTTGTGTTAACAACGCTGAAAACGGCTGTTAAACAAACCTCTCAAGACGGTACGATGAAGTTTTTGTTTGAGCTTCATGACGGTTATACCATCGAAACCGTTTTAATGAGACACGAGTATGGCAATTCTGTATGTGTAACGACACAAGTCGGCTGCCGTATTGGCTGCACATTCTGCGCGTCAACGCTTGGAGGCTTAAAACGAAACCTTGAAGCAGGTGAAATTGTCGCTCAAGTAGTTAAAGTGCAAAAAGCTCTTGATGAAACGGATGAACGCGTCAGCTCTGTCGTGATCATGGGAATCGGTGAACCTTTTGATAACTTTAACGAAATGCTCGCTTTCTTGAAAATCATTAACCATGACAAGGGCCTGAATATCGGTGCTCGCCATATTACGGTCTCTACGAGCGGAATCATCCCGAAAATTTACGAATTTGCTGATCAGAAAATGCAGATTAACTTTGCAATTTCTCTGCACGCGCCGAACACAGAAATCAGAAGCCGTTTGATGCCGATTAACAGAGCCTATAAACTGCCTGATCTCATGGAAGCCGTTAAATATTATATTAATAAAACGGGACGTCGCATCAGCTTTGAATACGGTCTGTTTGGAGGCGTAAACGACCAGGTGGAACACGCCGAAGAGCTTGCCGACTTGCTGGAAGGAGTCAAATGCCACGTGAACTTGATTCCGGTAAACTACGTGCCTGAACGGGACTATGTGCGCACACCGCGTGATCAGATTTTCGCTTTTGAAAAAACATTGAAATCCCGTGGAGTAAATGTCACAATCCGAAGAGAGCAAGGACATGATATTGACGCAGCCTGCGGTCAGCTTCGCGCGAAGGAGCGTCAAGACGAGACGAGGTGATGAGGGTTGTTAACAGCCTTAAAAACAGATACAGGAAAAATCCGCCAGCATAATGAAGATGATGCGGGGATATTCAAGGGGAAAGATGAATTTGTATTAGCGGTTGTCGCTGATGGCATGGGCGGCCATCTTGCTGGAGATGTTGCGAGCAAGATGGCTGTGAAAGCCATGGGGGAGAAATGGAATGAAGCAGAGACAATTCCACAAGCGCCCTCGGAATGTGAAAAATGGCTCATTGAACAGATTCTTTCAGTAAACAGCAAAATATACGATCACGCTCAAGCCCACGAAGAATGCCAAGGCATGGGGACGACGATTGTATGTGCGCTATTTACGGGGAAAACGGTTTCTGTTGCCCATATCGGTGACAGCAGATGCTATTTGCTTCAGGACGATGATTTCATTCAAGTGACAGAAGACCATTCGCTTGTAAATGAACTGGTTCGTACTGGAGAGATTTCCAGAGAAGATGCTGAACATCATCCGCGAAAAAATGTGTTGACGAAGGCGCTTGGAACAGACCAGTCAGTCAGCATCGACACACGTTCCTTTGACATCGAACCCGGAGACAAACTGCTTTTGTGTTCTGACGGACTGACGAATAAAGTGGAAGGCACTGAGTTAAAAGACATCCTGCAAAGCGATTCAGCTCCTCAGGAAAAAGTAAACCTGCTTGTGGACAAAGCCAATCAGAATGGCGGAGAAGACAACATTACAGCAGTTTTGCTTGAGCTTGCTTTACATGTTGAAGAGGGTGAAGATCAGTGCTAATCGGCAAGCGGATCAGCGGGCGTTACCAAATTCTCCGCGTCATAGGCGGCGGGGGAATGGCCAACGTGTATTTAGCTGAGGATATTATTCTAGACCGTGAAGTCGCGATCAAAATCCTGCGGTTTGACTATGCAAATGACAATGAATTTATCAGGCGTTTCCGCAGAGAAGCCCAATCCGCATCAAGCCTCGATCACCCGAATATTGTCAGCATTTACGACTTGGGCGAGGAAGATGATATTTATTATATTGTCATGGAATACGTCGAAGGCATGACGCTTAAAGAATACATAACAGCAAATGGGCCGCTTCACCCTAAAGAAGCGCTGAACATTATGGAGCAAATTGTCTCAGCCATTGCTCATGCCCATCAAAACCAGATTGTTCACAGAGATATCAAGCCGCATAACATTTTGATTGACCACATGGGGAATATCAAAGTAACGGATTTTGGAATTGCGACGGCATTAAGTTCGACCACAATCACCCATACCAATTCTGTCCTGGGCTCAGTCCACTACTTATCACCTGAACAGGCCCGGGGCGGCTTAGCGACAAAAAAATCGGATATTTATGCCCTTGGAATCGTTCTATTTGAGCTTTTAACGGGCCGTATTCCGTTTGACGGAGAGTCAGCAGTCAGCATCGCCTTGAAGCATCTTCAAGCGGAAACTCCTTCGACTAGAAGGTGGAACCCGTCAGTCCCCCAAAGCGTTGAAAACATCATACTAAAGGCAACGGCCAAAGACCCTTTTCATCGCTACGAAACGGCTGAAGACATGGAAGCTGACATAAAAACCGCTTTTGATGCTGACAGACTCAATGAAAAGAGATTTACGATTCAAGAAGATGAAGAGATGACAAAAGCGATACCGATCATTAAAGATGAAGAACTCGCTAAAGCTGCTGGCGAAAAAGAAGCTGAATTGACAACCGCACAAGAAAATAAAACAAAGAAAAACGGCAAAAGAAAAAAGTGGCCGTGGGTTTTGCTCACGATATGTCTCGTTTTTATCACGGCCGGAATTCTTGCTGTCACTGTTTTTCCGTCGCTTTTTATGCCTAAGGATGTCAAAATACCTGATGTCTCCGGAATGGAATACGAAAAAGCAGCAGGCCTCTTGGAAAAAGAAGGTTTACAAGTTGATTCCGAGGTGTTGGAAATCTCAGATGAAAAAATTGAAGAGGGCCTGATGGTAAAAACGGATCCCAAAGCGGAAACCACAGTCAAAGAAGGCGCCACGGTCACCCTTTATAAGAGCACCGGAAAAGCAAAAACGGAGATCGGTGATGTGACAGGCCAAACGGTCGACCAGGCAAAAAAAGCGCTGAAGGACCAAGGGTTTAAACATGTAACGGTAAATGAAGTGAATGACGAGAAAAACGCGGGCACTGTCATTGACCAAAATCCTTCAGCAGGGACTGAGCTTGTCCCGAGTGAAGATCAAGTTAAACTCACAGTCAGTATCGGCCCCGAAGACATTACGCTTAGAGACTTGAAAACCTACAGTAAAGAAGCGGCGTCTGGATATCTGGAAGACAACGGATTGAAGCTTGTAGAAAAAGAAGCATACTCAGATGATGTTCCAGAAGGACAGGTTGTCAAACAAAAACCAGCAGCAGGTACGGCAGTAAAGCCGGGAAATGAAGTGGAAGTGACATTCTCTCTAGGACCTGAGAAAAAACCTGCGAAAACAGTGAAAGAAAAGGTCGAGATCCCCTATGAACCAGAAAATGAAGGGGACGAACTTCAAGTGCAAATCGCGGTTGACGATGCGGATCACAGCATCTCTGACACTTACGAAGAATTTAAGATAAAAGAGCCGACTGAACGAACGATCGAACTAAAGATTGAACCCGGCCAAAAAGGGTACTATCAAGTAATGGTAAACAATAAAGTTGTCAGCTACAAAACCATTGAGTATCCAAAAGATGAATAACAAGGAGGGAAAATATGCCTGAGGGCAAAATTATTAAGGCGCTAAGCGGCTTTTACTATGTACTGGATGAATCAGAGGATTCAGATAAAGTAATACAATGCAGAGGGAGAGGCATTTTCAGAAAGAACAAAATTACTCCTCTCGTCGGTGATTACGTTGTGTATCAGGCTGAAAATGACAAAGAAGGATATTTGATGGAAATCAAAGAAAGAACCAATGAGCTTATCAGGCCGCCAATTTGCAATGTTGATCAAGCGGTCCTTGTTTTCTCAGCGGTTCAGCCTTCTTTCAGCACGGCGTTGCTCGACCGCTTCCTGGTTCTCGTCGAAGCCAATGATATTCAGCCGATCATATGCATTACTAAAATGGATCTGATTGATGATCAAGATACAGAAGATACGATACAAGCCTACGCAGAAGACTATCGGAATATTGGTTATAACGTGTATCTTACCTCCTCTAAGGACCAAGACAGTTTAGCGGACATCATCCCGCATTTTCAGGATAAAACAACGGTATTTGCCGGTCAATCCGGTGTTGGAAAATCCTCGCTTCTCAACGCGATCAGTCCCGAGCTCGGATTAAGAACAAACGAGATTTCCGAGCATTTGGGCCGCGGGAAACACACAACCCGCCACGTGGAGCTGATACACACGTCCGGAGGCTTGGTTGCGGATACGCCAGGCTTCAGCTCGCTTGAATTTACAGACATTGAGGAAGAAGAACTGGGCTATACCTTCCCAGATATAAGAGAAAAAAGCTCTTCATGCAAATTTAGAGGCTGTTTACATCTAAAAGAGCCGAAATGTGCGGTGAAACAAGCTGTTGAAGACGGTGAAATAAAGCAGTACCGCTATGACCATTATGTTGAATTTATGACGGAGATTAAAGACAGAAAGCCGAGGTATTAGCATAATGATAAAGGTTGCACCATCTATTCTTTCCGCTGATTTTGCTTCTTTAGGCAATGAGATTAAAGATGTAGAAAAAGGCGGAGCTGATTATATTCATATTGATGTTATGGACGGCCATTTTGTCCCGAATATCACAATCGGTCCGCTGATTGTAGAAGCAGTCCGGCCGGTAACGGATCTGCCGCTCGATGTTCATTTAATGATAGAAGAGCCCGATCGCTATATCCCGGCTTTTGCGAAAGCCGGCGCAGATATCCTGTCTGTGCATGCTGAGGCATGTCCGCACCTGCACCGTACCATCCAGCTTATTAAAGAGCAAGGAGTGAAGGCCGGTGTTGTTCTAAACCCGCATACTCCTGTACAAGTCATCGAGCATGTTTTCGATGATCTCGACCTTGTTCTATTAATGACGGTGAACCCAGGGTTCGGCGGACAGAAATTTATTCATTCAGTCCTTCCTAAAATAAAAGAGGTTAAGCGAATGGCGGATGAAAAAGGAAAAAAAGATCTCTTAATTGAAGTAGACGGCGGCGTCAACAAAGAAACCGCTCCGCTAGTTATTGAAGCGGGCGCGAATTTACTCGTAGCCGGTTCAGCTGTTTATGGCCAGTCTGACCGCAAAAAAGCAATTTCTGAAATCAGAGGAAAATAAATAAACAGCTTTAGAAAAGAGCTGGGCATACAATAGCCTAAGCTCTTTTTCCTGTATGCAGAGAAAGGAATCAGAGATGAAAACAATTAATATCGTTGCGGGAGGCCCGAATAATCTCATTCCCGATCTAACCGGCTATTCGGATGAACACGCGCTTTGGATCGGTGTTGACAAAGGCACCGTCACTCTTTTAGATGCCGGGATCATTCCTGTTGAAGCCTTCGGAGATTTTGACAGCATAACAGAACAAGAACGCCGGCGGATAGAACAAGCCGCTCCCGCCCTTCATGTGTATCAAGCAGAAAAAGATCAAACAGATTTAGACCTCGCCCTTGATTGGGCGCTGGAAAAGCATCCGGATATCATTCAGATTTTCGGCATTACAGGCGGCAGAGCTGATCATTTTTTAGGAAACATTCAGCTTCTGTTTAGAGGTGTAAAAACGAACATAAAAATTAGGCTGATAGACAAACAAAATCATATTCAAATGTTCCCTCCTGGTGAATATGATATTGAGAAGGATGAAAATAAGCGATATATCTCCTTCATACCGTTTTCTGAAGAAATACATGAGCTGACTCTGACTGGTTTTAAATATCCTCTAAATAATTGTCATATTACGCTCGGTTCAACACTATGTATTAGTAACGAACTCATTCATTCACGAGGTACTTTTTCGTTTGCAAAAGGCATATTAATAATGATAAGAAGCACGGATTAAGCATGTGCTTTCATTCATTTGCTGAAAACAATGAACAAGGTGGTTACGGGACGTTATAGGAGGGGACAAAAAATGAAATTTTACACCATTAAATTGCCGAAGTTTTTAGGAGGAATTGTCCGGGCGATGCTGGGCTCATTTAGAAAAGATTAATGCCCAGGGGTTCAAAGCCCTCTTTCACCACATAAAAACGCCTGCCACATATTGAGGCAGGCGTTCATTTTGTTATACACGCTCAACTTTACCGGATTTCAAAGCTCGAGCAGATACATATACTTTTTTAGGTTTTCCGTTCACAAGGATACGAACCTTTTGAAGATTCGCGCCCCAAGTGCGCTTAGAAGCGTTCATTGCGTGAGAACGGTTATTCCCAGCTGTTGTTTTTTTACCTGTGATAACGCATTTACGTGCCATTTGTTTCCCTCCTCACTTGCACAAAACATCTACTTTTTAACATTCATATGATCTTAGATGCTTTCGATATGGATACTTTAAATAATTTACCACAGCTAAAAAACGTTTGCAACTATTGTTTCATCATCTTTCAAGAAAATTCACTTGACATCTTGCGGAAACAGCAGCGCTATAGTATATGTAGAGGTACGGCCAGCAATTATTGCCTGGTCTTTTCATAATGGAAACCATATAGTAGAATAGCTGTAACTCTATGCATTCGAAGGAGGAAATAGTGTGTCCATTGAATTAAGAACGAAGTACGGGCAGATTGATATATCTAATGAAGTCATCGCAATGGTTGCAGGAGGCGCGGCTGTTGATTGCTACGGCATTGTCGGCATGGCTTCTAAAAACCAGATTAAAGACGGACTGACTGAAATCCTTCGGAAAGAGAATTTCAGCAGGGGTGTCCAAGTTCGCCAAGTAGGAGAACAGATACATATCGACATGTATATCATAGTCAGCTACGGCACGAAAATTTCTGAAGTGGCACATAATGTCCAAACAAAAGTAAAGTACACAGTAAATCAAACCATCGGACTCGCAGTGGACTCGGTCAATATTTATGTCCAAGGCGTACGAGTGACGAACCCGTAGTTAGGAGGAGTAGGATTGTCTATTAGAACATTAGACGGCAGAACCTTTGCCGAGATGATTCTTGCGGGAGCGCAGAATCTGTCTCAAAACGCCAGTGCAGTTGATGCGCTGAACGTGTTCCCTGTGCCGGACGGTGATACGGGAACAAATATGAACCTGTCGATGACTTCCGGAGCAAGAGAAGTTGAACAAATGGATACGGATGATATCGGGAAGGTGGGCACCGCGTTATCTAAAGGACTGCTCATGGGAGCGCGTGGAAATTCAGGAGTCATCCTGTCCCAATTGTTCCGCGGATTCAGCAAAAGCATTGAATCGAAAAAAGAAATTAATTCGCTGGAATTTGCAGCTGCACTGCAAGCAGGTGTAGACATGGCGTATAAAGCTGTCATGAAACCTGTAGAGGGCACCATTTTAACAGTTGCAAAAGACGCTGCGAAAAAAGCGATGGCCTTAGCAGAAAAAGAAACCGATATCACTGCACTGATGACTGCAGTGACAGAAGAAGCGGAGGCGTCTTTAAACCGCACCCCTGAATTGCTTCCTGTTCTAAAGGAAGTAGGAGTTGTCGACAGTGGGGGCAAAGGTCTGCTTTGTGTGTATGAAGGTTTCCTTGCTTCATTAAAAGGTGAAGCTGTACCTCAGAAAGCAGTTCTTCCGTCACTTGACGACATGGTCAACGCGGAGCATCACAAGAGCGCCCAAAGCATGATGAATACCGAAGATATTGAATTTGGTTTCTGTACCGAAGTGATGGTGAGGCTTGATCAGGCAAAAAGAGAATTCGATGAAGGTACGTTCAGACAAGACCTCAGCCAGTTCGGTGATTCACTGCTCGTGATTGCGGATGAATCGCTGGCGAAGGTTCATATTCATGCTGAAGAGCCTGGGAACGTGTTAAACTACGCCCAGCATTACGGTGAATTGATCAAAATAAAAATAGAAAATATGAGAGAACAGCATACCTCTATCATCAGTCAAGAAAGCAAGCCCGCTGGCAACGAAAAAACGCCGGCAAAACAGCCGTATGGCATTGTAACTGTGGCGATGGGGGAAGGAATTTCAGACCTATTCAAAAGCATCGGCGCTTCTGTTGTGATTGAAGGCGGTCAGACGATGAACCCGAGTACTGAGGATATCGTCGAAGCCGTGAAGTCTGTAAATGCAGAAACGGTGTTTATCCTGCCGAACAACTCTAACATTATTATGGCTGCTAACCAAGCGGCCAGCGTAATGAATGAACAGGTTTTAGTCATTCCGGCCAAAACGGTTCCACAAGGGATGTCAGCACTGCTGGCCTTTAACCCGGATCAAGAAGCTGAAGCGAACAAGGCCAATATGCTCAGCGCCATTCAGCAAGTAAAAAGCGGACAGGTGACGTATTCAGTCAGAGATACTCATATTGACGGTAAAGATATTAAAAAAGGCGACTTTATGGGCATTCTAAATGGAACGATTATCGGCACTTCTGAAAATCAGCTGTCAGCCGCGAAAATGCTGCTGTCAGAAATGATCGGAGAAGACGATGAAATCGTGACCATTCTATATGGTGAGGATGCGTCTCGGGAAGAAGCCGAGCAGCTTGAAGCATTTCTCAGTGATAAGTACGAGGAGATTGAGGTTGAGATCCACAATGGGAAACAGCCGCTGTATTCGTATATCGTTTCTGCAGAATAGAAGGGCAAATTGCCCTTCTATTCTTATGTCTGCTTTTAAATGCGGCAGCGCTGTAACGCGCCCGCTTGCCATTTTATATCTGATCAATTAGTCTAGAAGCAAAGCGCTAATAAGCTCTGGTTCATAAGGAGGAATAGCATGAAATACAGAAGCGTTTTTGATATTATCGGTCCGGTTATGATCGGTCCGTCCAGCTCTCATACAGCGGGAGCTGCCAGAATCGGGAGAGTGGCCAGAAGTTTATTTGGCAGAGAGCCTGAGCGCATCCTCGTATCTTTTTACGGGTCTTTTGCGGAAACGTATAAGGGCCACGGCACAGATGTCGCGATTATCGGCGGATTGCTTGATTTTGATACATTCGACGAACGGATTAAAACCGCTATACAAATTGCAGAAGATAAAGGAATTCATATAGAGTTTCGGGTTGAAGACGCAGTTCCGGTCCATCCGAACACAGCCAAAATCACCATTTCTGATGAAAAGGGAGAGCTTGAGCTGACGGGTATTTCGATTGGCGGAGGAAAGATCGAAATCACAGAATTGAATGGTTTTGAACTCCGGCTGTCAGGAAATCATCCGGCCATATTAGTTGTTCATAATGACAAATTTGGCACCATCGCCGGTGTTGCCAATGTTCTGGCGAAATTTTCAATCAACGTAGGACATATGGAAGTAGCCCGGAAAGATATCGGCCAGCTTGCGCTGATGACAATAGAGGTCGATCAAAATATTGACGACCATATTCTCGACGAGCTGTCAAAGCTGCCGAATATTATTCAAGTGACAAAGATTGCTGACTAGCGAAAGGGTCAGGAGGAGCCAGTTATGTTTCGTAATGTAAAGGAATTAATTGAGATTACTAAAGAAAAACAAATATTGATCTCTGATGTGATGATCGCTCAAGAGATGGAAGTAACAGAAAAAACAAAAGAGGACATTTTTCAGCAGATGGATCATAACCTGTCTGTTATGGAAGCGGCGGTTCAGAAAGGACTCGAGGGAGTGACGAGCCAAACGGGTTTAACGGGCGGAGACGCCGTTAAATTACAGGCTTATATTCGATCAGGAAAAAGCCTGTCTGGCCCGCTGATTTTAGATGCTGTATCGAAAGCCGTGGCAACAAATGAAGTAAATGCAGCTATGGGAACCATCTGTGCGACACCGACTGCAGGTTCTGCCGGTGTGGTGCCCGGCACGTTATTTGCTGTAAAAGAAAAGCTGAATCCAACGAGAGAACAAATGATCCGCTTTTTGTTTACGGCTGGAGCCTTCGGATTTGTCGTCGCGAATAACGCAAGTATTTCCGGTGCTGCCGGAGGATGTCAGGCAGAGGTTGGATCAGCTTCAGGCATGGCGGCTGCGGCCATTGTTGAAATGGCAGGAGGAACACCCGAACAAAGCGCGGAGGCCATGGCCATTACATTAAAAAATATGCTAGGCCTCGTGTGCGACCCTGTAGCGGGGCTTGTTGAGGTGCCCTGCGTGAAACGGAATGCGATGGGCGCGTCAAATGCGATGATCGCCGCTGATATGGCATTGGCGGGCATTACTAGCCGTATTCCATGTGATGAGGTTATCGATGCCATGTATAAAATAGGCCAAACGATGCCAACTGCGCTTAGGGAAACAGGCCAGGGCGGTTTAGCGGCCACACCGACTGGAAGAGAGTTAGAGAAAAAAATTTTCGGAGGAGCGCTAGGTTCACGTGAAACAACATCAGCAAACTAGTATAGCTAACATTAAGGGTATTGGGCCGGAAACAGAAAAAACATTACACGAACTCGGAATTTATGACATTTCTGATCTTCTGAATTATTTCCCTTATCGCTATGATGACTATGAGCTGAGGGATTTAGAAGAAGTAGCGCATGATGAAAGAGTGACAGTCGAAGGGAAGGTTCATTCAGAGCCTTCTCTTACCTATTACGGAAAAAAACGAAACAGGCTGACATTTCGGGTTCTTGTCGGCAACTATTTAATCACAGCCGTATGTTTTAACAGGCCTTATTTGAAGAAAAAGCTTTCGCTCGGCTCTGTTGTGACGGTCTCAGGTAAATGGGACAAGCACCGCCAAACGATCTCTGTACAAGAGTTGAAAAACGGGCCGCATCAAGAAGATAAAAGCATTGAACCAGTGTATTCTGTGAAAGAAAATGTTACCGTCAAAATGATGAGGCGCTTTATTCAGCAGGCGCTGACCCAATATGCAGAATCACTTCCTGATCCTCTTCCGGAAAAGCTAAGAAAAAGCTATAAACTGCCTGACTATTATCAGGCGTTAAAAGCAATGCACCAGCCTGAAACAAGGGAAGCATTAAAGCTTGCCAGACGACGGTTTGTTTACGAAGAATTTTTGCTGTTTCAGTTGAAAATGCAGGCGTTCCGAAAGGCGGAAAGAGAGCAGACACAAGGGATACGGCAGGTTTTTTCAAACGAAGAACTCATGAGATTTATCAAAAGCCTCCCGTTTCCCCTCACAAATGCCCAGTCACGCGTTCTTCGCGAAATAACAGCAGACATGTCTTCTCCATACAGAATGAACCGTCTTCTTCAAGGGGACGTTGGATCAGGAAAAACAGCAGTCGCTGCGATTGCGCTGTATGCCGCGATCTTATCCGGATACCAAGGAGCGCTCATGGTGCCGACAGAAATTCTGGCCGAACAGCATGCTGACTCGCTTGTTTCACTATTTGAAAAATGGGATGTCAGCGTGGCTCTTTTGACAAGCTCCGTTAAAGGGAAGCGGCGAAAAGAATTGCTTGAACGTCTTGCGGCGGGAGAGATTGATATTCTTGTAGGAACCCACGCTTTAATCCAAGATGAGGTGGAGTTTAAGGCGCTGAGTCTTGTTATTACAGATGAACAGCATCGTTTTGGGGTTGAGCAGCGCAAAAAGCTTCGGAACAAAGGGCAGGATCCCGATGTTCTCTTTATGACAGCCACTCCGATTCCAAGAACGTTAGCGATCACAGTGTTCGGTGAAATGGACGTATCAGTTATTGATGAGATGCCGGCTGGACGAAAGGAAATCGAAACCTATTGGGTAAAACATGACATGCTGGATCGCATTTTGGCATTTGTCGAAAAAGAATTAAAGCAAGGCAGACAGGCTTATATCATCTGTCCGCTGATTGAAGAATCAGACAAGCTTGATGTGCAAAACGCCATTGACGTGTACAATATGCTTTCTGATATTTTTCGGGGGAAATGGAACGTCGGCCTTATGCACGGAAAGCTGCATTCAGATGAAAAAGACCAGGTCATGAGAGAATTCAGCGCAAATCACTGTCAAATTCTCGTATCCACCACTGTCGTTGAGGTCGGCGTGAATGTTCCGAATGCAACGATTATGGTGATTTATGACGCCGACCGTTTCGGTCTGTCACAGCTTCACCAGCTGCGCGGCCGAGTCGGACGGGGGGAACATCAATCTTTCTGTATTCTGATGGCTGATCCAAAATCAGAAACAGGGAAAGAACGGATGAGGATCATGTCGGAGACCAATGACGGGTTCGAGCTGTCTGAAAAGGATCTGGAACTGAGGGGTCCCGGTGATTTCTTTGGGAAAAAACAAAGCGGAATGCCGGAATTCAAGGTGGCGGACATGGTTCATGATTACAGAGCGCTTGAAACGGCAAGGCAGGATGCTGCGAATCTTGTGGCTTCCGACGCGTTCTGGAAGGAGCCGGAATACGCTGCGTTAAGAGAGCATTTGCTGAAGAGCGGAGTAATGGACGGGGAAAAATTAAGCTGAGCATCAGAAGTTTTTGGTGTTCAGCCAGAAACAATCGTTGCATTCCAATCTATGAAATTATATACTACTATTAGTACCTAGTCTTAATTGTCCGGATGGTGTTTAGATATGAGAAGAAATAAGAGAGAACGCCAGGAATTACTTCAGCAGACGATTCAAGCAACCCCTTTTATTACAGATGAAGAATTAGCTGGTAAATTCGGGGTGAGCATCCAGACGATACGTTTGGACCGCTTAGAGCTTTCCATACCGGAGCTGAGAGAAAGAATTAAGAACGTGGCAGAGAAAACACTTGAGGACGAAGTAAAGTCCCTGTCACTTGATGAAGTTATCGGAGAAATTATTGACCTTGAGCTGGATGATCAGGCGATATCCATTTTAGAAATAAAACAGGAGCATGTGTTCAGCCGGAATCAGATTGCGAGAGGACACCATTTATTTGCACAGGCGAATTCTTTGGCCGTTGCAGTCATTGATGACGAGCTGGCGCTGACTGCAAGTGCAGACATCCGCTTTACAAGACAGGTAAAGCAGGGAGAACGCGTCGTAGCGAAAGCGAAAGTAACGGCTGTCGAAAAAGAAAAAGGAAGAACGGTTGTCGAAGTGAACAGCTACGTTGGCGAAGAAATTGTTTTTTCTGGACGCTTTGATATGTATCGTTCAAAACATTCATAAAGGTGGAGCATGCATGAGAATAGCTGTAGATGCAATGGGGGGAGACCACGCTCCCAAAGCTGTTATTGACGGAGTTATAAAAGGTATAGAGGCATTTGATGATCTCCATATCACACTTGTCGGTGACAAAACAACGATAGAATCACATTTAACAACAACATCAGATCGCATCACGGTGCTGCACGCAGATGAAGTGATTGAGCCTACGGATGAACCGGTCCGCGCCGTGCGAAGAAAAAAGAACTCATCAATGGTTCTTATGGCGCAGGAGGTTGCGGAAAACAGAGCTGACGCCTGCATTTCAGCAGGGAATACCGGTGCGTTAATGACAGCCGGTCTCTTTATCGTCGGAAGAATTAAAGGAATTGACCGTCCGGCGCTTGCCCCGACACTTCCGACCGTTTCGGGAGGCGGATTTCTTCTGCTTGATGTCGGCGCCAATGTCGATGCCAAACCGGAGCACCTCGTTCAATACGCCATCATGGGCTCTGTTTATTCTCAGCAAGTGCGCGGTGTCTCTTCACCGAGAGTCGGGCTTTTAAATGTCGGAACAGAAGATAAAAAAGGAAACGAACTGACGAAACAAACGTTTCAAATGTTAAAAGAAACAGAGAACATCAATTTTATCGGAAACGTGGAAGCGCGAGACCTATTAGATGATGTGGCGGATGTTGTAGTAACAGACGGCTTTACCGGGAATGTTACACTCAAAACGCTGGAAGGCTCTGCGTTGTCTATTTTTAAAATGATGAGAGAAGTAATGACGTCTACTTTCACATCCAAGCTTGCAGCAGCTGTGCTGAAGCCAAAGTTGAAAGAAATGAAAATGAAAATGGAGTACTCGAATTATGGCGGAGCAAGTCTTTTTGGCTTAAAAGCCCCTGTGATCAAGGCGCACGGCTCATCAGATTCTCATGCAGTATTTCATGCGATTCGGCAAGCAAGAGAGATGGTCAGCCAAAATGTGGCTGAACTCATTCAGGAAGAAGTAAAAGAAGAAAAAACAGATGAGTAGTCTGGAGGTTTTTACATCATGAGTAAGATTGCATTTTTATTCCCGGGTCAGGGTTCACAATTTATCGGCATGGGAAAAGAGCTTTATGAGCAGGTGCCTGCTGCAAAGCGTCTGTTTGATGAAGCCGATGAAACGTTAGAAACAAAACTCAGCTCGCTTATTTTTGAGGGTGCTGCTGAAGAATTAACACTTACATACAATGCGCAGCCTGCTTTGCTTACGACAAGCATTGCAGTTCTTGAGAAATTTAAAGAATCTGGCATTACACCTGATTTCACAGCAGGGCACAGCCTTGGTGAATATTCTGCACTGGTTGCGGCTGGCGCCCTGTCCTTCAAAGATGCTGTTTACACCGTCAGAAAACGCGGAGAGTTTATGAATGAAGCGGTACCGGCTGGCGAAGGAGCAATGGCTGCGATTCTCGGCATGGATGCTGAAGCGTTAAAGCAAGTAACTGATAAAGTCACGAAGGAAGGCAACCTTGTGCAGCTTGCGAATCTCAACTGTCCTGGACAAATCGTTATTTCCGGAACAGCTAAAGGGGTTGAGCTTGCATCTGAACTGGCAAAAGAGAATGGTGCAAAACGCGCGATTCCGCTTGAAGTAAGCGGTCCGTTCCATTCCGAACTGATGAAACCGGCAGCTGAAAAGCTGAAAGAGGTATTGGATGCCTGTGACATAAAAGACGCTGACGTTCCGGTCATCTCAAATGTTTCTGCTGACGTGATGACTGAAAAAGCTGAAATCAAACAAAAACTCATTGAGCAGCTTTACTCTCCTGTTCGTTTTGAGGAGAGCATTAACAAGCTGATTGCAGAGGGCGTTACGACTTTTGTTGAAATCGGTCCCGGAAAAGTGCTTTCAGGCCTTGTGAAAAAAGTAAACAGACGATTAAAAACAATTGCTGTATCAGATCCGGAAACGATCGAGCTGGCAATTCAAACGCTTAAGGAGGAGAATGATAATGCTTAATGATAAAACGGCTATTGTCACTGGCGCATCCCGCGGAATTGGCCGCTCAATCGCCCTTGACCTGGCAAAAAGCGGCGCGAATGTTGTCGTGAACTACTCCGGCAATGAAGCGAAAGCAAATGAAGTGGTTGATGAAATCAAATCAATGGGCAGAAAAGCAATTGCTGTCAAAGCGGATGTATCAAATCCCGAAGATGTACAAAACATGATAAAAGAAACGCTTTCTGTTTTTTCTACGATTGATATTCTGGTTAATAATGCGGGAATTACAAGAGACAATCTCATCATGAGAATGAAGGAAGACGAATGGGATGATGTCATTAACATTAACCTGAAGGGTGTTTTCAACTGCACAAAAGCTGTGACAAGACAAATGATGAAACAGCGTTCAGGACGTATTATTAACGTATCGTCTATCGTAGGCGTCAGCGGAAACCCTGGACAAGCCAACTACGTGGCTGCAAAAGCCGGCGTCATCGGTTTAACCAAATCTTCCGCTAAAGAGCTGGCCAGCCGAAATATTACGGTAAATGCGATAGCGCCAGGATTTATCTCAACTGATATGACAGATAAACTTGCAAAAGACGTTCAAGATGAAATGCTGAAACAAATTCCGCTCGCGCGCTTTGGCGAACCCGGCGATGTCAGCAGTGTTGTCACGTTCCTTGCTTCAGAGGGAGCACGTTACATGACAGGCCAAACACTTCATATTGACGGCGGAATGGTGATGTAAGTTTTTTCTCGAAAATTTCATCATAGTTTCTCTAGTTTTTTAAAAACGAATCCACTATAATACTTGAGGGGAGGTGAATTGCTATGGCAGATACATTAGAGCGTGTAACGAAAATCATCGTAGATCGCCTTGGCGTTGATGAAGCAGACGTCAAACTTGAAGCTTCTTTCAAGGAAGACTTAGGTGCTGATTCCCTAGATGTAGTTGAGCTTGTTATGGAACTTGAAGACGAGTTTGATATGGAAATTTCTGACGAAGATGCTGAAAAGATTGCAACAGTCGGCGACGCTGTGAACTACATACAAAACCAGCAATAAGCTGATGCTAAAAGTCCCGCCGAAACGCGGGGCTTTAGCCCTTTATTCGTGCAGTTATTACAGCATGCCGCTTTTACGCGCGCTGTATCCGGTTTAGTCAGAGAAGCGCGGTGAACCTGATGTGCCTATGGAGGTTACTATGTCAAAACACTCACATTATAAAGATAAAAAAAAGTTCTATAAAAAAGTAGAACAATTTAAAGAGTTTCAAGAACGGATTTCGGTTCACTTTCAAAATGAAAAGCTTTTGTATCAAGCATTTACACATTCATCTTATGTGAATGAGCATCGGAAAAAGCCGTATGAAGATAATGAAAGGCTTGAATTTTTAGGTGACGCTGTTTTGGAACTGACGATCTCCAGATTCTTATTTGCCAAATACCCGGCTATGAGTGAAGGAGATTTGACGAAATTGAGAGCCGCAATTGTTTGCGAACCGTCTCTCGTTTCATTGGCTCACGAACTGTCATTCGGCGACCTTGTCCTGTTGGGGAAAGGTGAGGAAATGACAGGCGGAAGAAAGCGTCCTGCTCTATTGGCAGATGTTTTTGAGGCATTTATCGGAGCCTTGTATCTTGACCAAGGATTAGAGCCGGTCGAAAGTTTCTTAAAAGTTTATGTGTTCCCTAAAATTAACGATGGTGCTTTTTCTCATGTGATGGATTTCAAAAGCCAGCTGCAGGAATACGTGCAGCGGGACGGCAAAGGCTCTCTGGAGTATAAAATCTCCAACGAAAAAGGACCTGCGCACAACCGTGAATTTGAAGCCATCGTATCTCTAAAAGGTGAACCACTCGGAGTCGGAAACGGCCGTTCAAAGAAAGAAGCCGAACAGCACGCTGCTCAGGAAGCTTTAGCTAAATTGCAAAAACACCATACGAAACAATAAAATCCCCCTTATAATTCAGGGGGATTTCAGTATGTATGCCGTCTTATTTCACCAATGTTTATGATAGAATTGAAATACTTATTACATAAGGAGGATCGCTATGTTCCTCAAACGTTTAGACGTTATAGGATTTAAATCATTTGCAGAACGGATTTCCGTAGACTTCGTGAAAGGCGTGACAGCGGTTGTCGGCCCGAACGGAAGCGGAAAAAGCAACATCACGGATGCCATTCGCTGGGTTCTCGGCGAACAATCGGCACGCTCTCTTCGCGGCGGAAAAATGGAAGATATTATTTTTGCCGGCAGTGATTCAAGAAAGCGATTAAATCTAGCTGAAGTTACGCTTACTCTTGATAATGACGATCATTTCTTGCCAATTGACTTCCACGAGGTTAGTGTCACAAGACGTGTGTACAGATCAGGCGAAAGTGAGTTTCTGATTAACAATCAGCCATGCCGCTTAAAAGATATTATTGATTTATTTATGGACTCCGGCCTTGGTAAAGAAGCATTTTCTATTATCAGCCAAGGGAAAGTGGAAGAGATTTTAAGCAGCAAAGCAGAGGATCGCCGCAGTATCTTTGAAGAAGCGGCCGGGGTGCTTAAATATAAAACGAGAAAGAAAAAAGCAGAAAATAAACTGTTTGAAACACAGGACAACCTAAATCGGGTAGAAGATATATTACATGAGCTTGAAGGACAGGTTGAACCTCTTAAAATTCAAGCTTCAATCGCGAAAGATTACCTTGAGAAAAAGAAAGAACTGGAGCATGTTGAAATTGCGCTGACTGCCTATGATATCGAAGAGCTGCATGGCAAATGGTCAACGCTTAAAGAGAAAGTGCAGCTTGCAAAGGAAGAAGAGCTCGCTGAATCGTCTGCGATTTCTGCGAAAGAAGCGAAAATCGAAGATGCGCGGGATAAAATTCAAGCGCTTGATGAATCAGTAGATGAGCTCCAGCAAGTTTTACTGGTAACAAGTGAAGAGCTGGAAAAGCTTGAAGGCCGTAAAGAAGTCCTGAAAGAACGAAAGAAAAACGCTGTGCAAAACCAAGAACAGCTTGAAGAAGCCATTGTTCAGTTCCAGCAAAAAGAAACGGTGCTGAAAGAAGAGCTTGCGAAGCAGGAAGCTGTCTTCGAAACACTTCAAGCAGAGGTGAAACAGCTAAGGGCTCAAGTAAAAGAAAAACAACAGGCTCTAAGTCTTCACAACGAAAATGTCGAAGAGAAAATCGAGCAGCTGAAAAGTGATTACTTTGAGCTGTTAAACAGCCAGGCTTCGATTCGCAACGAGCTCCAGCTCCTAGATGATCAGATGTCCCAATCTGCTGTCACATTGCAGAGACTCGCGGACAACAATGAAAAGCACTTACAGGAACGGCGTGATATTTCTGCGCGAAAAGCAGCATGTGAAACGGAATTTGCCCGAATTGAGCAGGAGATTCACAGCCAAGTTGGTGCATATCGTGATATGCAGACAAAATATGAGCAGAAAAAACGCCAATACGAAAAAAATGAATCCGCTCTGTATCAGGCATACCAATACGTTCAGCAAGCGAGAGCAAAAAAGGACATGCTTGAGACGATGCAGGGGGATTTCTCCGGCTTTTATCAAGGTGTTAAAGAAGTGCTGAAAGCGAAAGAGCGCCTTGGCGGAATTCGCGGAGCGGTCCTTGAGCTGATCTCGACAGAACGGAAGTATGAAACTGCCATTGAAATAGCGCTCGGCGCTTCTGCTCAACACGTCGTGACCGACGATGAACAGTCTGCCCGCAAAGCGATTCAATATTTAAAGCAGAATTCCTTCGGCCGGGCGACGTTTTTGCCTCTTTCTGTTATTAGAGACCGCCAGCTTCAAAGCCGTGACGCGGAAACAGCCGCTCGGCACTCATCATTTCTCGGGGTTGCCAGTGAACTTGTCACATTTGATCCTGCATATCGAAGCGTCATACAGAATCTTCTTGGGACCGTGCTGATCACAGAGGATTTAAAGGGTGCAAACGAGCTTGCGAAGCTTCTCGGGCACCGGTACCGCATCGTAACCCTTGAGGGAGATGTTGTGAACCCTGGTGGCTCAATGACGGGCGGCGCGGTTAAAAAGAAAAATAACTCCCTTCTCGGAAGAAGCCGGGAGCTAGAAGATGTGACGAAACGGCTCGCTGAAATGGAAGAGAAAACTGCTCTGCTTGAACAAGAGGTCAAAACCCTTAAGCACTCCATTCAGGATATGGAGAAAAAACTGGCTGACTTAAGAGAAACCGGAGAAAGCTTAAGGTTAAAGCAGCAGGATGTGAAGGGCCAGCTGTACGAACTTCAAGTTGCCGAGAAAAATATTAATACCCATTTAGAGCTCTATGATCAAGAAAAATCTGCTCTGTCAGAAAGCGATGAAGAGAAAAAAGCGCGCAAACGCAAGCTTGAAGAAGAGCTCTCTGCCGTATCTGAAAAGATGAAGCATCTTGAAGAGAACATAGACAGACTGACAAAACAAAAACAATCGCAATCCTCAACGAAAGAGTCTCTCTCCAACGAGCTGACTGAGCTGAAGATCGCAGCAGCCAAAAAAGAGCAGGCATGCAAGGGGGAAGAGGACAACCTTGCCAGATTGAAGAAAGAGCTCACAGAAACTGAGTTTGCGTTAAAAGAAGCAAGAGAAGACTTAAGCTTCTTAACGTCAGAGATGTCATCAAGCACCAGCGGCGAAGAAAAGCTGGAAGAAGCCGCAAAACATAAATTGAATGACAAAACGAAAACGATCGAACTGATTGCGTTAAGGCGCGATCAGCGCATCAAGCTTCAGCATGGGCTTGATACGTATGAGCGTGAGCTAAAAGAAATGAAACGCCTGTATAAACAAAAAACAACACTCTTAAAAGACGAGGAAGTCAAACTTGGGCGAATGGAAGTAGAGCTCGATAATTTACTCCAGTACTTGCGGGAGGAATACAGCTTGTCCTTTGAGGGGGCAAAAGAGAAATATCAGCTTGAAACTGATCCAGAGGAAGCCAGAAAGCGCGTGAAGCTGATAAAACTCGCAATTGAAGAGCTTGGTACCGTGAACCTCGGAAGCATAGATGAGTTTGAGAGGGTCAACGAACGGTACAAGTTTCTGTCGGAACAAAAAGAAGATTTAACAGAAGCGAAAAATACCCTGTTCCAAGTGATTGAAGAAATGGATGAAGAAATGACGAAACGCTTTAACGACACATTCGTCCAAATCCGCTCACACTTTGATCAAGTCTTCCGCTCCTTATTCGGAGGGGGGCGAGCTGAATTGAGGCTCACCGATCCTAACGATCTGCTTCACTCAGGAGTGGAGATTATCGCACAGCCGCCGGGGAAAAAGCTGCAAAACTTAAATCTCCTGTCAGGCGGAGAGCGTGCGCTTACGGCTATAGCGCTCTTATTCTCAATTTTAAAAGTTCGCCCAGTGCCGTTTTGCGTCCTTGACGAAGTAGAGGCTGCGCTTGACGAAGCGAATGTGTTCCGGTTTGCGCAGTATTTAAAAAGATACAGCAGAGATACCCAGTTTATTGTGATTACCCACAGAAAAGGGACGATGGAGGAAGCGGATGTCCTATACGGCGTAACCATGCAGGAGTCCGGTGTGTCCAAGGTAATCTCAGTTAAGCTGGAAGAAACAAAAGAATTCGTTCAGTAACGAGGAAAGAGGTTAAAAGATGAGCTTTTTTAAAAAATTAAAAGAGAAAATCACAAAACAGACAGATTCCGTATCTGAAAAGTTTAAGGATGGCCTTGAAAAAACAAGAAACTCTTTTCAAAACAAAGTGAATGATCTTGTATCCCGTTACCGTAAAGTGGATGAGGATTTCTTCGAAGAGCTTGAAGAGGTTCTTATCAGCGCGGATGTCGGTTTTACAACCGTTATGGAATTGATAGATGAACTAAAAAAAGAAGTCAAACGCAGAAATATCCAAGATCCGAAGGAAGTCCAGTCAGTCATTTCTGAGAAACTGGTCGAGATTTATAACAGCGGAGATGAGCAAATTTCAGAGCTGAATATCCAGGATGGGCGTTTAAACGTAATCCTTCTGGTAGGTGTAAACGGCGTTGGGAAAACGACAACGATCGGAAAGCTTGCTCATAAAATGAAACAAGAAGGAAAATCTGTCGTGCTTGCTGCCGGAGACACTTTTAGAGCGGGAGCCATTGAACAGCTGGAAGTATGGGGAGAGCGTACAGGAGTGCCTGTCATTAAGCAGACGGCCGGAAGCGATCCGGCGGCTGTCATCTACGATGCTGTTCATGCTGCAAAAGCAAGAAATGCCGATGTGTTAATTTGTGATACGGCAGGTCGTCTCCAAAACAAAGTCAATCTCATGAAAGAGCTTGAAAAAGTGAAACGTGTTATCGAAAGAGAGGTTCCTGAAGCGCCGCATGAGGTGCTGCTTGCCCTTGATGCCACAACTGGCCAAAATGCAATGGCCCAGGCAAAAGAGTTCTCTAAAGCGACAAATGTTACCGGCATTGCTTTAACGAAGCTTGATGGTACGGCAAAAGGCGGTATCGTCCTTGCGATTCGCAACGAGCTTCACATCCCGGTTAAACTAGTCGGGTTAGGTGAAAAAGTTGATGACCTCCAGGAATTTGATCCAGAATCGTATGTGTACGGGCTCTTTTCAGATTTAGTGGAAAAAGCCGAGGATTAATGAATAAAAAGCGAGTATAAAATGGACAGTTTTATACTCGCTTTTTTATACGCATTGATATATCGGAATGGAGGGTGCAGATTGTTGGACAAATGGCTGAAAGCTGAATTGGAAAAAAAGATCGGCGCAATACAACACATGTCGCTGTTGGATGAACAGGGAGGCACTTCAACCGTTCGAAAAATAGTGACAAGCCAAGGCGCATATCTGTTGAAAAGTTCTTCTCACTTGAGGTATCGGGAATGGTTAAGGAGAGAAGCCCTTGTTTTACAAAAGCTTACCGAAACTCATCGTCTGCCTGTCCCTGTTTATTATGGGTTTATCCAGCAACAGCATTCCAGCCATATCGTCATGTCGTTTGAAGATGGAATTACACTGACTTCTGCTTTAAGAAAAGCAAAGGGAGATACTGAAAAGAAAAAGCTGATCAAAAGCTTCGGCCAGTTTCTCAATCGTCTGCATGAAACCGAACTTGTCCCTGATTTACAGCCGGAAATAGATTGGCTCGATTTGCAAATCAAACGAGCCGGTGAATATGTCGAAAAAGGACAAGCTGAAGGCAGCGCATGGCTTTTGAAGGAATTGGACCAGCACAGGCCTGTTCCTGTTCAGCAGACAATGATTCATGGTGACTGCACAACTGATAATGTGCTGGTGAAAGACGGAGAGGTCTGTCTGTTTATTGATGCTGCGGGAATATCAGCGGGAGATCCGCGATATGATGAATCATTAGCGATCAGAAATTTTGCCACAAATGAAGCATTTCTCAATGCTTTTTACGAAGGCTATTGCCGCTATCGAGTATCTAAACAAGAATTCGAGTATTTTAACGGCGGTCTATATGAATTTTTCTGAATGAATTTATTATGCAAAAAGAGCAGCATGCTTTGACAAGATAAAAACTTGACAGTATCAATAAAACCGTGTAAACTAAGTTATCGTAAAGGGATTTGACTTAACAAAGGGGAGAGCTCAAATGTCACTCGAAAAGACAACGAGAATGAATTATCTGTTTGATTTTTATCAGTCGTTGTTGACGTCAAAACAGAAGAGCTATATGTCGCTTTATTATTTGGACGATTTCTCCCTAGGCGAAATAGCCGAAGAATATGAGGTTTCAAGACAAGCTGTTTATGATAACATCAAACGAACAGAAGCGATGCTTGAACAATATGAAGAAAAGCTGCTCCTTTTGAAAAAGTTTCAGGAGCGTAAAGAGATGTTTAATAAGCTGAAGGAGCTTGCTTCCGGTTCAAAAGAAGAGGAAGAAATTACAGCTCTGATTGAAGCGCTTGAGAAATTAGATTAGGAGGCGGCAAACTATGGCATTTGAAGGATTAGCCGACCGACTGCAGCAGACGATTTCTAAAATCCGCGGAAAAGGGAAAGTCAGCGAACAAGATGTTAAAGATATGATGCGTGAGGTTCGTCTTGCGCTGCTTGAGGCTGACGTTAACTTTAAAGTAGTCAAGGATTTTGTCAAAAAAGTAAGTGAACGCGCTGTAGGCCAAGACGTCATGAAAAGTCTGACGCCCGGCCAGCAAGTCATTAAAGTTGTTCAAGAGGAACTGACTGAGCTGATGGGCGGCGAAGAGAGCAAAATCGCCGTCGCAAAAAGGCCGCCGACTGTTATTATGATGGTCGGTCTCCAAGGTGCCGGTAAAACGACAACAAGCGGTAAGCTTGCGAATCTGCTGCGCAAAAAGCATAATCGCAAACCGATGCTGGTTGCTGCCGATATTTACCGCCCAGCCGCAATTAAGCAGCTGGAAACGCTCGGCAAACAGCTAGATATGCCTGTTTTCTCTCTTGGTGATCAGGTCAGTCCTGTTGAAATAGCGAAACAAGCGATTGAGAAAGCCAAGGAAGAACATTATGACTATGTCATTTTGGATACGGCAGGCCGCTTGCATATCGACCATGAACTGATGGATGAACTGACCAACGTCAAAGAAATCGCCAATCCGGAAGAAATCTTCCTTGTTGTCGATTCAATGACCGGTCAGGACGCTGTGAATGTTGCCAAAAGCTTTAATGAACAGCTCGGTTTAAGCGGTGTTGTGTTAACGAAGCTGGATGGAGACACACGCGGCGGGGCTGCGCTTTCTATTCGCGCGGTCACAAACACGCCGATTAAATTCGCAGGTATGGGCGAAAAGCTTGATGCGTTAGAGCCGTTCCATCCTGAACGCATGGCATCAAGGATTCTCGGCATGGGCGACGTGCTGACATTGATTGAAAAAGCACAGGCCAGCGTTGATGAAGACAAAGCCAAAGAGCTCGAACAAAAAATGAGGACGATGAGCTTTACATTGGACGATTTTCTGGAGCAGCTCGGGCAAGTCAGAAACATGGGACCGCTTGATGAACTTCTGCAAATGATGCCGGGTGCAGGTAAAATGAAAGGCCTGAAAAACATCCAAGTTGATGAAAAACAGCTGAATCATGTGGAAGCCATCATCAAATCAATGACTGTTCTTGAAAAAGAACAGCCGGATATCATCAATGCCAGCCGGCGAAAGCGGATTGCAAAAGGAAGCGGGACATCCGTACAGGAAGTCAACCGTCTGCTTAAGCAGTTTGACGAAATGAAAAAAATGATGAAGCAGATGACAAATATGTCAAAAGGCAAGAAAAAAGGGTTTAAGCTACCTTTTATGTAATCGGTTATACATGATAAAACCATTGTTAAGAAAAAACACTTTACAAACACTTTTATCATTGTTAATATACTATCTTGTTGAAATATTTTCGGAGGTGCTAGTAAAATGGCAGTAAAAATTCGTTTAAAACGTATGGGAGCAAAAAAATCTCCTTTCTATCGTATTGTTGTAGCAGATTCTCGTTCACCACGTGACGGCCGTTTCATTGAAACAGTCGGAACTTACAACCCGGTTGCAAAACCAGCGGAAGTAAAAATTGACGAAGAGCTTGCTCTTAAATGGCTTCAAACTGGAGCGAAACCATCTGATACAGTTCGCAACTTGTTCTCTAGCCAAGGAATCATGGAAAAATTCCACAACGCTAAACAAGGCAAGTAATGACTGATCAACACTTGGAAGATTTGATTGTCCGAATTGTGACCCCGCTTGTTGATCATCCAGATGACATTCGCGTCACAAGAGAAGAAACCGATCAAAAGATTGCGCTGCGCTTATCTGTCCATAAGTCAGATACCGGTAAAGTTATCGGAAAGCAAGGCCGGACTGCAAAAGCGATTCGAACAGCTGTATTTGCAGCTGGCGCACAGTCTTCTAAGAAAGTTCAATTTGAGATATTTGACTAAAAGGGAGAGGGCCGGCACCTCCCCTTTTTTTACACGCAAAAAAAGGGTAAACTGATAGAAGCTTAGGCAAAATAGAAAAGCCTGAGCGAGAAAAAGTTTTAAAAGCGGGGAGCTTGGTGCGATGCAAATTATTCACCGTGTAGCCGTTATGCAAGTCTTAACCGAGCGCAGCAAAGAACAGCTTTTAGCTTCTTTTGCCGAAAAGAAACAAATGCTTGAACGAGAATGCAGCCAGCTCTATTTTCAGCTTAGAAAACACGAGAAAGAACAACAAAACCCTGATATGATTGAACAATTTAAAAAGGCAATAGAAAAGCGAAAAGATGATATAAAGATCATCGATTTTCAAATTGCTCAAGTACATACATTGCCGCTTGGCAGTGAGTTGAGAGAAAAGGAAGTCGATGCCCTGCTGACGATTGAAGCCGGGGATGACTGGCATGAAAAAACAGCAGCGAACACCATCGTCATAAAAGACGGAAAAGTAATTGAAATTCGCCAGAGGTGATCATATGACAAAGCGATGGTTTAATGTAGGCAAAATCGTGAATACCCACGGAATCAAAGGCGAAGTGCGTGTGATTTCGAAAACAGATTTTGCCGAAGAACGATACAAGCCGGGTAACACGCTGTATTTGTTTATGGACGGCCGTAACGAACCAGTGGAAGTAACGGTAAACACGCATAGACTGCATAAGCAATTTCATCTGCTGCAGTTTAAAGAAAGACAAAGCCTAAATGAAGTAGAAGAGCTGAAAAACGCAATCATTAAAGTGCCTGAAGAAGATTTAGGAGAGCTGAATGAGGGTGAATTTTATTTTCACGAAATCATTGGGTGTGAAGTATTTACTGAGGAAGGCGAACTCATCGGAAAGGTCAAAGAAATTTTGACGCCTGGTGCTAATGACGTTTGGGTCATCGAACGAAAAGGAAAAAAAGATGCACTCATTCCTTACATTGAATCAGTGGTCAAACATATCAATGTCAGCGAAAAGAAAATTGAGATTGATCTCATGGAAGGGTTAATAGACGAATGAAAATCGACTTTTTGACGCTGTTTCCAGAAATGTTTGAAGGTGTGCTCGGCTCATCGATTCTTCAAAAAGCCCAGGAAAAAAATGCGGTGCAGTTTCAAGTCGTCAATTTCCGGGAGTACTCTGATAACAAGCACAATACTGTTGATGATTATCCTTATGGCGGCGGTGCAGGTATGGTTCTCAAGCCTCAGCCTGTTTTTGACGCGATCGAGGACCTGACATCAAAGGCAGCAGCTGCTCCGCGTATTATCCTCGTATGCCCGCAAGGTGAGCGTTTTACCCAAAAAAAAGCCGAACAATTAGCAAAGGAAGAGCATTTGCTGTTCATTTGCGGCCACTATGAAGGCTATGATGAACGCATCCGCGAGCATCTGGTAACGGATGAAATATCAATTGGCGACTTTGTACTGACGGGCGGTGAGCTCCCTGCAATGATGATCGCAGACAGCGTGGTCAGACTGCTTCCGGGTGTACTGGGTAAAGAGGCTTCCCATATTGAGGATTCATTCAGCACCGGACTCTTAGAGCACCCGCATTATACAAGACCGGCAGATTACAAAGGTTTAAAAGTGCCTGAAACACTTTTGTCAGGAAACCATGCAAAAATTGAAGAATGGCGGAATAAAGAATCGATCAGAAGGACCTACCTAAGACGTCCGGATCTGTTGAAAGACTACCCGCTTACAGAGCAGCAAAGAAAGTGGATTTCTGAATGGGAAAAAGAATAGATTTTATTGCATAGGCTATGAAATTGTGATAAGATACTACTTGTGGCTTAAGCGGGCTTATCCGCTGCAAGCTTGAAAACGATGTTCCGCTGTGCCGTGTTTTGTGGCCAAGAGCATCTGTTGGAAGGAGTTGAAAACGATGCAAAAACTAATTGAAGATATCACAAAAGAACAACTTCGTACTGATCTTCCTGCGTTCCGTCCTGGTGACACTTTACGTGTACACGTTAAAGTTGTTGAGGGTAACCGTGAGCGTATCCAGATCTTTGAAGGTGTTGTGATTAAGCGTCGTGGTGGTGGAATCAGCGAAACGTTCACAGTTCGTAAGATTTCTTACGGTGTTGGCGTTGAACGTACTTTCCCTGTACACACACCAAAAATCGCGAAAATCGAAGTTGTACGTTACGGTAAAGTACGCCGTGCTAAACTTTACTACCTGCGTGAACTTCGCGGAAAAGCGGCTCGTATTAAAGAGATCAGACGATAATGATAACGAACGAAAAGAGCTTGTTACCTGTAACAAGCTCTTTTTTTATACAGAATTTGAAAATGCCGGACAGGCATCGTAAAATACATAAAGAACAACAATGAATCATGCATACTGAAGAGATAAAGGCGGTGTTCGTGTCACATGACAATTCAATGGTTCCCGGGCCATATGGCAAAGGCAAGAAGGGAAGTAACCGAAAAATTAAAATTAATCGATATCGTATATGAATTGGTAGATGCCAGAATTCCAATGTCATCAAGAAACCCAATGATTGAAGATATTCTAAAAAATAAGCCTCGAATCATGCTGTTAAACAAGGCTGACAAAGCAGATGCGGCAGTTACACAGCAATGGAAAGAGCACTTTGAGAACCAGGGGATCCGCTCTCTGTCCATTAATTCTGTAAATGGACAAGGGTTAAATCAAATTGTGCCTGCATCAAAAGAGATCCTCCAAGAAAAATTTGACCGGATGCGGGCGAAAGGTGTGAAGCCGAGAGCGATTCGCGCCTTGATTATCGGTATTCCAAATGTCGGGAAATCGACGCTCATTAACCGCCTTGCAAAGAAAAACATAGCAAAAACGGGAGACAGACCTGGTATTACGACATCTCAACAGTGGGTCAAAGTTGGGAAAGAATTAGAGTTATTAGATACACCGGGGATTTTGTGGCCTAAATTTGAGGATGAGCTTGTCGGCTTGAGACTGGCAGTCACCGGGGCTATTAAGGACTCGATAATCAATTTGCAGGATGTAGCCGTGTTCGGTCTTCGTTTTCTTGAAGAACATTATCCAGAACGGCTTAAAGAGCGCTACGGCCTTAATGAGATCCCGGAGGACATTGCCGAGCTGTTTGATGCAATAGGTGAAAAACGCGGCTGTCTCATGAGCGGTGGGCTTATTAACTACGATAAGACGACTGAAGTCATCATTCGCGATATCCGAACTGAAAAGTTCGGCAGGCTGTCATTTGAACAGCCGACGGTGTAAAGGCGCGCAGAAATGCGGGTCTTTATTTTTTCTTGGCCGAACCGATACATACAGTAAGGGAGAAGAGAAAGTGAATACATTAACCGTAAAGGACATTAAAGACCGTTTGCAGGAAGTGAAGGATGCACAAGACCCATTTATTGCCCAGTGCGAAAACGACCCGAGAAAAAGCGTTCAAACGCTTGTAGAGCAATGGCTTAAAAAGCAAGCGAAAGAAAAAGCGCTGAAAGAACAATGGGTGAATATGACTTCCTATGAAAGGCTGGCAAGAAACAAAGGATTCCGTTTGATTGCAGGTGTTGACGAGGTCGGACGGGGGCCATTGGCAGGGCCAGTTGTCGCCAGTGCAGTCATCCTGCCAGAGGAATGTGAAATACTTGGGCTGACAGACTCCAAAAAGCTTTCAGAGAAAAAACGTGAGGAATTTTACGAGCTTATTATGAAAGAAGCACTGGCGGTCGGGATAGGAATTGTAGAAGCTGCTGTTATTGACGAAATCAATATATATGAAGCTTCTAAAATGGCAATGGTGAAAGCGATACAGGATTTGTCGGATACACCTGATTATTTGCTTGTTGACGCAATGACACTGCCGCTCGACATGGCTCAGTCGTCAATTATAAAAGGAGATGCCAAAAGTGTGTCTATTGCGGCAGGTGCGTGTATCGCAAAAGTGACGAGAGACCGAATGATGAGCGCTTATGCCGAAACGTACCCTATGTACGGGTTTGAAAAAAATAAAGGTTATGGAACAAAAGAACATTTGGAAGCTCTCGCTGCATACGGCCCAACTGAATTGCACCGCAAAACTTTCGCTCCTGTTCAATCTTTCAGCTAAATCAATGGACAAGGAGGCACTTTTTTTAAATGAACATACGAAATGATGTGCAAAAGGCGCTGCAGCATCTTTTTGGGCGTACAGCAGTCCCGCAGGAAACATCAAATGTAAACGAAGCGCTAAACGGGGAGAAACGTCTCCTCTTGGGAAAAGTGCTTCGTTTACTAGGAGATCAGCATGCCCTGATCCAAGTCGGCAATCAAACTGTTCAGGGAAAACTAGAAACCCAGCTTCGTCCTCAGGCATACTATTGGTTTTCCTACGAAAAAACGGCAGAACAGACAGGACGTTTTCAGGTCGTTCAAAGCTTTGAGCAAAATCCTAAAACCATTCAGGATGCAGCTGGCAAGCTTTTAAATGCCATTTCAGTGAAGCCGTCAAACACAGCTCTCATGATGACAGGAGCGATGCTGAAGAGCAAAACACCCGTGACAGAAAATGATATTAAAACAGCTGTCCGCTGGATGGACACGCTGCCGTCGCAAGACGCCAAAAAAGCGATTGAAACGGTTCTCTTCGCTTTAAAGCGCGATCTTCCCATTCACTCCGAGGTTTTGAATGGTGTTCATGCTGTGAAATCGCCTGTTCCGTTGCATCAGCATATATCCCAGCTGGTTCAGGCAATCGAACAAAACCCTCAGCAGAGCCAAATGATGTCAAAGCTAACGGAGGCAGTTACAGCGCTTTTAAATAGTGAAATTGATGTTCATGCAGAACGTCTGATCTCTAAGCTTATTTCTTTAACGGAGACTGCGAAAACACCCTCTTCCGCCAATACAGCTGGAAACAGGGAACTTAGCACACCGGCAGGCTTCCCCGAAAAGGCCAGCCTGCCGGTTGCAAATCATCTAGCAGAACAGAGAAACATACAAGGAGAGCCTGTTAAAACAGCCTCAGACATTCCAATCAAAGAAGCCCGCCAGCTGCTGGCAAAGCTGACGGAATCTGCTGAAAAAAACAGTCTCCAAATAGTGAAAGAAGCAGCAAATTGGATTAAAGCGGCTGGTTCAACGGGTGATAGTAAGTCACTTGCAGCTTCAGCTCATTTACAGGCGGCACAAATCACAGACCAGGAAGCCGAAGTTTTTTTAAAGGCTGTTCAGCAGACAGCACCTCATTTAGCGGATAAGGCAGATGTTCTTTCCTTCTTATCCAAAGTGAAAACGGCAATTGGCGCAAGGGACGAGCTTGCGTTCATTAAAGCGTTTGAACAAGGAAGCGCAGACACATCTGACGAAATGCAGTCCATCAAGCTGGCTCTTCATGCCATAAGAGCATCGCATGAGGTAGCCGAACCAATCAAGCAAGAAGCCGATCAGCTTTTTCATAAATTAAATGGCCAGCTTTTCATGCAGCAGGACCATCCGTCATACAGCCAAATTGTACTGTCATTTCCGATGTTTTCGAAGTCAGGAATTCAGGACATGACCGTTCTGTTTAAAGGAAAGAAAGAAGCGGATGGCAAGCTTGATCCTTCCCATTGCCGCCTTTTATTTTTGCTGCAGCTTGATACATTAAAAGAAACCGTCGTTGATTGCTTGATACAGCAAAAAGTCATGACCATTACAATAGAGACTGATTTTGAGCTGCAGGCTGCGATAGATCCGATGGTTCCCGCGCTTAAACAGGGGTTAAAAGAAATGGGATACAGCCTTTCAGGGGTAAACGCGAAAAAAAGGGTTCACACCGAAGAAAAGGCTTCAATCGATCAATATATAACAAGTATCAGTGATCAAGAAGTGGATGTGAAAATATGAAAGAGCAGACACCGATCAGAAAAGCTGTGGCTCTTCATTATGACGAACAAAAAGACAAGGCGCCGAGAGTGCTTGCCACAGGAAAGGGTCATGTAGCCGACAACATTATTAAAGAAGCGAAAAAGGCAGGGGTCCCGATTCAAGAAGATCGGACCCTTGTCGAATTAATGCGCCATTTGACGGTAGATGATCAAATCCCTGAGGCTCTTTATGAAACGGTAGCCGAGATTTTTTCATTCATTTACAGATTGGACGAAAGCGTAAAAAACAAAAAATAGCTAAAATATTCCCCATCCTCTGTTTGAAAATTTATGTTTTTAATAAAGTAAAAGTTTGAATGTTTAGAAGGATTAAAAGATTTTGCACCGAAGTGTAGACAATTCTTCCAGTATTATTATAGAATGAAAGCGCAGTCTATTTTAGTTTTGTTACATAAGTTAGGAGGATGGGAAATGAATATCCATGAGTACCAGGGAAAAGATGTCCTCAGAAAATATGGGGTATCTGTTCCTGAAGGTAAAGTGGCTTTTACAGCAGAAGAAGCAGTTGAGAGTGCAAAGAGCTTATCCAGCTCGGTTTATGTCGTAAAGGCTCAAATTCATGCTGGCGGTCGAGGCAAAGCTGGTGGGGTAAAAATAGCAAAATCATTAGACGAAGTAAAAGCGTATGCCGAAGAACTATTAGGGAAGACCCTAGTTACACATCAGACGGGTCCGGACGGCCGAGTAATAAAACGCTTACTTATTGAAGAAGGCTGCGATATTAAAAAAGAATATTACGTGGGTCTTGTGCTTGACCGCGCTACTTCCAGAATCGTTCTGATGGCTTCTGAAGAAGGCGGAACGGAAATTGAAGAAGTTGCGGAGAAAACACCGGAAAAAATCAAAAAAGCTGTCATTGATCCGGCTGTCGGCCTTCAAGGCTATCAAGCCAGAGAAATTGCATTCGCTATTAATATTCCAAAAGAGCTTGTGGGGAAAGCTGCTAAATTTATGCTTGGACTATATAAAGCGTTTGTTGAAAAAGACTGCTCAATCGCCGAAATCAACCCGCTTGTTGTTACCGGGGACGGAAATGTGATGGCGCTTGATGCAAAATTGAATTTTGACAGCAATGCGTTGTACAGACAAAAGGACATTATGGAATACAGAGATTTGGATGAAGAAGATCCGAAAGAAATCGAAGCGTCCAAATATGACCTAAGCTACATTTCCCTTGATGGAAATATCGGCTGTATGGTAAACGGCGCGGGACTTGCAATGTCCACAATGGATATTATCAAGCATTACGGTGGAGAACCGGCCAACTTCCTTGATGTGGGCGGCGGTGCAACCGCGGAAAAAGTCACGGAAGCATTTAAAATCATTCTTTCTGATCAAAACGTTAAAGGGATTTTTGTCAACATTTTCGGCGGCATTATGAAATGTGATGTCATCGCAGAAGGGGTTGTTGAAGCGACTAGACAAGTTGGTTTGACATTGCCGCTTGTCGTCCGTCTTGAAGGCACAAACGTGGATCTAGGGAAGAAAATCCTTAGTGAATCAGGATTAAACATTACATCTGCGGAATCAATGGCTGACGGCGCGCAGAAAATCGTATCCTTAGTTTAAGAAAGAATGAAAGGCAGGGGACCATATAATGAGTGTTTTTATTAATAAAGATACAAGAGTTATTGTACAAGGGATTACAGGTTCTACCGCTTTATTTCATACGAAGCAGATGCTCGAATACGGCACAAATATCGTAGGCGGTGTAACACCTGGAAAAGGCGGAACTGAAGCGGAAGGTGTTCCTGTATTTAATACAGTGGCTGAAGCAGTTCAAACGACCGGCGCTAACGCGTCTGTTATATATGTGCCTGCACCGTTTGCAGCTGATGCGATTATGGAAGCGGTAGATGCGGAGCTTGATCTCGTGATTTGTATCACAGAACACATTCCGGTTTTGGATATGGTGAAGGTCAAACGTTTCATGGAAGGCAAGAAAACGAGACTGATAGGGCCGAACTGCCCTGGTGTCATTACGCCTGAAGAATGTAAAATCGGCATTATGCCCGGATACATCCATAAAAAGGGTCATGTAGGCGTTGTATCACGTTCAGGAACATTAACATACGAAGCGGTGCACCAGCTCTCAGAAGCGGGCGTAGGACAGTCTACAGCTGTTGGAATCGGCGGCGACCCTGTAAATGGAACAAACTTTATTGACGTTTTAAAAGCGTTTAACGAAGATCCTGACACACACGCTGTCATCATGATTGGCGAAATCGGCGGTACTGCCGAAGAGGAAGCGGCAGAGTGGGTAAAAGCCAACATGACAAAACCGGTAGTCGGTTTTATCGGCGGTAAGACAGCACCTCCTGGGAAGCGCATGGGGCATGCAGGCGCCATTATTTCCGGCGGAAAAGGGACAGCTGATGAAAAAATCAAAACCCTTAATGCATGCGGAATTGAAGTTGCAGAGACACCTTCTGTTATGGGTGAAACCTTAATTAAGGTGCTGAAAGAGAAGAACCTGTTCGAAACTTGTAAAACGCATTAATAAAAAAGGGACAGCCGTTAAGGCTGTTCCTGCTTTTTCTGTCAAAAGGAGGTCAATCTATTGGATCAGGCCGCTGCCTGCTTAACGACTTGCAGAATCAATCAATTATTATCCCCATCCCTTCTATTAAAATGGTGGAAAGCCGATCCGTCTATGTCGCTGACATCATCGGTGTTACAAACGGTTACTCGTGATAAAATGAAAGCAGCTGCATTAAAAAAGAAAATAGAAGAATTTTACCCAAAGCTCCAACGCGTACTTGCTGCTTATTGTGAGCAAGGCATTAACACCATTCCTATCTCTTCAAAGCAATATCCTTTCTGGCTTAAAACCATTTATGATCCCCCCGCCGTTCTGTTTGCAAAGGGTGATATGACTCTTCTTTCGAAAGGAAGAAAAATTGGAATTGTAGGGACAAGAAATCCAACAGCTTACGGGGAACAAGTTGTCAATCATCTTACAGAAGAACTCTGTCGTAAAGATTGGGTGATTGTCAGCGGACTGGCGTCTGGGATAGACGGAATGTCCCATGCTGCAAGTATTAAGGCGAAGGGGCGGACAATTGGCGTCATTGCAGGCGGATTTCAACACATTTATCCCCGGGAAAATCTTCAGTTAGCAGATCACATGGCTAAACACCATATCCTTCTGTCAGAGCACCCACCTGAAACTAAACCCCAAAAATGGCATTTCCCTATGAGAAACCGTATCATCAGCGGACTGAGTGAAGGCGTTATTGTCGTACAGGGCAAGGAAAAAAGCGGTTCGCTGATAACTGCCTATCAAGCATTGGAGCAAGGTAGAGAAGTGTTTGCCGTACCCGGTTCATTATTTGACCCTTACGCCGGAGGTCCTATAAAACTGATCCAGCAGGGGGCTAAAGCCATAAGGTCAGCAGAGGATATTTTCGAGGAGCTTCCCGAGAGAAACGTTCAATATACGGAACCCTTTTGAATTATCGTTTGACAAACGGCATTGTAATATTTAATAATAGTGAGGATTTAAAGTTGCATATTGTTTTCTATTTAATGAATGACGTTCATGATAAAGAATGAAATGTTGAAAGCCAAATAAAGACAGCTGCAAAAATAAAATTGAAATATCTTGAAAAGAGAGAGAACACCTCTTGAGGGGGATGAAAATGTCTGATTATCTAGTCATCGTGGAATCGCCCGCTAAGGCGAAAACGATTGAACGTTACTTAGGTAAAAAATATAAAGTAAAAGCATCAATGGGACATGTCCGGGATCTTCCAAAAAGTCAAATGGGAGTTGACATAGAACAGAATTTCGAACCGAAATATATTACCATTCGAGGTAAAGGTCCGGTATTAAAAGAACTGAAAACGGCTGCCAAAAAAGCCAAAAAAGTGTATCTCGCGGCCGACCCCGACAGAGAAGGGGAAGCGATTGCATGGCACTTGGCACACAGCCTTGATTTAGATCTCAATTCAGACTGCCGTGTAGTGTTTAACGAAATTACAAAAGACGCTATTAAGGAATCGTTTAAGCATCCACGCATGATTAATATGGATTTAGTGGATGCACAGCAAGCGAGACGTATTTTAGACAGGCTTGTCGGATATAAAATCAGTCCGATCTTATGGAAAAAAGTCAAAAAAGGGCTTAGCGCAGGACGCGTGCAATCTGTTGCCCTCCGTTTGATTATTGACCGTGAAAAAGAGATTAACGACTTTAAGCCTGAGGAATATTGGACAATTGACGGTACGTTCTTAAAAGGCCAGGAAACCTTTGAAGCAAGCTTTTTCGGGAAAAACGGCAAAAAACTTCCTTTAAATAGTGAAGCTGATGTAAAAGAGATTCTTTCTCAGCTCAAAGGGAATAAATATACAGTCGAAAAAGTAACCAAAAAAGAACGCAAACGTAATCCTGCATTGCCTTTTACCACCTCAACCCTGCAGCAGGAAGCGGCTCGCAAGCTCAATTTCAGAGCGAAGAAAACGATGATGATTGCACAGCAATTATATGAAGGAATTGATCTAGGAAGAGAAGGAACTGTTGGTCTGATCACGTATATGAGAACGGATTCAACCCGTATTTCAAATACGGCTGTTGATGAAGCTGCTGCTTTTATCGATCAGACATATGGAAAAGAGTTCCTAGGCGGAAAACGGAAGCCTGCGAAAAAGAATGAAAATGCTCAGGATGCCCACGAAGCAATTCGGCCGACATCAGTTCTCAGAAAACCAAGTGAATTAAAAGCAGTTCTCGGCAGAGACCAAATGAGACTGTATAAATTAATTTGGGAGCGTTTTGTTGCCAGCCAAATGGCGCCGGCTGTTCTAGATACAATGAGTGTCGACCTGACAAACAATGGTTTGACATTTCGTGCAAATGGAAGTAAAGTCAAGTTTTCCGGGTTTATGAAGGTGTATGTTGAAGGAAAAGACGACCAGATGGAAGAAAAAGACCGGATGCTGCCTGACTTAAAAGAAGGCGATACGGTATTATCAAAAGATATAGAACCGGAGCAGCATTTTACCCAGCCGCCTCCGAGGTATACTGAGGCACGGCTTGTGAAAACGCTTGAAGAACTCGGCATAGGCCGTCCATCCACATATGCTCCGACGCTTGATACTATTCAACGGCGCGGCTACGTGGGTTTGGATAATAAACGCTTTGTTCCGACTGAATTAGGTCAGATCGTTCTTGACTTGATCATGGAGTTTTTCCCGGAGATCATTAACGTTGAGTTTACAGCTAAAATGGAGAGAGATCTTGATCATGTTGAAGAAGGAAATACCGAATGGGTCAAGATTATTGATAATTTCTACACCGATTTTGAAAAACGCGTCAAAAAAGCCGAATCAGAAATGAAGGAAGTTGAAATCGAACCAGAATATGCTGGAGAGGATTGTGAATTGTGCAGTTCTCCGATGGTATATAAAATGGGACGGTACGGTAAATTCTTAGCTTGCTCCAACTTCCCTGACTGCCGGAACACGAAACCGATTGTGAAACAAATCGGCGTGAAGTGTCCGAGCTGCGGAGAAGGAAACATTGTTGAGCGAAAATCGAAAAAGAAACGGGTGTTTTACGGCTGTGATCGTTATCCGGACTGTGAATTCGTATCCTGGGACAAACCAATTGAACGAAAATGCCCGAAATGCGGAAAAATGCTCGTCGAGAAAAAACTCAAAAAAGGCATACAAGTCCAATGCGTGGAATGCGATTATAAGGAAGAACCACAGAAGTAGCGGTGAGCAGGGTCTTGCTCACCTTCTTTGTGTGTTAAAAGAAGGCCTTGAATAATAAACTAGGAGATGTGAAAGATGAACCAACAAACAGTGAATGTAATCGGAGCCGGACTCGCAGGAAGTGAAGCAGCATGGCAGCTTGCCAAACGAGGGATTCAAGTCAAATTGTATGAAATGCGGCCTGTGAAACAAACGCCTGCGCACCATACTGATAAATTTGCCGAGTTAGTCTGCAGCAACTCTCTTCGCTCTAATACTCTCGCTAACGCTGTCGGTGTATTAAAGGAAGAGATGCGTGCGCTTGATTCAGCCATCATCGCGGCTGCTGACGAATGTTCGGTCCCTGCCGGAGGGGCTCTTGCAGTAGACCGTCATGAATTTGCCGCAAGTGTGACAAATCGGGTGAAAAATCATCCAAACGTAACCGTTATTAATGAAGAAGTGACTAAGATTCCTGAAGGTCCTACCATTATCGCAACGGGACCGTTAACATCTGAATCGCTGTCTGCCCAGCTGAAGGAGCTGACTGGAGAGGACTATTTATATTTTTATGACGCAGCGGCGCCAATTGTAGAAAAAGACAGCCTTGATATGGATAAAGTGTACTTGAAATCCCGCTATGATAAAGGTGAAGCAGCATATTTGAACTGCCCTATGACAGAAGAAGAATTTGACCGTTTCCATGAAGCTTTAACATCAGCAGAAACAGTCCCGTTAAAAGAATTTGAAAAAGAAATTTTCTTTGAAGGCTGCATGCCGATTGAAGTCATGGCAAAACGCGGTAAGAAAACAATGCTTTTCGGTCCGATGAAACCGGTTGGGCTAGAGCATCCTGTTACAGGAAAACGTCCTTATGCCGTCGTTCAGCTCAGACAGGATGATGCTGCGGGTACACTTTATAATATTGTAGGATTCCAGACACATTTAAAATGGGGAGATCAAAAGGAAGTCCTCAAATTGATTCCAGGGCTTGAAAATGTAGAAATCGTCAGATATGGCGTGATGCACAGAAATACATTTATTAACTCTCCTAGCTTGTTAAAGCCGACTTATCAATTTCAAAACCGCAGTGACCTGTTCTTTGCAGGCCAAATGACGGGAGTAGAAGGATATGTGGAATCAGCTGCTTCAGGACTGGTAGCAGGCATTAATGCGGCGAAGCTTGTATTGGGAGAAGAGCTTGTTATTTTCCCGCAGGAAACGGCAATTGGCAGTATGGCTCATTATATTACAACAACAAACCAGAAGAACTTCCAGCCGATGAATGCAAACTTTGGGCTTTTAAAAGAACTGCCTGTTAAAATTAAAAATAAAAAAGAACGAAATGAACAATACGCGAATCGTGCAATTGAAACAATTCAAACAATTTCGAAAACAATATAGGTATTGATTGCAACCTGAACGCGATTTGTGATACCATTTAAAAGCCCTTCCTGGGGAGGTATTAGGCATGGAGAATGTTAAGAATTTCGTAAAGTTATTCGTTGAATATTTACAAATTGAAAAAAATTATTCACAATATACTATTGTGAATTATGTGGATTCAATTGAAGAATTCGAGACTTTCCTGCGCGTTCAAGGTATAAATGGATTTGAAGAAGCTGCATATCAAGATACTAGGATTTTTTTGACAGAAGCCTATGAAAAAGGTTTATCGAGAAGAACAATAAGCAAAAAGATATCTGCATTAAGAAGCTTTTATAAGTTTCTAATGCGGGAAAAGCTTGTTGAAGAAAATCCGTTTCAGCTTGTTCATCTGCCGAAACAAGAGAAACGGATACCGAAGTTTCTATATCAAAAAGAGCTTGAGGAGCTGTTTGAAGTTTCAGATATAAGCCAGCCGGCCGGAATGAGGGATCAAGCGCTGTTAGAGCTGCTCTATGCTACCGGAATGAGGGTCAGTGAATGCTGTTCCATAACTGTTAATGATGTTGATTTATTTATGGACACTGTGCTTGTTCACGGTAAAGGCAAGAAGCAGCGCTATATCCCCTTTGGGTCTTATGCCCGCGAAGCGTTGAAGGTATACATGAATAGCGGAAGACAGTGCTTGCTGATGAAGGCAAAAGAACCTCATGATCTATTATTCGTAAATCAAAGAGGCGGACCGCTTACAGCCCGTGGCATCAGACATATTTTAAGCGGGCTTGTTCAAAAAGCGTCCGGCACTTTACATATCCATCCGCATATGCTTCGACACACGTTCGCCACCCATCTGTTAAATGAAGGAGCGGATTTGAGAAGCGTTCAAGAACTGCTCGGGCATTCCAATCTGTCTTCGACACAGATATACACGCACGTTTCGAAGGAAATGTTGAGAAACACATATATGTCCCACCACCCAAGAGCATTTAAGAAAAATTAAAGGAGGCCCTTTATGTCATCTTTTCATGCGACCACAATATTTGCCGTACAGCATAAAGGACGAAGCGCTATGTCTGGAGACGGCCAAGTAACGTTTGGTCAGGCTGTTGTCATGAAACACACGGCACGAAAAGTGAGAAAACTGTTTAACGGCAAGGTTCTTGCTGGCTTTGCGGGATCTGTTGCAGACGCTTTCACTTTATTCGAAAAGTTTGAAGCCAAGCTTGAAGAATATAACGGCAACTTAAAACGGGCGGCTGTTGAGCTTGCGAAGGAATGGCGCAGCGATAAAGTGCTTAGAAAGCTTGAAGCCATGCTGATTGTGATGAATCAGGATACTTTGCTTCTCGTATCGGGAACAGGCGAGGTGATCGAACCAGATGACGGTATCCTTGCAATTGGATCAGGAGGCAATTACGCTTTGGCAGCCGGAAGAGCCTTGAAAAAGCATGCCGGTGAAAGTATGACCGCAAGTGAGATTGCAAGAGCCGCATTAGAAACAGCAGGCGAAATTTGTGTTTACACGAACGATCAAATCATACTGGAAGAGCTTGAATAGAAAGGACTTGAGGCGCATGGAAAAAAAACCGTTAACTCCTAGACAGATTGTAGATCGGTTAGACCAATATATTGTCGGTCAGCAAAACGCGAAAAAAGCTGTCGCCGTGGCATTAAGAAACCGCTATAGAAGAAGTCTTCTGGATGAAAAGCTGAAGGACGAGGTCGTTCCGAAAAACATTTTAATGATGGGGCCTACCGGCGTTGGGAAAACTGAAATTGCCAGACGAATCGCTAAGCTTTCAGGTGCGCCATTTATCAAAATTGAAGCAACTAAATTTACTGAAGTCGGCTATGTAGGCAGAGATGTCGAATCAATGGTCAGAGATCTTGTGGAGACTTCTGTTCGGCTTATAAAAGAAGAGAAAATGAACGAAGTAAAGGAACAGGCAGAAGAAAATGCAAATAAACGCATTGTTCGTCTGTTAGTTCCTGGGAAGAAAAAACAATCAGGCGTTAAAAATCCGTTTGAAATGTTTTTTGGCGGCAGCCAGCCGAATGGTGAAGATGAGGCGGAGAGCCAGGAAGAAGCAAATATTGAAGAAAAAAGAAAACGAATGGCGCATCAGCTGGCCTTAGGAGAGCTCGAAGACTACTATGTAACAGTAGAAGTCGAAGAACAACAGCCTTCTATGTTTGACATGCTGCAGGGCTCGGGTATGGAGCAGATGGGCATGAACATGCAGGATGCGCTGAGCGGATTAATGCCAAAGAAAAAGAAACGACGCAAAATGACAGTCAGAGAAGCCAGAAAAGTCCTGACGAATGAAGAAGCTAGCAAACTCATCGATATGGATGAAGTCAGCCAGGAAGCTGTTCAGAGAGCAGAAGAGAGCGGGATTATCTTTATCGATGAGATTGATAAAATCGCAAAAAACGGCGGTGCATCTTCTTCTGCCGATGTTTCAAGAGAAGGCGTTCAGCGGGATATCCTGCCGATTGTTGAGGGTTCTACCGTTGTCACAAAATATGGTTCTGTAAAAACAGATCATGTATTATTTATTGCAGCAGGAGCGTTTCATATGGCCAAACCATCTGATTTGATTCCTGAACTGCAGGGGCGTTTCCCGATTCGTGTAGAACTGAACAAACTCACGGTGGATGACTTCGTGAGAATTTTGGTTGAGCCGGATAATGCGCTCTTGAAACAATATCAAGCATTATTGCAGACTGAAGGTATATCTCTTGAATTTTCTGACGAAGCTATTCATAAGATTGCTGAAGTTGCTTATCATGTGAACCAGGACACAGATAATATCGGTGCGAGACGCCTTCATACAATACTTGAACGCCTATTAGAAGATTTGTCGTTCGAAGCTCCTGATGTAACGATGGAGAAAATAACGATTACACCACAGTATGTCGAAGAAAAACTCGGAACGATAGCCAAAAACAAAGATTTAAGTCAATTTATATTGTGAAAAATTTAATATGAGGAATGTTTAGGAGGATTATTTATCATGGCTTTATTACAAAAAACAAGAATTATTAACTCCATGCTGCAAGCTGCGGCAGGGAAACCGGTAAACTTCAAGGAAATGGCGGAGACGCTGCGGGATGTCATTGATTCCAATATTTTCGTTGTAAGCCGCAGAGGGAAACTCCTTGGGTATTCTATTAACCAGCAAATTGAAAATGATCGTATGAAAAAAATGCTTGAGGATCGTCAATTCCCTGAAGAATATACGAAAAATCTGTTTAATGTCCCTGAAACATCTTCTAACTTGGATATTAATAGTGAATACACTGCTTTCCCTGTTGAGAACAGAGACTTATTCCAAGCTGGTTTAACTACAATTGTGCCGATCATCGGAGGAGGGGAAAGATTAGGAACACTCATTCTTTCACGTTTACAGGATCAATTCAATGATGATGACTTAATTCTAGCTGAATACGGCGCAACAGTTGTCGGAATGGAAATCCTAAGAGAAAAAGCAGAAGAAATTGAAGAGGAAGCAAGAAGTAAAGCTGTCGTACAAATGGCTATCAGCTCGCTTTCTTACAGTGAGCTTGAAGCAATTGAGCACATTTTTGAGGAGCTTGACGGAAACGAAGGCCTTCTCGTTGCTAGTAAAATCGCTGACCGCGTCGGCATTACACGTTCGGTTATTGTGAACGCACTCAGAAAGCTGGAGAGTGCCGGCGTCATTGAGTCAAGGTCATTAGGAATGAAAGGTACTTATATCAAAGTGCTAAACAACAAATTCCTAATCGAATTAGAAAATCTAAAATCTCATTAATCAAAAAAAGAACCCCCTTGTAAGGGGTTCTTTTTTTATTTCAAATAAAGGAAATCAATAAGCTTTATTTCCTGGGTTGAAAGTCTTTCTGTGTAATGATTTTAATAAATCTTGCATATTTCTTCAAAAAGTTTTAAAAATGACGAAAAGAAAGGAGAAAAAACAGAAATTCTGCTATTTTCAGGCTTATATCAAGGCGGGAAATGTAGTTCTAACAATCTAGGACTTTATGCCTAGTTGTAAAATAGATAATTGTGAGGACATTTTTTTACACGAACTTCATAGACTTTATGCCTGTTATTTCTTACAATAAGCATATAGTTTTACAATTCTCGACAAGGATATTGAGGGTGAAAAAAACTGAAATGGAGGTAAGTGGATTTGAGCTTATTTTCTGGAACGATACAAAATCTTGAAAATGCCTTGAGCAGAGCGGATATTAAGCAAAAAGTCATAACTAATAATATCGCCAATATAGATACACCGAACTATAAGGCAAAAAAAGTCTCTTTCCAAAATTTATTAGATCAAGAATCCTTACGTCTTGATGCGATAAAAACAGACTATCGTCATGTTGATTTTTCTGATACTGATTCGAATTATTCAATTGTTGCGAGCGGAGATACATCGTATCAGCAAAATGGAAACAATGTCGATGTTGACAAAGAGATGACAGAATTGGCGCAAAATCAAATCAACTATCAAGCTTTGGTTGAAAGAATGAACGGTAAATTTAATTCGCTGAAGACCGTATTAACAGGAGGAAAATGATGACAGCTTTTCAGAGCTTAAATGTTTCAGCATCTGCTTTAACAGCTCAGCGGGTCAGAATGGATGTTGTATCATCTAACTTAGCAAATATGGATACGACAAGAGCTAAGCAGGTGAATGGAGAGTGGGTGCCTTACAGAAGAAAAATGGTCTCCCTTCAGTCAAAAGGTGAATCGTTCTCTTCCATTCTTAATTCTCAAATGAGCGGAAGCGGTCATGCTGGAAACGGTGTGAAGGTTTCAAAAATTACGGAGGATAAATCGGATTTTAATCTTGTCTATGATCCGACAGATCCTGATGCAAACGCTGAAGGATATGTGCAAAAACCTAATGTAGATCCATTAAAGGAAATGGTTGACCTTGTCAGCAGCACCAGATCATATGAGGCGAATGTCACTGCGATGAATGCCACAAAGGGAATGCTGATGAAGGCATTAGAAATCGGAAAGTAGGTGAATGAATGTGATTAATGCAATTTCTCCTTTTCAGGTTCAAAATACTCAAAACACTCAAAATGCAACAAATCAAGTAAACAATAGCCAAAAAACAGATTCTTCAAATCAAACAAGCTTTTCGGAGCTTTTAAAAAACTCTATTAGTTCGTTAAATGAGTCCCAAGTAGCTTCTGACAACATGACTAATGCCTTGGCTGCAGGAAAAGATGTAAATCTTGATGAGGTCATGATCGCCGCTCAAAAAGCTAGCATCTCTCTAACTGCAGCAACAGAGTTCCGCAATAAAGCTGTGGAAGCTTATCAGGAGATTATGAGAATGCAAATGTAGGGGGTCTGACGATTTAGAGAAAGAGTGGAATGACCGGGGGTTAACATGAATCGTACTCTAATGCAAATGAAAAACAAAACGAGTGAGTTTTGGAAAAATAGATCTAAATTACAAAAGATTTTAATGGTTAGTGTGTTAGCGGCAATTATTATTATTGGAATTATTATTAGTGTTTTTGCTTCCAGTACAAAGATGGCTCCGCTTTACAAAGATTTATCTGCCGAAGAAGCAGGAAAAATCAAAGAAGAATTGGATGCGAAAAAAGTACCAAACGAACTTTCGAGTGGTGGTACAGTGATTAGCGTTCCGGAGGATCAGGTTGATTCTTTGAAAGTGCAGCTGGCTGCAGAAGGACTTCCTAAAACAGGATCAATTGATTACTCGTTTTTTGGGCAGAATGCCGGCTTTGGTTTGACAGACAATGAGTTTGATATGGTAAAAGTGAAAGCGACACAGACAGAACTGTCCAACTTGATCAATGAAATGGACGGTATTAAAAACTCAAAAGTAATGATTAATCTCCCGAAAGACGCTGTGTTTGTCGGTGAAGAGCAATCTGCAGCTTCTGCTTCAATCGTTCTGCAGATTCAACCGGGTTACACACTTGACCAAAGCCAGATCAACGGACTGTATCATCTGGTATCTAAAAGCGTGCCGAACCTAAAAGAAGATAATATCGTCATCATGGACCAAAATTCTACATACTACGACAAATCAGACAGCAATGCAGGGTCCTACGCGGATAGTTATTCTTCTCAGCAAGGAATTAAGTCTCAAGTTGAAAAAGACATTCAAAAACATGTTCAGTCACTGCTAGGTACGATGATGGGCCAAGATAAAGTCGTTGTCTCCGTTACAGCAGACATCGATTTCACAAAAGAAAATCGTACAGAAGACATTGTCGAACCTGTGGATAAAGAAAACATGGAAGGCATTGCAGTCAGCGCGGAAAAGGTATCTGAAACATACCAGGGCGACGGTGCAGCCAACGGCGGAACTGCCGGAACCGGCGAGGATGATGTCACAAATTATAAGGCTGATGGTGAAAATGCCGAAAGCGGGAACTACGAAAAAAACAGCAACAAAATCAATTACGAGGTTAACCGAATCCATAAAGAAATCGCTGAAAGTCCTTATAAGGTCAGAGATTTAGGGATTCAAGTCATGGTAGAGCCGCCTGATGCCAAAAACACAGCGTCACTATCAACTGAAAGACAGGATGATATACAAAAAATCCTTTCAACTGTAGTCAGAACATCTTTAGATAAAGATGAAACGCAAAACCAGAATTTATCTGATGCTGATATCAATAATAAAATTGTTGTCTCCGTTCAGCCATTTGACGGAAAAGTCAATTTGGATACAAACACGGAGAAATCCTCAGGTATCCCGCTGTGGGCATATATTACAGGCGGTGTTTTAATCGCTGCGATTATTGTTCTGATCATTATGCTTATCAGAAAGAAACGGGCACAAGAGGATGAATTCGAGGAGTATGAGTATGAGGTTCCTCAAGAACCAATCAATTTACCTGATATCAACGAAGAGGAAAATGAAACAGCGGAAACAGTCAGACGAAAACAGCTTGAAAAGATGGCGAAAGACAAGCCGGAAGATTTTGCAAAACTGCTGAGAAGCTGGCTGGCCGAGGATTAGGAGGAATAAGAAATGGCGAGACGTGATCAAGATAAGCTTACAGGAAAACAAAAAGCAGCCATTCTCATGATTTCCTTGGGGTTAGATGTGTCAGCTTCTGTTTATAAGCACTTAACCGATGAAGAAATTGAAAGGCTTACGCTGGAAATATCAGGTGTTCGAAGCGTCGATCATCAAAAAAAGGATGAAATCATAGAAGAATTTCACAATATAGCCATTGCACAAGATTATATTTCTCAAGGCGGTTTAAGCTATGCAAGACAAGTTCTAGAAAAGGCGCTTGGAGAGGATAAAGCGGAAAACATTCTAAACAGGCTGACGTCTTCTTTGCAGGTGAAACCATTTGATTTCGCCAGAAAAGCGGAGCCTGAACAAATTTTGAATTTTATCCAGCAAGAGCATCCTCAGACAATGGCTTTAATCTTGTCTTATTTAGATCCTGTGCAGGCCGGGCAAATTTTATCGGAGCTGAATCCTGAAGTTCAGGCTGAGGTTGCGAGAAGAATTGCGGTCATGGATAGAACGTCACCAGAAATTATTAATGAGGTAGAACGGATTCTGGAACAAAAATTATCTTCTGCATTTACTCAGGATTATACACAAACAGGCGGAATTGAAGCTGTTGTGGAAGTGTTAAACGGAGTAGACAGAGGGACAGAGAAGACGATCTTGGATTCATTGGAAATTCAAGATCCCGATCTTGCTGAAGAGATTAAAAAGCGGATGTTTGTCTTCGAAGATATTGTCACACTTGATAACCGTGCTATTCAGAGAGTCATTCGCGATGTTGAGAATGACGATTTGCTCCTTTCATTAAAGGTTGCAAGCGAGGAAGTCAAAGAAATTGTATTCAGCAATATGTCACAGCGTATGGTTGAAACCTTCAAAGAAGAAATGGAATTTATGGGCCCTGTACGCTTGAAAGACGTAGAAGAAGCTCAATCGAGAATTGTAAGCATCGTCAGAAAGCTTGAAGAAGCCGGTGAAATTGTGATAGCAAGAGGCGGAGGGGATGATATTATTGTCTAATATCATTAAACAAGAATCATCTTTTTCTCCACAAAAGGAAAAAAGAAAACTTTCTATACAAGAGGTGCGTATTGATCATTCCCACCTTTTGCAGGCTGAAGAGAACCCGGAGGCTCTTATGGCCCGAGTGAAAGAGGAAGCTGACCGGATTTCTGAGCAGGCGAACAGTCATATAGAAAATACTCGCCGTCAAATTGAGCAGGAGAAAAATGATTGGGCGGCTGAAAAACAGAAGCTGATTGAGGAAGCAAAAGCCGAGGGCTTTGAAGAAGGAGTAGCATTGGGCAAAGCTGAGGCAATGCAACAGTATGCCGAACTGATCGGCCAAGCGAACAGAATTACTGAAATGTCCAGAAAAGCTGTTGAGGACAAGCTTGAAGACGCTAATGAAGAAATCGTTGAACTTGCCGTTGCATTGGCAAAAAAAGTTTGGCAGCAAAAATCTGATGATAAAGAAGCTTTCCTCCTGCTTGTACAACAGGTTGTAAACGAAGTGAAGGAATATGACGATATATCAATTTATGTTGATCCTTATTACTATGAGACAATCTTTCAGCAAAAAGATGAAATCCAGCAGCTTCTTTATAAAGAATGCCGTCTTGGCATATATGCTGATGAAAAAGCTCAAAAAGGAACCTGTTATATTGAAACTCCTTTTGGCAGGGTAGATGCAAGTGTTGACACACAATTGATGCAATTGAAAGATAAACTTCTGACAGCGCTGGAAGCGGGTGCAGCTGAATGAAGACACAGAGTCTGATAGATTGTATAGAAATGACAGACTCGTATAAACGGTACGGAAAAGTCAAGCGGGTCATCGGCCTGATGATTGAATCAAAAGGCCCTGCAAGCTCAATTGGCGACGTGTGCCTGATTTATGCAAAAGGACAATCTGGGAAAGTCATTAAAGCTGAGGTAGTCGGCTTCCAAGAAGAAAATATTTTGCTTATGCCTTATTTAGAGGCTGCGAGTATTGCACCAGGCAGCATTGTAGAAGCTACTGGGGAATCTCTTCGGGTTAAAGTTGGATCTGGACTGATCGGGCAAGTCATCGATGCTTTTGGAGAACCGCTTGACGGAAAACTTCTGCCGAAAGGGCTTTCGCCTGTATCGACGGAGCAATCACCGCCCAACCCGATGAAACGGCCGCCTATCCGTGAAAAAATGGGTGTTGGCGTCAGATCCATTGACAGCTTGCTGACAGTCGGTAAAGGTCAGCGGATTGGAATTTTTGCCGGAAGCGGTGTCGGAAAGAGCACATTAATGGGGATGATTGCCAAGCAGACAGAGGCTGACTTAAACGTCATTGCACTTGTCGGAGAACGTGGACGAGAGGTCCGGGAGTTTATTGAAAAAGATCTTGGGAAAGAGGGGCTGAAACGATCGATTGTAGTTGTTGCCACCTCAGACCAGCCAGCATTAATGAGATTGAAAGCGGCATATACAGCTACTGCAATTGCCGAGTATTTTCGAGATAAAGGCCAAAATGTCATGTTTATGATGGATTCTGTTACAAGGGTGGCGATGGCGCAGCGGGAGATTGGTTTAGCTGCTGGAGAACCACCGACGACAAAAGGCTATACACCCTCTGTGTTCGCTATTTTACCTCGTTTATTAGAGCGAACAGGTGCAAACGAGCACGGAACCATTACGGCGTTTTATACAGTGCTGGTAGACGGCGATGACATGAATGAGCCGATTGCCGATACCGTACGCGGAATTTTAGACGGACATATTGTGTTGGACAGGGCGCTTGCCAATAAAGGCCAGTTTCCGGCAGTTAATGTCCTAAAAAGCATCAGCAGGGTGATGTCAAACATATCGACAAGACAGCACCTGGATGCGGCAAATAAATTCCGCGAACTTTTATCGACATATCAAAATTCGGAAGATCTCATTAATATCGGAGCTTACAAAAGAGGCTCCTCAAGAGAAATTGATGAAGCGATACAATTTTATCCGCAGCTTATTCAATTTTTAAAGCAGGGAACAGATGAACCGGCATCATTGGAAGAAAGCATTGCTGCATTAACTAGTTTGACAGGAAATGAGGAATAAAACGTGGCTTATCAATTTAGATTCCAAAAGCTGCTGGAACTAAAAGAAAATGAGAAAGACCAATCCTTATCCGATTATCAGCAATCAGTTTCTGAATTTGAAAACGTTGCTGAAAAATTATATGAGAGTATGAGCAAAAAAGAATTACTAGAACAAAATAAAGAAAAGAAATTAAAAAGCGGCATGAGTGTACAGGAAATGAGGCACTACCAACAATTTGTCTCAAATCTTGATAATACGATTTATCACTATCAAAAGCTTGTCATTATGAAAAGAAATCAAATGAATCAAAAACAAGAAATTTTGACAGAGAAAAATATTGAAGTGAAAAAGTTTGAAAAAATGCGTGAAAAACAGTTTAAAATGTTTGCTCTTGAAGACAAAGCTGCAGAAATGAAAGAAATGGACGATATTTCGATTAAGCAGTTTATGATTCAAGGCCATTAGGAGCGAATGTAATGTCCGGCAAAAAGAAAGAAACAGGTAAGTTCCGTTCGGTTTTGCTTATCATTATCCTCCCGCTGATGTTTCTTCTAATCGCAGGGGGGATTGTTCTTTGGGCTGCTGGTGTCAATGTGTTAAAGCCGATCCAGGATGCTGCGGCAAAAACGCCGGTTCTTAAGGAATTGGTTCCTGAAACCGAAAATAAAAAAGACACAGCTTCAAGTAAGGATAGCAGTAATACGGCAGCTCTGGAAAAGACCATTAAAGATCAAAAAAGTGAAATCAGTATATTGAATAAAGATTTAGAAACAAGTAAATCGGAAATCGATAGGCTCAATCAAAAGATTCGTTCACTTGAAAAGACGGCGGAGGACCAAAAAAAGTCATCTGAAAATCATACTGAGGGAACATCAGACTCGAAAGCTTCTTCTAAAAATGACAAAGTGATCAGTGTGTACAAAAGCATGGACAGCGGAAAGGCTGCGAAAATTATTGCCCAATTAAAGGAGCAAGAAGCACTGAAAATATTGAATGGCCTAAGCAAAAAGCAGCTTGCTGACATATTGGCAAAAATGACTCCTGAGCAAGCAGCAACCTATACAGAAAAAATTGCTGCCAGCCAAGAATAGGGGGAATTAAAGGTGAAGCTGCTTGAATTATCGGGACCTTTGCTGCAAACGACAACGGGTTCTGCCGCTAAAAGCATGAAAAGTAGCCCGGGTGTTTTTCAAAACTGGCTTATATCTGAGGCAGGTTTAAAGGAACTCTCAGAACAAGAAAAGGGTACTCCGAATTCCGGAGGTCAGCTTTTAGAAGATGCGCTTAAAAAGATCGGTGAATGGCTAAAAGCAAGTCCTGAAGATCAAGACAAACAAAATGCGGGTCTTCTGCAAACATTAAGCAAACTGACAGGGAAGCAATTGGATGCGAATGCTCTGCAAATGTTGCAAAATCTTTTGCAAGCAGTTGAATCAAGATTGTCAGGCGGGATGGATCAATTGCTCACAGAAACAGAGAAAATCTTTTCAGAAGCTAAAACGGCCCTGAGTGCCAATGATTCTGCTCTTGACATTAATGGACCACTGAAGTCCGATACAGAGCAATCAAATCAGGAAAATGAAGTATCCGAGGCTGCTAAAGAACTGATCTATATCCAGATGTTCATTAGCCAACTTGTAGAAGGGAATAAGCTGACTGATCGAGGGAATGGCAATGAAGCTCATGCCATTTACCAAAGTGGGGATCAATTTCTTTCTGCATTAGAAAAAAAAGGTGTATCTCAACAGCTAATTCAGGATCTTAAACAGCAAATGTTCACCAAAGATGAGTCGAGTTCAAAACTTTATTCGATGACAGCGTCAGAGCTGAAAAGTTTTCAAAGCTTAATGGATCAAATGTCTATGCTCCCTCAAAAAGGGACCAAAGAATGGAGTTTAGCTGAAAGCCAGCTGAAAGCTTTCTTGTTATCGAAATCATCCGAATCATCACAAGACTTTGGGAAGCGTGTTTTCACACCGCTTTCGCAGAGTTCATCCAGCAAAAGTGCATCGGATGTTTCTGGAAGTATTCAGCCTGTATATAGTAAATCAGGACTCCAAATGATGTTTTCAGGGTATCGAGGCATAGGAGGAGTTCAAACACTTGATCTGCAGCAGATGTCATCTGATATACCAAATGCTGAAACAAAAACGGTGGCTGATCAAGTGATCAATGCGTGGAAGCAGATGAAATATACGCCTTTCGGCAGATCAACGGGAAGCTTCACCATTCGGTTGAACCCTGAACATTTAGGATTTGTCACAATCAAGCTGACAAATGAAAATGGAATGTTTCAGAGTAAAATCATTGCATCTAGCCAATCAGCAAAAGAATTGCTTGAACAGCATCTTCCGCAGCTGAAGCAATCATTGCCGAATATGGCCGTCCAAATAGACCGTTTTACTCTTCCGGTCCAAAGCGGGGATCAGCCGATATACGGCCAGCTTGCTGATGAACAGAAACAGCAGCAAGAGGGACAGAGACAGCAAAGACAGAAAAAGCAATCAAATGATTTTGGCGATCTGCTCGATGAAGTGTCGATGGTTGAAATGGAGGAGGAAGAATGACTTCTATAAGTTCAGAATATAAACTGCCTGAAAAAACGAACACCGTGTCGACGAACAACAGCAGCTTGGGGAAAGACGAGTTTTTAAAAATATTAATGACTCAAGTTCAAAACCAAGATCCGCTCAACCCGGTTGACGATAAAGAATTTATCAGTCAGATGGCGACTTTTTCAAGCTTGGAGCAAATGATGAATCTGAATACGACAATGACTCAATTCGTCGAAAACCAAGATCCGTTTACAACGTATGTTGATTGGATGGGAAAAGAAGTATCTTGGACTGATGGTAAAAGTGCAACAGATAAAACAGGCACAGTAAGCTCTGTTAAACATTCTAAAGGAAATTATTATCTCGTTCTTGATGATGGGACCGAGATCAGTCCTGCGAATGTCATGTCTGTGGGACAATCATCTAAATAAAAAAATCTGGGGGAATACATTATGTTACGTTCACTTTATTCTGGAATCAGCGGTATGAAAAACTTTCAAACAAAGCTTGACGTAATCGGTAACAACATTGCAAACGTGAACACAGTAGGATTCAAAAAGAGCCGTGTGACTTTTAAAGATATGGTAAGCCAAACGATTGCCGGCGGTTCTGCTGCTGGTGCAACAATCGGCGGAACAAACTCTAAGCAAATCGGTTTAGGTTCATCATCTGGCACAATTGATACAATTCATTCAACAAGCGCGACACAAAGCACAGGAAGAACACTTGATTTAGCAATCGATGGCGATGGCTATTTTCAAATTGATACAGGCGCCGGAACAGCTTATACAAGAGCTGGAAACTTCTATTTAGATAACACCGGAACATTGGTTACAGGTGATGGCTACCATGTACTAAATATGAATGGCGGAACAATTAAAATTCCTACTGATGCACAGAGCTTCACTATCGGTTCTGATGGTAAGGTATCGATCGTTGATGCCAACGGTCAACCACAAGACGGCGGACAAATCGGGATTGTGACTTTTGCCAACAGTGACGGCTTAGATAAAATCGGGAGCAACTTATACCGTGAATCTTTAAACTCTGGTACGGCCAGTGCAGCGAACCAGCCCGGTGATGGTGGTACAGGTTCCCTTAAAGTAGGATTTCTCGAAATGTCTAACGTTGATTTAACTGACGAATTTACTGAAATGATCGTAGCCCAGCGCGGATTCCAATCAAACTCAAAAATTATTACAACATCTGATGAAATCCTTCAAGAACTGGTTAACCTTAAACGTTAAGGAGGGAGGGGAGGCGAGTAATCGCTTCTCCGCTGTTTTATGATTAAAGTAACCCGTTTGAACGGGCAGCCCTTTACACTGAATGCGCTATTTATTGAACAGATTGAATGCTTTCCGGATACTACAATCACTCTGTCAAATGGTAAGAAGTTTGTAGTGAAAGAAGATGAAGAAACTGTTCTGGAAAAGATCGCATCTTTCTACCGAAACATACAAATATTTTCAATGGATCAAGGAATAGAGGAACCGGAATGAAGAAAAAGTTAATGATCATCTTACTAATTATTCTTATCGTAATTGGTGCTCTCGGGGCAACGGCTTATTTTGTGTTAGGCGGAAAGTCCGAAAAAAGTGAAGCGAAAAAAAGTATTGATGAAATTGTTTCATCTTCTGTTGATGTAGAAGAAATCACAACAAATTTAAAGTCTGATAACATTATCCGTCTTGCTATTAAACTTGAAACTGATTCTGATAAATCAAAAGAAGAACTTGAGAAACGTGATTTTCAAGTGAAAGACGCTGTTATATCACTGCTGGCTGATACGAATGCTGATCAGATTGAGGGAGACAAGGGAAAAGAAACCTTTAAGAAGGAACTAAAAGATAAAATAAATAGCTACCTCCAAGAAGGAAAAGTAGAAAAAGTGTATATTACCTCTTTTAATCTGCAATAAAGCATAATTTGACAGAATACGGAGGTGAGGAAAATGTCAGGAGAAGTTCTCTCCCAAAATGAAATAGATGCACTGCTTTCTGCAATATCAACTGGTGAAATGGACGCTGAAGAGCTGAAAAAAGAAGAAAAAGAGAAGAAAGTCAAGGTTTATGATTTCAAACGTGCGCTGCGGTTTTCTAAGGATCAGATCCGCAGTTTAACGAGAATTCATGACAATTTTGCAAGACTTCTTACCACTCATTTTTCGGCTCAGCTCAGAACCTATATTCATATATCTGTCAGTTCTGTTGACCAGGTCCCTTATGAGGAATTTATCAGATCGATCCCGAACATGACGATTCTGAATCTATTTGATGTCCATCCGATGGAAGGCAGAATTATGATGGAGGTTAACCCTACGATAGCTTATACAATGATGGACCGAGTCATGGGTGGGATTGGAATCAGTCATAACAAGGTTGACAGCTTGACAGAAATTGAAACAAAAATCATTTCTAATTTATTTGAAAATGCACTGGGTAATTATAAAGAAGCTTGGCAGTCAATTGCTGATATTGAACCGGAAATGACTGAGTTTGAAGTGAATCCGCAATTCGTTCAGATGGTGTCTCCTAATGAAACAGTCGTGGTGATCTCACTTAATACTCAAATCGGTGAAATCAGCGGTGTCATTAATCTCTGTATCCCGCATATCGTCCTCGAGCCGCTCATACCGAAGCTTTCAGTCCACTATTGGATGCAATCAGACCGAAATGAGCCAAAGCCTGAGGAAACAAAGTCGCTTGAAAAACGTATCATGACAGCACAAATACCTGTCGTGGCCGAGCTCGGCACATCTGAACTGACAATAGAAGAGTTTTTAAGTTTAGAAGTCGGAGACTGCATAACTTTGGACAAATCAGTCACGGATCCTCTTACTGTATTGGTCGGAGATAAGCCGAAATTTTTAGGACAAGCCGGCCGGGTGAATCGAAAACAGGCAGTGCAAATTTTAGATCACGACATAAGAGGTGAACAAGATGGAGAATAATAGATTATCTCAAGATGAGATTGACGCGCTTCTTAACGGTACTGGCAGCACGCTTGATGAGCCAGAGGTTCCGGAAGTAGATGACTTATCGGAAATGGAGCGTGATGCGATCGGTGAAATCGGTAATATTTCATTCGGCAGTTCTGCGACAGCACTGTCAACACTTTTAAATCAAAAGGTCGATATTACGACTCCGAGCGTAACGGTTATCCCAAAAAGTAAAATCAGCGATGCGTTTCCTGAACCGTATGTAGCGATTGAAGTAAATTATACGGAGGGCTTCAGCGGCAGCAACCTGTTAGTCGTGGAACAAAGTGACGCGGCGATCATTGCTGATTTAATGATCGGGGGAGACGGAAAAGGTGCGGATCCTTCACTGGGGGAAATCCATTTAAGTGCGGTTCAAGAAGCAATGAACCAAATGATGGGATCGGCAGCCACATCAATGTCTACTGTATTCAGTAAAAAAATTGATATTTCACCGCCTCGGGTTGAATTGCTCGATGTAACTGAAGAAAAGGGCACAGACCGTATTCCTGATGATGAAATGCTGGTGAAAGTTTCTTTCAACTTAAAGGTGGGAGAATTAATAGACTCCAGTATTATGCAGCTTTACCCATTAACATTTGCGAAAGATTTAATTTCAAGCCTTATGAATTCAGGAAATGCAGAGGAAGCAACAACGGCGCAGCCTGATGCTACATACGAGCAGCCGAAAGAGCCTGTGACGCCAGAGCCTCGTATTGAACCGAAGCAACAGCAGCCGCAGCCGCCAAAAAGGCAGGGAACAGCAAAAAAAGCAGCGCCAGTTCAGGTTTCACCGGTGGAATTTTCTGCGTTTGATCCAAATGAGGCGACACAAGCCCCTATTAATAATCTGGATATGCTTTTAGATATCCCGCTTTCAATTACTGTTGAGCTCGGCAGAACAAAGAGAAGTGTAAAAGAAATTTTAGAGCTTTCTGCAGGTAGTATTATTGAGCTTGATAAATTAGCTGGTGAGCCGGTAGATATTTTAGTTAATCAGCGTATCGTTGCCAAAGGTGAGGTTGTTGTCATTGAAGAAAACTTCGGCGTAAGAGTCACTGACATTTTAAGCCAGGCAGAGCGCATTAATAATTTAAAATAACGAAACACAAGGAGAGAGATAAATTATGGCACATAGAATTTTAATTGTAGATGACGCAGCATTTATGCGAATGATGATTAAAGATATTTTGGTTAAAAACGGTTTTGAAGTAGTAGCGGAAGCTGAAAATGGAGCACAAGCAGTAGAGAAATATAAAGAGCATTCTCCTGACCTTGTTACGATGGATATCACAATGCCTGAAATGGATGGGATTACAGCATTAAAAGAAATTAAACAAATTGATGCTCAGGCAAGAATCATTATGTGTTCTGCTATGGGACAGCAATCAATGGTTATTGATGCCATTCAGGCCGGCGCTAAGGATTTCATTGTGAAACCTTTCCAAGCTGACCGTGTGCTTGAAGCAATCAACAAAACATTAAGTTAAAGGGTGTACGATTGTTGAAAAAGAGTCAATATTTCATCGCTTTTATTTGTTTTTTCGTTTTATTCACTGTACATCCAATTGCTGCTGCTGCGGCAGACTCTGAGAATTCAACTGTAAACGAATGGTTTCAAAAGAAAGATGAGAAAACTGCAGATAAGTCAGGGCAAAAGGAAGAAAAAACAACAAAAACTGCTGATGAGACGGAGGGAGCGGCTGCTCCTTCTGTCTCAGCTTTTGATTTTGTAAAGATGATTTTCGCTTTACTGTTTGTTATCGTGCTGATTTACGGGCTGGTTAAGCTCATGAACAAAAGAAATCGGCTCCTCAAGCCTTTTCAATATGTTGAAAATATTGGCGGCACATCGGTCGGCCAAAACAGATCCATACAATTGATCAAGGTCGGAAAAAGCGTGCTCGTCGTCGGTGTAGGAGAGACGATCCAGCTGCTGAAAGAAATTGAGGATGAAAAAGAGATTGAAGTCATTCTCAGTCAGCATGAAGAGGCAATGTCAAGCAAAATAGAGTGGCAAAAGTTTGTGAAGCCGCTTAAGAGTTCTGAGCATCAGCCGCAGCAAAAACTGCCTTCATTTTCAAAAGCATTAAAAGAGCAACTTGAAGAGTTAAAACAAAACCGTTCTGAAGGAAAGAAGAAAGGCCCACGTCATCATGAATGAGTTTATAAATATTTTCAGTTCAAGCGATCCGGAAAACGTAAGTTCAACTGTTAAATTACTATTATTGTTAACTGTATTTTCAGTGGCGCCTGGAATATTGATTCTTATGACTTGCTTTACTCGCATCGTCATCGTTCTGTCATTTGTCAGAACTTCACTTGCGACGCAATCTATGCCCCCAAACCAGGTTCTTATCGGGCTTGCGCTGTTTTTAACATTTTTTATTATGGCTCCTACTTTTTCAGAAATTAATAAAGAAGCGCTGACCCCATTGATGGACAACAAAATCAGCTTGGATGAAGCGTATACGAAAGCTGAGGAACCGATTAAAGAATTTATGAGTAAACACACAAGGCAGAAGGATTTGGCGCTGTTCATGAATTACGCAAAAATGGATAAACCTGAATCATTAAAGGATATTCCGCTAACAACAATGGTTCCGGCTTTTGCCATATCAGAGCTTAAAACTGCATTTCAAATAGGGTTTATGATTTTTATCCCATTTTTAATTATAGATATGGTAGTGGCGAGCGTCTTGATGTCAATGGGAATGATGATGCTCCCTCCAGTTATGATTTCTCTGCCCTTTAAAATATTACTTTTTGTTTTGGTGGACGGCTGGTATTTAATTGTGAAATCTTTGCTTCAGAGCTTTTAGGGTAGGTGCTAAACGTGAGTTCAGAATTTGTAATTTCTATGGCGGAAAAAGCCGTATACGTAACACTGATGATCAGCGGGCCGTTATTGGCCATTGCTTTACTGGTCGGTTTAATTGTCAGCATATTTCAGGCGACAACTCAAATCCAGGAACAGACTTTGGCGTTTATTCCGAAAATCGTGGCGGTTCTTCTGGCCCTCATTTTTTTTGGTCCGTGGATGCTGTCGACGATTCTTTCATTTACAACAGAGCTGTTTTCTAATCTAAATCGTTTTGCAGGGTAATGCAGAGATGAATTCAATTATTGACTTATTTCCTGCTTTTTTATTGGTTTTTATTAGAATCTCTGCTTTTTTTGTAACGATTCCGCTATTCGGACATCGAAATGTCCCAGCTGTTCACCGCATAGGATTTGCTTTTTTTCTGGCGGTTATTTGTTTCAGCACCATTGATAAACCGCCCTCTTTGGAGATAGATGAGCAATATATGCTCTTGGCTTTTAAGGAAGCCTTGGTTGGCCTATGTCTCGGCTTAATCGCTTATATGATGATTGCCGCAGTACAGATTGCCGGCTCGTTTATTGATTTTCAAATGGGATTTTCAATAGCAAACGTTATTGATCCGCAAACCGGAGCGCAAAGTCCGTTGATTGGCCAGTTTATTTATACGATGGCACTTTTGTTTATGCTGAGTGTCAATGCCCACCATTTGCTGCTGGACGGTATTTACTACAGCTTTCAGTATATTTCAGTTGATCAGGCATTTCCGAATTTCGGCGATGAAAAGTTTGCTTATTTTATCGCGAAAAGCTTTAATGCGATGTTTATTATCGCTTTTCAAATGTCAGCGCCTGTTGTGGCCAGTTTGTTTCTAGTTGATTTAGCTTTAGGTATCGTGGCTCGAACTGTTCCGCAATTAAATGTATTTGTGGTCGGTCTGCCTTTAAAGATCGCTGTCAGTTTCATCATGCTCATTGTATGTATGTCCGTTATCTTCGTCGTTGTGCGGAATGTTTTCAGTTTAACGATTGAAACGATGCGGAATCTTTTAGCATTGGTCGGTGTTTCTTAATGAAGCTTAGAATTGACCTGCAGTTTTTTGCCGGGGAGAAGACTGAAAAAGCCACTCCGAAAAAACGGAAGGATACGCGAAAAAAAGGACAGGTAGCCAAAAGTTCGGATGTCAATACCGCCATTTCTTTACTTGTTATTTTCCTTTCGCTTATTGCAATTGGCCCGTATATGAGAGACAGGCTGCTGTCATTTATAGAAACTTTTTATACCGAATCGCTCACAATGAAGCTCTCAGAATCAAATGTGCATACCTTGTTTGTCAGCTTATTAAAGGATACGGGCATGATACTTGCACCAATCTTGCTTGTAGCTCTTGTTGCAGGGGTCGTAAGCAACTATATGCAGGTTGGATTCTTGTTTTCTGCTGAAGTGATACAGCCTAAGCTTGAAAAACTCGATCCAATCAAAGGCTTTAAACGAATATACAGTATGAGGGCGATTGTGGAGTTGATTAAATCAATTCTGAAAATCGCAGTTGTCGGTTTTGCGGCATTCGCTGTGCTTTGGCTGCATTATGGAGAAATTCTCCGGCTTCCTCTCCTGACACCTGAAGAGGCACTTTCTTTCGTTTCAAAACTCACTTTGTGGATGGGACTGAGCGGTGCAGGTGCTTTATTAATTCTTGCTGGTCTTGACTATTTATATCAGAGATTTGATTATGAGAAAAATATCAAAATGTCAAAACAAGATATAAAAGACGAGTACAAAAAATCTGAAGGTGACCCGATTATTAAGTCTAAAATTAAACAAAGACAGCGGGAAATGGCGATGAGGCGGATGATGCAGGAAGTTCCAAAAGCAGATGTCATCATCACAAACCCGACTCACTATGCGATTGCCCTGAAATATGACGAAGAAAAAATGGACGCTCCTTATATTGTTGCAAAAGGTGTTGACCACCTGGCGTTAAAAATCAGGAAAATTGCTAAAGAGCACGATGTCATGATGGTAGAAAACAGACCGCTAGCCCGTGCGTTATATGATCAGGTGGAAATTGACCAGGCAGTGCCGGAAGAATTTTTTAAAGTCTTGGCAGAAATTCTGGCTTACGTATATAAAACAAAACAAAAAGTATATTGAATTTTTCGATTTAAAAGGAGAGAAAAAACAGCATGTCAACAAGAGATTTATCCGTTTTAATAAGTGTTGTCCTCATTGTGGCGATGCTGGTGATTCCATTTCCTCCATGGCTGTTAAGTATTTTGATCATTATTAATATTTCTCTTGCGTTGATCGTGCTTCTCACCACAATGAATATGCAGGAAGCGCTTCAGTTTTCGATTTTTCCGTCACTGCTGCTGCTTTTAACCCTATTTCGTTTGGGCTTGAATGTCTCAACTACCCGTTCAATTCTTTCACACGGTGAGGGAGGGAAAGTCGTCGAGACATTCGGGAATTTCGTTGTCGGCGGAAATGTATTAGTTGGACTCGTTGTATTTATCATCTTGATTATTATTCAGTTCATCGTCATTACAAAAGGTGCTGAACGTGTTTCTGAGGTTGCAGCAAGGTTTACGCTGGACGCAATGCCCGGGAAGCAGATGAGTATTGATGCTGATTTAAACGCAGGGATGATTACCGAACAGGAAGCGAAGCATCGCCGCGAAAAAGTGGCAAGAGAAGCAGACTTTTATGGAGCAATGGACGGTGCCAGTAAATTTGTAAAAGGTGACGCCATTGCCGGAATCATCATTGTGATGATCAATATTATTTTCGGAATCGTGATCGGAATGCTTCAGCAGGGCATGTCCATTCAAGAGGCTGCTTCACACTTTACGATGCTGACTGTAGGGGATGGGATTGTTTCGCAAATCCCGGCACTGTTAATTTCTACAGCTACGGGTATTGTGGTTACAAGAGCTGCCTCTGAAGGAAACTTAGGGCATGACATTACAGGCCAGCTGTTTGCGTATCCAAAGCTTTTATACGTCGCCGCAGCTACGATCATGCTTTTAGGTATTTTCACTCCGATCGGCATTTTTCTGACGGGGCCGCTTGCGGGGTTGCTTGCTTTTGGCGCTTATACGCTATCTAAATCTGGTAAGGAAAAAGAAGAAGTGGATGAGATTCTTGAGGAAGAGGCTGAGGTTGACGAGCTTAAAAGTCCTGAAAGCGTTGTTCAGCTTCTGCATATAGATCCGATAGAATTTGAGTTTGGCTATGGACTGATACCGCTTGCTGATGCCAATCAAGGCGGTGATTTATTAGACCGAATTGTTATGATACGCCGTCAGTTGGCTTTGGAACTCGGGCTTGTCATTCCTGTCGTGCGGATCAGAGATAATATAGCGTTGCAGCCTAATGAATACCGATTGAAAATTAAAGGAAACGAAGTAGCAAAAGGTGAGCTGTTGCTTGATCATTATTTAGCAATGTCGCCTACACCTGAAGACGATCTGATTGAAGGGATAGAAACAGTGGAACCTTCATTCGGACTGCCGGCCAAATGGATTAGCGAAGCGGTAAAGGATGAAGCCGACATGCTTGGTTATACAGTAGTTGATCCTGCATCAGTCGTTTCAACGCATATTACGGAGAAAATAAAGCAGCATGCTCACGAATTGATCGGAAGGCAGGAGACAAAGCAGCTGATTGATCACTTGAAAGAATCGTATCCAGTCCTGGTTGAAGAGGTTACGCCAAATCCATTGTCTGTCGGTGATATTCAGAAGGTGCTTGCTAAGCTTTTAAAAGAAAAAGTTTCAATTCGAAACTTAGTAACGATCTTTGAAACACTTGCTGACTATGGGAAATTAACAACAGATTCTGATCTTTTGACAGAGTATACAAGACAAGCACTTGCTAAACAAATTACAGCCCAATTTGCCAAAGATAATGAAGTGTTGAAAGTTGTTACTTGCTCGGGCCGGGTAGAGAAGGCTATAGCAGACGGTGTGCAGCAAACGGAACATGGGAATTATTTATCGCTCGAACCAGATATTTCAGAAAGCATTGTGCGTTCTGTCGCTAAAGAAGCTGAACAGCTGTCATTACGTCAGGAAACCGCGATTCTTCTATGCTCGCCGCCTGTCAGAATGTATGTGAAACAGCTTCTGGAACGATACTTCCCTGATCTTCCGGTACTCTCTTATAACGAACTTGAGGCGAATGTTGAGGTACAAAGCATTGGAGTGGTGGATATTTAATGAAAATAAAAAAATTTACTGCTGCTTCAATGCAAGAAGCGGCACTTCTCATCAGAAAAGAATTGGGCAATGAAGCGGTCATATTAAATTCGAAAAAAATTAAAAAGCGAAAATGGTTTGGCCTCATCAACAAGCCTGCTGTTGAAGTGATCGCCGTATTGGATCAGGACTTTCTTGAGAAAAAAACGTCTCAGAAGGCAACTGAACCGAAACAAACATTAAAAACTCCGGTCAGCAGTCCGAAAATAGAGGAGAGGACATCCCCTCAAATTTCGGTGCAACAGGAGCAAGGTGATTTTTCAGCATATCAATCTGTACTTCCTGAGCCACTGCGAAAAGCAGAGAAGCTTTTGCAAGAAACGGGAATTAAAGAGTCAACGAAAACGAGCACTCTGAAAAAATTGCTTCGCTTCTCTGTGGAAGCAGGCGGCCTTAATGAAGAAAATGTGGTCGGCAAACTTCAGGAATTACTATGCGATACGCTGCCTTCAGCAGACAAGTGGCAGGAACCAATCCATTCAAAGTATATCGTTCTCTTTGGTTCAACAGGGGCTGGTAAAACAACTACACTAGCTAAACTCGCAGCCATATCTATGCTTGAAAAACAGAAAAAAATCGCTTTTATTACTACAGATACGTATCGAATTGCAGCTGTTGAACAGTTGAAAACATACGCTGAACTGCTGCAGGCTCCTCTGGAAGTTTGTTATACAAAAGAAGAATTTGAGCAGGCGAAAGAGTTATTTTCTGAGTATGATCATGTGTTTGTTGATACAGCCGGAAGAAACTTCAAAGACCAGCAATACATTGATGAACTGAAAGAAACGATTCCTTTTGAAAGCAGCATTCAGTCATTTCTTGTTTTATCCGCGACTGCAAAATATGAAGATATGAAACATATTGTCAAACGGTTTTCATCCGTCCCTGTCAATCAGTTTATTTTTACGAAAATAGATGAAACGACTTCCTTAGGTTCTGTGTTTAATATACTGGCAGAATCAAAAATAGGTGTCGGATTTATGACAAACGGCCAGAATGTGCCTGAGGATATACAGACTGTATCTCCACTTGATTTTGTAAGGATGCTGTGCAGATGAACCGATATGACCAAGCAGCAACTTTACGGGCGAAAATGGAAAAGCGTCAGCGCGTTCTGCCAATGGTTTATTCACAAAAAGCGAAGACACTTGCTGTCATCAGCGGCAAGGGCGGTGTCGGAAAATCTAATATTACCTTAAATATGGCACTTGCGTTGCAGGATAAAGGTAAAAAGGTGCTTCTCATCGACCTTGATATTGGGATGGGGAACATTGATATATTAATGGGAAATTCATCGTCTGCCACGATAATCGATGTTTTAACCGATCAGAAGCCGTTGCTACAGTCATTATCCGTTGGCCCAAAGGGTTTGCGGTATATATCAGGTGGAACCGGCCTGGATGTGATGTTTCAGCTGGATCAGAGAAAATGGACGTTTTTTGCCAATGAACTTTCTCATGCATTAAGCCAGTTCGATTATGTGCTGTTTGACATGGGAGCAGGATTATCAAAAGATCAACTGCCTTTTATTTTATCAGCAGAAGATATTTTGATCATAACAACTCCCGAGCCGACGGCCATCATGGACGCATACAGTGCTGTCAAGCACTTGGTTTTGACAGGAAATAAGCTTTCGATGAAGGTGGCTGTCAATCGGTGCCGTGACCAAAAAGAAGGGCTTGACGCTTTTGCCCGCCTTTCTCGCACAATTCAAATGTTTTTGGATGTTCAGGTTCAGTTTGCCGGTTCCGTTTCTGACGATGTGATCGTGAGCAAAGCGGTTGTCGAACAGGTTCCTTTTTTCATAAAAAGCCCTCAGGCAAAAGCCAGCCGGTCAGTCCGCCTTTTAGCGGACGCCTTGTTTGAAAGAGAAGAAACGAGACACAAAGAAGACAAACAGACATTTATTGAGAAGTTATCTTCTTTTTTAATGAGGAGGGCTTAATTTGATTCGTGTGCTTGTAGTTGATGATTCAGCTTTCATGAGAAAAATGATAAGTGATTTTCTGACCGAGGAAAAGCAGATAGAAGTAATCGGAACTGCCAGAAACGGAGAAGAAGCGCTTAAGAAGATTGAATTATTAAAACCGGATGTTATTACTCTTGATGTTGAAATGCCGGTCATGAATGGAACAGATACGCTTCGCAAAATTATTGAGATTTATAACTTGCCGGTCATCATGGTATCGAGCCAGACCGAAAAAGGTAAAGAGTGCACAATTAATTGTTTGGAGATCGGTGCCTTTGACTTTATCACAAAGCCATCAGGCTCAATATCTTTAGATTTGTACAAAATTAAAGAACAATTAGTTGAGCGTGTCGTCGCGGCTGGACTTTCCGGCAAGCGGAACCGTCCTGTTTCCCAAACGGTTCGGCCCGAACCTATTGTGCGAGCTGTTAAGCCTGAATTGAGCAAACCGAAACCAGGCACAGGCAGACAAATTGTGTGTATCGGCACATCAACAGGCGGCCCAAGGGCGTTACAAAAGGTGATACCGAAGCTTCCTAAGGACTTGAACGCACCAGTGGTTGTCGTTCAGCACATGCCTGAAGGATTTACTGCTTCTTTAGCTGATCGTCTGAATCATTTATCTGACATTCAGGTGAAAGAAGCAAAAGATGGTGAAGCAGCTCTTAACGGCTGTGTTTACATAGCACCGGGCGGAAAAAACATTTCCGTTATTAAAAGCAGCGGAGGACTCCAGATTGTGCTCGATAATCTCGATACCCCGAGCCGTCATAAACCATCTGCTGATTATTTATTCCGTTCTGTCGGTAAACTGACAGATTATGAAAAAGTAGCGGTTATCATGACCGGAATGGGCAGTGACGGCACTGCAGGACTAAAGGACATGCTAACAGCCGGCAATGTGAAAGCCATTGCGGAGTCTGAAGAATCTTGTGTCGTATACGGGATGCCAAAAGCTGCTGTTAAAGCGGGTCTCATTCATGAGATTAAACATGTGGAAGATATCGCAGCATCCATCACAAGCTGTGTGAAAAAAGAGAGGGTGTGATTCAAATGGATATGAATCAGTATTTAGATGTCTTTATTGATGAGAGTAAAGAACATTTACAAACATGTAATGAAAAGCTTCTCCTTTTAGAGAAAGACCCGACTGACCTTCAGCTCGTACATGATATATTCAGAGCTGCCCATACATTAAAAGGAATGAGCGCAACGATGGGCTACACGGATTTAGCGCATCTTACCCACCTGCTTGAAAACGTGCTGGATGCAATCCGAAACGGAGACATGGCAGTTACCTCAGAATGGCTGGATATTTTGTTTGAAGCTCTGGATCACCTGGAAGCTATGGTTCAGTCTATTATTGATGGCGGGGATGGTAAAAGAGATATCTCAGAAGTGAGTGCCAAGCTTGATGTAAATGGTGCACACACTGAATCTGCTGCATCCGCGGAACCTGCAGAAGCACCGAGTTCAGCATCTGATTGGGAATATGATGAATTTGAACGTACAGTTATACAAGAAGCGGAGGAGCAAGGCTTCAAACGATATGAAATCAAGATTTCTCTGAACGAAAACTGTATGTTAAAAGCAGTTCGTGTCTATATGGTGTTTGAAAAACTAAATGAAGTCGGAGAAGTAGCCAAAACAATTCCAAGTGCTGAAGTGCTTGAAACAGAAGATTTTGGAACTGACTTTCAAGTTTGTTTCTTAACACATCAATCAGCAGAAGACATTGAACAATTAATCAATGGCGTGTCGGAAATTGAGCATGTTGAAGTCAGTCAAGGGGTTCCTTTAACATCAGCTGAAAAGCCTGAGGAATCTAAGCCTGTAGACTCGCCGGCAGCTGTACCTGCGAAGCAGGAAAAACAAAAACAGCCTGCTAAAAACGATGAACAGGCGAAGCACTCAGCCGGCGGATCCAAAACAATTCGTGTCAACATTGACAGGCTTGATTCTTTAATGAACTTATTTGAAGAGCTTGTCATTGACCGCGGACGTCTTGAGCAGATTGCGAAAGAGCTTGAGCACAATGAACTGACTGAAACGGTTGAACGGATGACGAGAATTTCCGGAGATTTGCAATCGATTATTCTGAATATGAGAATGGTCCCGGTTGAAACCGTTTTTAACAGATTCCCGAGAATGATTCGCCAGCTTCAGAAAGAGCTGAATAAAAAAATTGAACTCTCGATCATCGGCGCGGAAACTGAACTGGATCGTACAGTGATTGATGAAATCGGAGATCCTCTCGTTCATTTGATCAGAAACAGCATTGACCATGGTATCGAGGCGCCGGAAACGCGTTTGCAAAAGGGAAAACCGGAATCAGGAAAAGTTGTGCTTAAAGCTTATCACAGCGGTAACCATGTCTTTATCGAAGTAGAAGATGACGGTGCAGGCCTTAATCGAAAGAAAATTATGGAAAAGGCGCTTGAGCGCGGAGTCATAACGGAAAAAGAAGCTGAAACCTTAGAAGACAACGAAATTTACGAATTGATTTTTGCTCCGGGGTTCTCAACTGCTGACCAAATTTCTGATATTTCCGGCCGCGGCGTCGGACTTGACGTTGTAAAAAACAAACTGGAGTCTCTAGGCGGTTCAGTCAGTGTGAAATCAGCCGAAGGTCAGGGCTCTCTATTCAGTATCCAGCTGCCGCTTACCTTATCTATTATTTCAGTCCTGCTGATTAAGTTGGAAGAAGAGACATTTGCCATTCCGATTTCTTCAATCATTGAAACAGCAGTCATTGACAGAAAAGACATTTTGCAAACGCATGACCGTGAAGTGATTGACTTTAGAGGGCATATTGTCCCTGTCGTTTATTTAAAAGAAGAGTTTAAAATAGAAGATACAAGAAAAGATGCGGAACAGCTCCATATCATTGTAGTGAAAAAAGGCGACAAACCTACTGCATTTGTGGTGGACTCCTTTATTGGCCAGCAGGAAGTTGTGCTTAAATCACTCGGAGATTATTTAACAAACGTCTTTGCAATTTCCGGAGCTACTATTTTAGGAGACGGAGAAGTAGCGCTCATTATTGATTGTAATGCACTGATTATTTAACCATTCGAGGAGGTGTCTCACATGACTGCAGAAATTAAAACAGGCGAAAAAATGATTGTCTTTATGGTAAATGGAAAAGAATATGCCATTTCCGTCACTCAGGTGAAATCAATTGAAAAATGGCAAAAGCCAACGAGGGTACCTGGCGTCGAACCATATATTTGCGGAGTAATCAATTTGCGCGGGGTGGTGACTCCGGTTATTGATTTAAGAAAGCGCCTGAATTTGCCAGAGTATGAAATTACCGATGAAACACGAATTATCATTATTGCTTATCGTGATATTGAAGTCGGCTGGATTGTGGATGAAGCGAATGATGTGATAACCGTACACGAAAGTGAAATAGAATCCGCTCCAGAAGGCGTTCAGAAAGATACGGATGTGTCGATCGAACAGATTGTGAAACAAGAGAACAGACTCTTAAATATTATTGATGCGAACGCGGTTTTGGATAAAGAATCATCTCAGTCCGCTGTGCCCGATCAAGCTTAATCTTAAAGGGGTTATGACATGAGTATTTTTAATGGAATCAAAGAAGAGCAGATGGACATTTTGCGGGAAGTCGGCAATATAGGCGCCGGCCACTCCGCCTCTGCAATGGCCCAGCTGTTAAATAGAAAGATAGATATGGAAGTCCCATTTGCAAAGCTGCTGTCTTTTGATGAGCTTGTCGATTTTTTCGGCGGTGCTGATGTCCCGGTTGCCAGCATCTTTTTAAGAATGGAAGGCGATTTAACGGGTTCGATGTTCTTTATAATGCCTTTTTTTCAGGCGGAGCAATTTATCAGAGAGCTGATTGGAAACCCTGATTTTGATATAGAGGACTTAGGTGAAGATCATATGAGCTCATCCGCTTTGCATGAACTGGGCAATATTTTAGCGGGATCATATTTAACAGCTTTGGCAGATTTGACTAAACTCCAGCTTTATCCAAGTGTTCCTGAAGTTTCATTGGACATGTTCGGAGCTGTGATCAGCGAAGGGCTGATGGAGCTCAGTCAGGTTGGAGAACACGCCATTGTGGTCGACACATCAATTTTTGACCAGAGCCATCAGCAAGAGCTGAAAGCGCATATGTTTATGCTGCCGGACTATGATTCATTTGAAAAGCTCTTTGTCGCTTTAGGTGCATCATTATGAGTACAACTGAGGCTGTTGTTATAAAGGTTGGGATTGCTGATGTGAAGATCGCCCGCTTCCCGGATACCATTCGGACCTCTGGTTTAGGATCATGTGTGGGGCTGGTGCTTTATGATAAAGAAAAGCAAACGGCGGGTCTTGTTCATGTCATGCTGCCGGATTCGACGTTATCGAAAACAGCAGAGCTTAACCGGGCTAAGTACGCTGACACTGCCGTAAAGACCACGATTGATATGCTGATAGAAGCGGGATGTAGGAAATTTGCATTAAAAGCAAAGCTGGCCGGCGGATCAGAGATGTTTAAATTTAAATCGACAAATGATTTGATGAAGATCGGACCGAGAAATGTATTAGCGATAAAAGAACAGCTGTCTTTATTTAATATTCCTATTATTAGTGAAGATACGGGCGGCTCAAGCGGCCGGACGATAGAATTTGAACCGAAGTCCTGCATGCTGCATATTCGAACTGTTAAACAAGGTGAAAAAACGATTTAATTAAGGTATTAGGGGGATAACAATGCAATCCTTGAATTATGAAGATCAGGTGCTTTGGACGCGCTGGAAAGAGTGGAAAGATCCTAAAGCCGGTGACGACTTAATGCGCCGTTACATGCCGCTTGTCACATATCATGTAGGCAGAATTTCTGTCGGACTGCCGAAATCAGTGCATAAAGACGATCTAATGAGCCTTGGTATGCTTGGTTTATATGATGCCCTTGAAAAATTTGACCCCAGCCGGGACTTAAAATTTGATACCTACGCCTCGTTTAGAATTCGCGGCGCAATCATAGACGGGCTTCGTAAAGAAGATTGGCTGCCCAGAACCTCACGCGAAAAAACAAAGAAGGTTGAAGCAGCAATTGAAAAGCTTGAACAGCGTTATCTTCGGAATGTATCGCCCGCGGAAATTGCAGAGGAACTCGGAATGACGGTACAGGATGTAGTGTCAACAATGAATGAAGGTTTTTTTGCAAATCTGCTGTCAATTGATGAAAAGCTCCATGATCAAGATGACGGGGAAAACATTCAAGTCATGATCAGAGATGACAAAAATGTTCCGCCTGAAGAAAAGATTATGAAGGATGAACTGATTGCACAGCTTGCTGAAAAAATTCACGAACTCTCTGAAAAAGAACAGCTGGTTGTCAGTTTGTTCTACAAAGAAGAGCTGACACTGACAGAAATCGGACAAGTATTAAATCTTTCTACGTCCCGCATATCACAGATCCATTCAAAGGCATTATTTAAACTAAAGAATCTGCTGGAAAAAGTGATTCAATAATGAATTTCATGGTTAGCGAGTGAAAAACATGTCAACACTATTATGGCTTTTAAGCTTTACGCTCCACGGCGTTCTTCTGTACGCTGTCATTATCCTGTATACGAGGCTCGCTGCAGTGAAAGAAACAGAAAAACAGCAAAAGCAGATACTTGAAGAGACGGAAAACACCTTGGCCGCGTTTCTCCTTGAATTAAAAGAAGAAAATGAGAAACTGATAGAAAACGCCGCTTCATCTTCAAGTCAATCTGACGCAGAATCTCAAAAGACAGATCTTCAGCACTTTGAAAAACATCCAGAGCAGGATGCAGTTCAAGAAATAGAGAACCTTCCTGAACATATTGAAGGTCTGATTACTGAGGTTGACCGTCGGGAAGAGATCGTAAACAGTGATGTCCCATCATTTGAAGACCAGGTCATAGAATTATATGAACAGGGGTACTTGGCAAGTCAAATTGCTCAGAAACTGAAGAGCGGAAAGACAGAAATCGAGCTATTTTTAAAATTTCGCTCCAAAGGTGTAAAGGATTCTTGATTGTCGGATAAAGCTGTGTTATATTATGTCTTGGTGTTAAATACACACGCTTAACGATTTATGCAGAGGGTGCTGCAGGCGGCAGTTCTGCACAAAAATGACCTAAGCGGAGGAAAAAAACCATTATACTAGGAGGAAATAACATGTCAGTCATTTCTATGAAGCAATTGCTTGAAGCTGGTGTTCACTTCGGTCACCAAACACGCCGTTGGAACCCAAAAATGAAGCGTTACATTTTCACGGAGCGTAACGGAATCTACATCATTGACCTTCAAAAAACAGTCAAAAAAGTAGAGGAAGCTTACAACTTCACTAAAAATCTTGCTGCTGAAGGCGGAAAAATCCTTTTCGTCGGAACAAAAAAACAAGCTCAAGATTCTGTTAAAGAAGAAGCTCAACGCTCTGGCATGTACTATGTCAACCAACGCTGGTTGGGCGGTACATTAACAAACTTTGAAACAATCCAAAAACGTATTAAACGTCTTAAAGACATTGAAAAAATGCAAGAAAACGGTACGTTTGATGTACTTCCTAAAAAAGAAGTCGTTCAATTGAAAAAAGAATTAGAGCGTCTTGAAAAATTCCTAGGCGGAATTAAAGATATGAAGGATCTTCCTGATGCATTATTCATCATCGATCCTCGCAAAGAGCGCATCGCTGTTGCGGAAGCTCGCAAATTAAACATCCCTATCATCGGTATCGTAGATACTAACTGTGATCCAGATGAAATCGATGTTGTAATCCCAGCGAACGATGACGCTATCCGCGCTGTTAAACTTCTAACTTCTAAAATGGCAGATGCAATCTTAGAAGCGAAGCAAGGCGAAGAAGAAGCGGAAGTTGCTGAAGAAACTGCACCAGAAACAGAAACAACAACTGCGTAACCTATTCAAAAGGTGATAAGAGGGACTGCCTTTTATCACCTTTTTTCAAGAAAAATGTGTAATATACATACTCTTGTTTAAACATATAAGGAGGAATACAAATGGCAATTACTGCACAGCAAGTAAAAGAACTGCGTGAAAAAACTGGCGCGGGCATGATGGATTGTAAAAAAGCGTTAACTGAAACTGACGGAGATATGGACAAAGCAATTGACCTTTTAAGAGAAAAAGGGATTGCAAAAGCAGCGAAAAAAGCTGACCGTATCGCAGCAGAAGGTTCTACTCTTATTAAAACTGACGGCAACAAAGGTGTTATCCTAGAAGTAAACTCTGAAACTGACTTCGTTGCGAAAAACGAAGGATTCAAAGAGCTTCTTAACACTTTAGCTGACCACCTTCTTGCAAATGCACCTGCAGATGTTGAAGAAGCAATGGGTCAAAAAATGGAAAATGGCTCTACTGTTGAAGAGTACATCACAAGCGCAGTTGCTAAAATCGGTGAGAAAATCACTCTTCGCCGCTTTACAGTTCTTACAAAAGACGACAGCTCTGCATTCGGTGCTTACCTTCACATGGGCGGCCGCATCGGTGTATTAACTGTTCTTAACGGTACAACTGACGAAGAAATTGCGAAAGATATCGCAATGCACGTTGCTGCGGTTAACCCTCGTTACATTTCTCGTGATCAAGTTTCTGAAGAAGAAGCTAACCATGAGCGTCAAATCCTAACTCAGCAAGCCCTTCAAGAAGGCAAACCTGAAAACATCGTAGCGAAAATGGTTGAAGGCCGTCTGAACAAATTCTTCGAAGAAATTTGTCTTTTAGACCAAGCATTCGTTAAAAACCCAGATGAAAAAGTGAAACAAGTTGTTGCAGCGAAAAACGCAACTGTTCAAACTTATGTCCGCTATGAAGTTGGAGAAGGCATCGAAAAACGTCAAGAAAACTTTGCTGAAGAAGTAATGAACCAAGTGAAAAAATAATGGCGAAAAGATTTCGCGGCCAAGTCGCGACTTTTCAGGCAGTATAGGGGACACAATTTGTGTTCCCTATTTTTAAAACTATATTTACAAACCTTTTTTTCTCTTGCATAATAGAAAACGGCAATGTTTACACTTGGAGGTTATCATGGAAAAACCAAAATACAAACGTATCGTATTAAAGCTTAGCGGGGAAGCATTGGCAGGAGAACAGGGAAACGGAATTAACCCAACTGTCATTCAATCCATTGCAAAGCAAGTGAAAGAAATCGCTGAGCTTGAAGTCGAAGTGGCTGTTGTAGTAGGCGGCGGCAACCTATGGCGCGGAAAAACAGGAAGTGACCTGGGCATGGACCGTGCGACTGCTGACTATATGGGGATGCTGGCGACAGTTATGAATTCGCTTGCTCTTCAAGACAGCTTGGAAACACTCGGAATCCAGTCCAGAGTGCAAACATCCATTGAAATGAGACAAGTTGCTGAACCGTACATAAGAAGAAAAGCGATACGCCACTTAGAGAAAAAACGTGTCGTTATTTTCGCTGCGGGCACAGGAAACCCATATTTCTCAACTGATACAACAGCTGCACTGCGGGCTGCTGAAATTGAGGCAGACGTTATTTTGATGGCTAAAAATAATGTTGACGGTGTGTATAATGCTGATCCTAGAAAAGATGAATCAGCTGTTAAGTATGAATCACTTTCTTATCTTGACGTTCTTAAAGACGGCCTGGAAGTCATGGATTCAACAGCATCATCTTTATGCATGGATAATGACATTCCGCTTATCGTCTTTTCTATTATGGAAGAAGGAAATATCAAACGTGCCGTTATCGGTGAATCAATCGGAACGATCGTGAGGGGGAAATAACGTGTCAAAAGAAGTATTAACTCAAACAAAAGAAAAAATGGAAAAAGCAATTGCTGCTTATCAGCGCGAATTGGCTACTGTACGCGCAGGCCGTGCAAATCCATCTTTATTAGATAAAGTAACGGTTGAATATTACGGGGCACAGACACCTTTAAATCAGTTGTCTTCTATTAACGTGCCTGAAGCCCGTATGCTCGTTATCACGCCATACGACAAAACAGCAATCGGCGATATCGAAAAAGCGATTTTAAAAGCTGATTTAGGTCTTACACCGACAAGTGACGGCAATATGATTCGAATTGCAATTCCGGCACTAACGGAAGAGAGACGGAAAGAATTAGTGAAAGTTGTAAAAAAATATGCTGAAGAAGCAAAAGTAGCTGTCCGTAACGTTCGTCGTGATGCTAACGATGATCTCAAAAAACTTGAGAAAAACGGAGACATTACTGAGGATGAATTGCGTGCTTCCACTGAAGACGTTCAAAAACTGACAGATGAATATGTGTCAAAAATTGACAGTGTCACAAAAGACAAAGAAAAAGAAATCATGGAAGTTTAATGAAAAACTATGTACAATAGATAATAGTGAAAAGACCCTCTCATGTTTACAGGGGGTTTTTTTGTTAATACTGTTGATTACACTGATTATCAGCAGGGAATGTAACCTTTTTGGGTGACGGAGGAATCTCATGCTCAACATACTCAAAAATTGGAAGAATCAGCAAACTGCGGCTTCCAACTTAGAACGCTATACAAAAGAAGACATACTTAAGGGAGAAATTCCCGAACACATCGCCATTATCATGGATGGAAATGGCCGTTGGGCTAAAAAACGCTCTCTTCCCAGAATTGCAGGCCACCATGAAGGGATGAAGGTGGTAAAAAGGACAACGAAGCTCGCAAACGAATTAGGTGTCAAAGTGCTGACTTTGTATGCATTTTCAACAGAAAACTGGAAAAGACCGAAAATGGAAGTCGATTTTTTAATGAAGCTTCCGGAAGAATTTTTGAATACGTATCTTCCAGAGCTTGTTGAGGAAAATGTACAGGTTCGGATCATTGGGGATGAAACAGCTTTGCCGGCGCATACATTGCGTGCGATTGAAAAGGCTGTTCAGGATACGGCGCAAAATGATGGAATGATCCTTAATTTTGCCCTTAACTATGGAGGCCGTACTGAAATTGTCACTGCTGCAAAATCACTCGCGGAAAAAGTGAAGGAAGGCTCTTTGAATATTGAAGACATTGATGAATCGCTTTTTTCTACTTATTTAATGACTGAATCTTTGCAGGATCCTGAACTTTTAATTCGAACGAGCGGCGAGATAAGACTGAGTAACTTTATGCTATGGCAGGTGGCCTACAGTGAATTTGTCTTTACTGACGTCTTGTGGCCTGATTTTAAAGAAGATCACTTCTTACAGGCGTTAGGAGAGTTTCAGCAGAGAGGCCGGAGGTTTGGCGGAATTTAGAGGATGGTGGACATGAAACAAAGAATTTTGACAGGTGTTCTGGCAGCAATTGTATTTTTATTTTTGGTTATTGTCGGGAAATTGCCGTTCACCATATTAATTTATGCTATGGGCAGTGTGGCGCTTTTTGAACTTTTACGGATGAAAAAGCTGAAGATGATTTCACTGCCGGGTTTGATCGGTCTTTTATTATTGTGGATGTTCTTATTGCCAAGCCAGTATTCGTTTTTCGAAGCTGACGGAATTTCCAAAATGGAAATCGCTTTGTTTGCGGTATTGCTATTGCTGACTTACACAGTGTTGGTCAAGAACACCTTTACTTTTGATGAAGTCGGATTTATTACGCTTGCCGCAATCTACATTGGAATGTGTTTTCATTATTTTATCGAAATCAGAAATCTTGACCAATACGGATTAACATACATTTTTTATGCATGTGTTGTCATTTGGTCCACTGATTCCGGTGCATATTTTGTCGGTAAAGCGCTTGGGAAGCGAAAACTGTGGCCTGAAATCAGTCCGAATAAAACAGTGGAGGGTTTTGTAGGCGGAATTGTCATCGCACTTGTATTGGCGACGATTTTTCAGCTTGTGGCACAACTTCCGATCCCGTATATCTATCTGCTGTTGATCACGCTGTTTTTGTCTGTTTTCGGACAACTTGGAGATTTAGTGGAATCCGCCTTGAAAAGACATTACGATGTAAAGGATTCTGGGAATATTCTTCCCGGGCATGGCGGTATATTAGACCGTTTTGACAGTTTCTTGTTTGTCATGCCTTTCTTGTACTTTCTGCTTGCCCTTTTTTCATAAAAAAGTCTAATATGAATATGAGACTGATCATGCAGCAATAAGAATAGGAGTAGTGGCAACTTTGAAAAATATTTGTCTTTTAGGAGCAACAGGATCAATCGGCGAACAGACTCTTGACGTACTGCGTGCACATCAAGATCAATTTCAGCTGGTATCTATGTCGTTTGGCAGAAATATTGATAAGGCCGTTCCGATGATTGAGGCCTTTCAGCCGAAATTTGTCTCTGTCGGTGATCTGGATACATATCATAAACTAAAACAAATGTCTTTTTCTTTTGAATGCCAAATCGGGCTGGGAGAAGAAGGACTGATAGAAGCAGCAGTAATGGAGGAGGTTGACATTGTTGTCAACGCTTTGCTCGGCAGCGTTGGCCTAATCCCGACATTAAAGGCGATTGAACAGAAAAAAACAATTGCGCTTGCAAATAAGGAAACTCTTGTCACTGCAGGGCATATAGTAAAAGAACATGCTAAGAAATATGATGTTCCGCTGCTGCCTGTTGACAGTGAGCATTCAGCCATTTTTCAAGCCCTCCAAGGCGAACAGGCCAAAAACATTGAACGCCTCATCATTACGGCATCAGGCGGAAGCTTTCGGGACAAGACGCGGGAGGAGCTCGAATCAGTAACTGTTGAGGATGCATTAAAACATCCGAATTGGTCAATGGGTGCAAAAATTACAATTGATTCGGCTACAATGATGAATAAGGGATTAGAGGTGATCGAGGCACATTGGCTTTTCGATATACCTTATGAACAAATTGATGTGGTTTTACATAAGGAGAGCATCATCCATTCAATGGTTGAGTTTCATGATAAAAGTGTGATCGCGCAGCTTGGAACTCCGGATATGAGAGTCCCAATTCAATATGCGCTCACATATCCTGACCGGTTGCCATTACCAGATGCGAAAAGGCTTGAATTATGGGAAATCGGCAGCCTTCATTTTGAGAAAGCTGATTTTGACAGGTTCCGATGCTTACAATTTGCATTTGAATCAGGTAAAATAGGAGGAACAATGCCGACAGTGCTAAATGCGGCAAATGAAGTAGCTGTCGCTGCCTTTTTAGCCGGCAAGATACCGTTTTTGGCTATTGAAGACTGTATCGAAAAGGCACTAACCCGCCATCAATTACTGAAAAAACCGAGCCTGGCGGACATTCAAGAAGTGGACAAAGATACCCGGGGATACGTCAATTCAATACTCACATAAGGTGGTATGTTCGTGAATACAGTTATAGCGTTTATCATTATTTTCGGAACGCTCGTTTTCTTCCATGAACTGGGCCATTTATTGCTAGCCCAAAGAGCGGGAATTCTCTGCCGTGAATTTGCGATCGGCTTCGGTCCAAAGATTTTTTCTTTCAAAAAAAATGAAACAGTTTATACGATCAGGCTGCTTCCGGTCGGCGGATTTGTTCGTATGGCCGGCGAAGATCCGGAAATGATTGAGGTGAAACCCGGTTACACGGTTGGGCTTCTGTTTAATAAAGAAGATCAAGTTGAGAAAGTCATCATCAATCAAAAGGAAAAATATCCGGATGCTTTAGTCATTGAAGTGGAAACAGCGGATTTAGAGCATGACATGAAGATTACCGGTTATGAACAAGGGAAAGAGGACGAACTTTCCAGCTTTACGGTCAGCGAAACATCCTTTTTCATTGTAGACGGAGAAGAAGTGCAGATTGCGCCGTATAATCGCCAATTTGGTTCCAAACCTGTGTGGAAGCGGATCAAAGCCATTGCTGCAGGACCGATTATGAACTTTATTTTAGCTTACGTCATTTTAGTGATGCTTGGGCTGATTCAAGGTGTACCGTCAAATGAGCCTATGCTCGGACAGCTGACAGACAATGGACGGGCGGCCGAAGCAGGGCTAAAAGAAGGGGATTACATCCAAAGCATCAACGGAGAAAAAATGAGGTCTTGGACTGACATTGTCTCCGCTGTAAAAGAAAACCCGGAAAAAGAAATGGACGTTGCAGTAAAAAGAGATAACAAAACGCTTCATATTTCAGTGACTCCGGAAGCTGTTAAAGATGAGAATAAAAAAACAATCGGACGTTTCGGCTCCTATGCGCCGACTGAAAAAGGCGTTCTTTCAGCGGTGGCTTATGGCGCGACATCAACCGTTGATGTCACCAAAGCCATTTTAACCAACCTGAGCAAATTAGTAACAGGCCAATTTAAACTTGATATGCTGTCAGGTCCTGTCGGCATATATGACATGACAGACCAAGTGGCGAAAACAGGGATAGTGAACTTATTTCAGTTTGCTGCGTTTTTAAGCATTAACCTTGGGATTGTCAACTTGCTTCCGATTCCGGCACTTGACGGGGGAAGACTGTTATTTCTATTTATTGAAGCGATTCGGGGCAAACCGATTAACAGGGAAAAAGAAGCATTTGTTGTGTTTATCGGAGTAGCTTTCTTAATGCTTCTTATGCTGGTCGTCACATGGAACGATATCCAGCGGCTGTTTTTGTAAACGAAAAGTAAATCAATCAGAGGTGCGAAGAAATGAGACAAAGCTTGACGCTTATTCCTACGCTCCGTGAAGTTCCAGCTGATGCCGAAGCAAAAAGTCATCAGCTTCTTCTGAGAGCAGGATTTATCAGACAGAATACGAGCGGGGTATACAGCTATATGCCTCTTGCGTATAAGGTGATTCAAAACATTCAGCAGATTGTTCGAGAAGAAATGGAGAAAATTGATGCCGTAGAAATGCTCATGCCCGCATTGCAGCAGGCTGAGACATGGCAGGAATCAGGCAGATGGTATACGTATGGTCCCGAACTGATGAGACTAAAAGACCGTCATGGCCGTGAATTTGCTTTAGGGGCAACGCATGAAGAAGTTATCACTTCGCTTGTTCGCGATGAGGTTAAATCTTATAAGCGTCTCCCTCTGACTCTGTATCAAATTCAGTCTAAGTTCAGAGATGAAAAACGTCCTCGCTTCGGTTTGTTAAGAGGCCGCGAATTTATTATGAAGGATGCGTACTCATTCCATGCATCTGCAGAGAGCCTGGATGAAACGTATCAAAAAATGTATGAGGCTTATTCAAATATTTTTGCCCGCTGCGGCATTAATGTAAGACCTGTTATTGCTGATTCAGGCGCAATGGGAGGAAAGGATACGCACGAATTTATGGCGCTTTCTGCGATCGGAGAGGATACGATTGCGTATTCTGATGAATCACAGTACGCGGCTAATATCGAAATGGCTGAAGTTCTTTACCAGGAAGTCCCTTCAAATGAAGAGCCTAAAGCTCTAGAGAAGGTTCATACGCCTAACGTGAAAACAATTGAAGAACTGACTGCGTTCTTACAGGTTTCTGCTGAAGCATGCATTAAGTCAGTATTGTTTAAAGCCGATGACCGTTTTGTCCTAGTGCTTGTTAGAGGGGACCATGAGGTTAACGATATTAAAGTGAAAAACTTGCTTCATGCAGAGGTTGTAGAGCTTGCCACACATGAAGAGGTCATTCAGCAGCTCGGAACAGAACCAGGGTTTATAGGCCCTATCGGTATTCATCAGGATGTGGAAGTATATGCCGATCAAGCTGTGAAGACAATGGTCAATGCTGTTGCCGGAGCAAATGAAGGAGATCATCATTATCAAAATGTCAATGTGAACCGTGACGCCCAAATTAAAGAGTTTGCAGATCTTCGTTTTATTAAGGAAGGCGATCCTTCACCAGACGGCAAGGGAACGATCCGTTTTGCTGAGGGGATCGAGGTCGGACAAGTCTTTAAGCTTGGAACACGCTATTCAGAAGCGATGAATGCGACATATCTAGATGAAAATGGACGCGCGCAGCCAATGCTGATGGGCTGTTACGGAATCGGTGTGTCAAGAACGCTTTCTGCTATTGTTGAACAGCATCATGATGAAAAAGGCTTAATATGGCCAAAAAGCGTTGCACCGTACGATCTTCATATTCTTGCTTTGAACATGAAAAACGATGGGCAAAGAGAGCTTGCTGAAAAGCTGTATGCCGATTTAAAAGCTGAAGGCTATGAAGTGCTCTATGACGACCGTGCTGAGCGTGCCGGCGTAAAATTCGCTGATTCAGATCTCATCGGCCTTCCAATTCGCATCACTGTTGGAAAACGGGCTGACGAAGGCATTGTCGAAGTGAAAATCCGCCAAACAGGTGAGTCAACTGAGATTTCAGTAGACGAATTATCCGCATTTATCAGCAAGCAGTAATCACCATAACGATTTATCAAAAAACATGTTAAAATAGAAATAATAGAAGGTACCTCATTGCCTGAGGTACCTTCACTTATGATGTTTTTAGGGAGGGATACTGTCTTAATGGAACAGTTATCAGTAAACAGAAGGCAGTTTCAAATTCTTCTGCAGCAGATTAATATGACAGATGATACCTTCATGACATACTTTGAAGATGGCGAGATTAAAAAGCTGACAATACACAAAGCTTCTAAGTCTTGGCATTTTCATTTTCAATTTAAATCTTTGCTGCCTTTTCAAATATATGACACATTAACAACGAGGCTGACGCAATCGTTTGCCCACATAGCAAAAGTGACATCTTCAATTGAAGTTCAGGATAACGAGGTCAGTGAAAGTATTGTTCAAGACTACTGGTCACGCTGCATTGAAGAACTGCAGGGCATTTCGCCGCCGATTATCAGTCTTTTAAACCAGCAAAAACCGAAGCTGAAGGGCAATAAACTGATTGTCAAAACCAAAACGGATACAGAAGCGGCTGCGCTAAAGAACAAATACAGTTCCATGATTCAAGCAGGCTACCGTCAATTTGGCTTTCCGGATCTTCAGCTTGATGCTGAAATATTTGTATCCGAGCAGGAAGTTCAAAAGTTTCGGGAGCAAAAGCTTGCAGAAGACCAAGAGCGGGCTATGCAGGCCTTGATTGAAATGGAGAAGAAAGATAAAGAAAGTGATGAAGACCAAGCTCCATCTGGTCCTCTAGTCATCGGTTATCAGATTAAAGATAACGAGGAAATCCGGACACTTGACAGCATCATGGACGAGGAACGGAGAATTACGGTCCAAGGTTATGTGTTTGATGTGGAGACGCGCGAGCTGAAAAGCGGGCGCACGCTGTGCATCTTTAAAATTACAGACTATACAAATAGTATTTTAATCAAAATGTTTGCACGTGAAAAAGAAGATGCGGCACTGATGAAGTCTCTGAAAAAAGGAATGTGGGTAAAAGCACGCGGAAGCATTCAAAATGATACATTTGTCAGAGATCTTGTCATGATCGCAAATGACGTAAACGAAATAAAAGCAAAAACCCGTGAAGATTCAGCACCTGAAGGAGAAAAGAGAGTGGAATTGCATCTTCATTCCCCAATGAGCCAAATGGATGCTGTTACGGGTATCGGAAAGCTTGTCGAACAAGCGAAAAAATGGGGGCATGAGGCCATCGCTTTGACTGACCATGCTGTCGTTCAATCCTTCCCTGATGCGTATTCTGCGGCCAAAAAGCATGGAATTAAAATGATGTACGGGATGGAAGCGAATCTCGTGGATGATGGCGTGCCAATTGCTTATAATGCCGCACATCGTCTGCTCGAGGAAGAAACATATGTTGTTTTTGACGTTGAGACGACAGGATTGTCTGCTGTATACGATACCATTATTGAGCTGGCTGCAGTAAAAGTAAAAGGCGGAGAAATTATTGATAAATTTGAGGCGTTTGCGAACCCGCATCGTCCGCTTTCCGCCACAATTATAGAGCTGACAGGCATCACCGATGATATGCTGCGCGACGCTCCGGATGTCGTAGATGTCATAAGAGATTTTAGGGAATGGATTGGCGATGATATCCTTGTCGCTCATAATGCAAGCTTTGATATGGGGTTCTTAAATGTAGCCTACAAAAAGCTTCTTGAAGTCGATAAAGCGAAAAACCCGGTCATTGATACACTTGAACTTGGCCGTTTTCTCTATCCGGAATTTAAGAACCACCGGTTGAACACGCTTTGTAAAAAGTTCGATATCGAACTCACACAGCACCACCGTGCGATCTATGATACTGAGGCGACTGCTTATTTGCTTCTGAAAATGTTGAAGGACGCAGCTGAAAAAGGCATTCAATATCATGATGAGCTGAATGAAAATATGGGTCAGTCCAATGCTTATCAAAGATCAAGACCGTATCACGCCACATTGCTTGCCGTGAACAGCACGGGACTCAAAAATTTATTTAAGCTTGTGTCACTATCTCATATTCATTATTTTTACAGAGTGCCCCGTATTCCGAGATCTCAGCTTGAGAAATACAGGGAAGGGCTTCTGATCGGTTCAGCCTGTGACAGGGGAGAGGTTTTTGAAGGAATGATGCAAAAATCGCCTGAAGAGGTGGAAGACATCGCGTCATTCTATGATTATCTTGAGGTTCAGCCGCCTGAAGTGTACCGTCACTTGCTGGAGCTTGAATTGGTCCGTGATGAAAAAGCGCTGAAAGAAATCATCGCGAATATCACCAAACTGGGGGAAAAGCTTAATAAACCGGTTGTTGCTACGGGAAATGTTCATTACTTGAATGATGAGGATAAAATCTACAGAAAGATTTTAATATCCTCACAAGGCGGGGCAAATCCGCTGAACAGGCACGAGCTGCCAAAAGTGCATTTCAGAACGACAGACGAAATGCTTGAAGCTTTTTCTTTCTTAGGCGAAGAAAAAGCGAAGGAAATCGTAGTCACCAATACCCAAAAGGTTGCATCTTTAGTTGATGACATCAAGCCGATTAAAGATGATTTATATACGCCGAAAATCGAAGGCGCCGATGAAGAGATCAGAGAAATGAGCTATCAGCGTGCAAGAAGCATTTACGGGGAAGAGCTGCCTGAAATTGTCGAAGCACGGATTGAAAAAGAATTAAAGAGTATCATTGGCCACGGCTTTGCTGTTATTTACTTGATCTCTCACAAACTTGTAAAACGTTCACTAGATGACGGGTATCTCGTTGGTTCCCGTGGTTCCGTAGGATCTTCATTAGTTGCGACACTTACTGAGATTACCGAGGTAAACCCGCTGCCGCCGCACTATGTTTGTCCTGAGTGCCAGCATTCTGAGTTCTTTAATGACGGTTCTGTCGGTTCTGGTTTTGATCTGCCTGACAAAACATGTCCTCATTGCGGAACACCTTTGAAAAAAGACGGCCATGATATTCCATTTGAAACGTTCTTAGGATTTAAAGGGGACAAAGTACCTGATATCGATTTGAACTTCTCGGGAGAATATCAGCCGCAGGCACACAATTACACAAAAGTGCTGTTCGGAGAAGACAATGTATATCGTGCGGGTACAATAGGCACGGTGGCAGAAAAAACAGCCTACGGTTATGTAAAAGGCTATGCCGGAGACAATGATCTTCATATGCGCGGTGCCGAAATAGATAGGCTCGTACAGGGATGCACAGGTGTAAAACGTACAACTGGACAGCACCCCGGCGGTATTATCGTAGTTCCGGATTATATGGATATTTATGATTTTTCACCGATTCAGTTCCCGGCAGATGCCACAGGTTCAGAGTGGAAAACGACTCATTTTGATTTCCACTCCATCCATGACAACCTGTTAAAACTGGATATTCTCGGACACGATGATCCGACTGTCATTCGGATGCTTCAAGACTTAAGCGGAATAGATCCAAAAACAATTCCGACGGATGATCCTGAAGTGATGAAGATCTTCCAGGGAACCGAATCACTCGGTGTGACGGAAGAACAGATCGGCTGTAAAACGGGCACGCTTGGAATTCCTGAATTCGGAACCCGATTTGTCCGGCAGATGCTTGAAGATACTAAGCCGACAACTTTTTCAGAGCTTGTTCAGATTTCAGGCTTGTCTCACGGAACTGATGTATGGCTAGGCAATGCGCAGGAACTCATCCACAATAATATTTGTGAGCTGAGTGAGGTTATCGGCTGCCGTGATGACATCATGGTGTATTTAATCTATCAAGGCCTTGAGCCGTCCCTTGCCTTTAAAATCATGGAATTTGTGCGTAAAGGAAAAGGATTAACGCCTGAATGGGAAGAAGAAATGAAAAATAACAATGTCCCAGACTGGTATATTGATTCTTGTAAAAAGATTAAATACATGTTCCCGAAAGCCCACGCCGCGGCATATGTATTAATGGCAGTCCGCATTGCTTACTTTAAAGTGCATCATGCTCTTTTGTATTATGCGGCTTATTTTACCGTTCGTGCGGACGACTTTGATATCGATACAATGATCAAGGGCTCTACAGCAATCAGAGCGGTTATGGAGGATATAAACGCTAAAGGACTTGATGCTTCACCGAAGGAAAAGAACCTTCTGACTGTTTTAGAATTAGCGCTTGAGATGTGTGAGAGAGGCTATTCATTCCAAAAAGTCGATTTATATCGCTCCAGCGCTACAGAGTTTATTATTGACGGCAACAGTCTTATCCCGCCGTTTAACTCTATCCCTGGATTAGGAACGAACGCTGCTTTGAACATTGTAAAAGCTCGTGAAGAAGGCGAATTCCTCTCAAAAGAAGATTTGCAAAAGAGAGGGAAAGTATCAAAAACGATTTTGGAGTATTTAGATCGCCATGGCTGTCTGGAATCACTGCCTGATCAAAACCAATTGTCACTGTTTTAACATAGAAGCAGAATTTCTCGGAAATTCTGCTTCTATGCATACATATGCGCAAAAAGTGTCATCGTATTATTAGAGTTTCTGTCACTTGCTTAGGTATGAAGGTAAGCGTATATCCATTTGCAATAAAAATATGGTTATGGTATAGTTTTATTGGAAATGCTAACGATTACCGAGGCAAAGAGTGGGGAAACCCGCTCTTTTGTATTGAACAAGAGAATTTTGTCTCGACATGTTCATCGTTTACTTTTTAGCCCCTGCTCTTTTGAAGCAGGGTTTTTATGCAGAGTGACGAGACGAATATGAGATCGACAGCACAAGGAGGAAGAACATGAGCAAAAAAGTGACTGACACCGTTCAAGAAATGGCTCAGCCAATCGTAGACAGCCTTCAGCTGGAACTCGTTGACATTGAATTTGTCAAAGAGGGCCAAAGCTGGTTCCTTCGCGTGTTTATTGATTCCGATGACGGTGTGGATATTGAGGAATGTGCCAAAGTAAGCGAAGCTTTAAGCGAAAAGCTTGATGAGGCAGACCCAATTAGCCAAAATTACTTTCTTGAAGTCTCATCTCCAGGAGCTGAGCGTCCGCTAAAGAAAAAAGCCGATTTCGAAAAATCACTTGGAAAAAATGTATACATTAAGACGTACGAGCCTATTGAAGGCGTAAAAGTGTTTGAAGGTGAACTGGCTGAATTTGATGGACAAACAGTGACAGTTGAGATCACGATCAAAACAAGAAAGAAACGGGTCAATATTCCGTATGAAAAGATAGCTAATGCAAGATTAGCTGTTACATTCTAATGAATACAAATGTTTTAAGGGGGGAGACCGTTAAATGAGCAGTGAATTATTAGATGCTCTCACGATTCTTGAAAAAGAAAAAGGCATCAGTAAAGAAATTATCATTGAAGCAATCGAAGCTGCGTTAATTTCTGCTTATAAGCGGAATTTTAATCAAGCGCAAAATGTACGGGTGGATCTAAACCGTGAAACTGGCTCCATCCGTGTATTTGCAAGAAAAGATGTCGTTGACGAAGTATACGACCAGAGATTAGAGATCTCTATCGAAGAAGCGCAGGGCATCCATCCGGAATATATGGTCGGCGATGTCGTCGAAATCGAAGTAACTCCTAAGGATTTCGGGCGCATAGCTGCTCAAACAGCAAAGCAGGTCGTCACACAGCGTGTGCGCGAAGCTGAGCGCGGTGTGATTTATTCTGAATTTATCGACCGTGAAGAAGACATCATGACAGGTATCGTCCAGCGTCTGGACAATAAATTTATCTACGTGTCTTTAGGCAAAATAGAAGCCTTACTTCCGGTTAATGAGCAAATGCCGAATGAAAGCTACAAGCCTCATGACCGCATTAAGGTATTTATCACAAAAGTAGAAAAAACAACGAAGGGCCCGCAGATCTACGTGTCGAGAACACATCCAGGCCTGTTAAAGCGTTTGTTTGAAATTGAAGTGCCTGAAATTTATGATGGAACTGTCGAGCTAAAATCTGTTGCCAGAGAAGCCGGCGACCGTTCAAAAATTTCTGTCCGCACAGATGATCCTGATGTGGATCCTGTCGGTTCATGCGTAGGCCCTAAAGGCCAGCGTGTGCAAGCAATCGTCAATGAATTAAAAGGTGAAAAAATTGACATTGTCAACTGGTCCAGTGATCCTGTAGAATTTGTCGCGAATGCGCTCAGCCCTTCCAAAGTGCTTGATGTCATCGTTAATGAAGAAGAAAAAGCGACAACTGTTATTGTTCCTGATTACCAGCTGTCTTTGGCGATTGGCAAAAGAGGACAAAACGCACGCTTAGCTGCTAAACTGACAGGCTGGAAGATTGATATTAAGAGCGAAACAGACGCAAGAGAACTTGGAATCTATCCGAGAGAACTTGAAGAAGACGATGAGCCGCTCTTTACAGAGCCTGAAACTGCTGAATCGGATGAATAAGAGGTGACTTTAGGTGAATAAACACAAAAAGATCCCATTACGCAAATGTGTAGTGACTGGTGAAATGAAGCCTAAAAAGGAACTGATCCGAGTTGTACGGTCGAAAGAAGGCGATATCTCAGTAGACCCGACCGGCAAAAAGAACGGGCGGGGTGCTTATTTAACGCTGGATAAAGAGTGCATCTTAGCAGCAAAAAAGAAAAACACTTTGCAAAATCAATTTCAATCACAAATCGATGACCAGATTTTCGATGAATTGCTGGAACTGGCGGAAAAGGTGAAAAAATAAAATGTCTGGAATGGAATGGTTTCCCTTGCTGGGTCTGGCCAATCGAGCTCGTAAGGTCGTGTCAGGCGAAGACTTGGTGATAAAAGAAATCAGGAATGCGCGTGCAAAGCTTGTCCTGCTTACAGAGGATGCATCATCTAACACAGCAAAAAAAGTAACCGACAAGTGCAATTATTATAAAGTCCCTTATAAAAAAGTCGAGAGTCGCGCGGTTCTTGGACGCTCTATCGGTAAAGAAGCCCGTGTCGTTGTCGCCGTCACTGACCAAGGTTTTGCGAATAAGCTGATCAGCTTGCTCGATTAATATTTTTGGGGGTGAACGAATGGCTAAAATGAGAGTATACGAATATGCAAAAGCGTTAAATGTTTCAAGTAAGGAAATTTTGACCGCACTGAAAAACATGGATTTAGAAGTGAATAATCACATGGCCATGCTAGAAGAAAAGGCCATTAAAAAGCTTGATGCCAAATATAAAAAAGGCGGCGCTGCCGCTAAATCTCAAAAGCCAGCAGAAACGAACAAAAACAAACAGCCACAAGGGGTTAATCAGCAATCAGCTGGAAATCAACCAAACAAAATTCGAGACGGAAAGAAGAATGACGTGCAGAATAATCAATTTAACAAAAACAAGAAGAATAACAACAACAAAAAAAATAAACGCAACCACAACAATAAAAACCAACATCAGCAAAAGCCTGTAAAACCGAAAAAAGAGCTTCCTGAGAAAATTACATTCTCTGGAACTTTAACAGTTGGCGCACTTGCTGAAGAGCTTGGCAAAGAGCCTTCAGAAATCATTAAAAAGCTGATGCTTCTTGGCGTAATGGCAACCATTAACCAAGAGCTTGATAAAGACACAATCGAACTCATTGCATCAGAATATGGTGTTGAAACAGAAGAGGTCATTGTGCTTGAAGAAACAGAGCTGGAAAAATACGAAGAGCCTGATAAAGAAGAGGATCTTGAAATTCGTCCACCTGTTGTAACAATCATGGGCCACGTTGACCATGGGAAAACGACGCTTCTTGACAGCATCCGTAAAACAAAGGTTGTTGAAGGAGAAGCAGGCGGTATCACTCAGCATATCGGCGCTTATCAAATTGAAGAGAACGGCAAGAAAATCACGTTCTTGGATACACCGGGCCACGCCGCATTTACAACGATGCGTGCACGCGGTGCAGAAGTAACGGATATTACGATTCTCGTCGTAGCTGCCGATGACGGTGTCATGCCGCAAACAGTAGAAGCGATTAACCATGCTAAAGCAGCAGAGGTTCCAATCATCGTTGCTGTGAATAAAATTGATAAAGAATCCGCAAACCCTGACCGTGTGATGCAAGAACTGACGGAATACGGACTTGTCCCTGAAGCTTGGGGCGGAGAAACCATTTTTGTGCCGCTTTCCGCTTTAACTGGAAAAGGCATTGATGAGCTCATTGAAATGATCTTGCTTGTCAGTGAGGTAGAGGAATTGAAAGCGAACCCGAACCGTCAGGCAAAAGGAACGGTTATTGAAGCTGAACTCGATAAAGGCAGAGGGTCAGTCGCGACATTGCTCGTGCAGACTGGAACACTGCATGTCGGTGACCCGATCGTAGTCGGCAATACATTTGGCCGTGTCCGTGCGATGGTCAACGACATTGGCCGCCGTGTAAAAACTGCCGGTCCGTCTACTCCGGTTGAAATTACCGGTTTGAATGATGTCCCTCAAGCGGGAGACCAATTCCTTGTCTTTAAGGATGAAAAAACAGCTCGTTCTGTCGGTGAAGCCCGTGCTTCGAAACAGCTTGAAGAGCAGCGCAGCGATAAAGCGAAGCTCAGTCTTGATGACTTATTCGAGCAAATTAAACAAGGTGATGTAAAAGACATCAATCTCATCGTAAAAGCTGACGTTCAAGGATCTGCTGAAGCTTTAACGGCTGCACTTCAAAAAATTGAAGTAGAAGGCGTTAAAGTGAAAATCATCCATACAGGCGTTGGTGCGATTACTGAATCTGACATTATCTTGGCATCTGCTTCCAATGCAATTGTTATCGGGTTTAATGTGAGACCGGACGGAAATGCTAAGAGTACGGCTGAAGCTGAAAATGTAGATATTCGACTTCACCGTATCATTTACAAAGTAATCGACGAGATTGAAGCTGCCATGAAAGGTATGCTTGATCCTGAATATGAAGAAAAAGTAATTGGTCAAGTAGAAGTGCGCCAAACATTCAAAGTATCTAAAATTGGTACAATTGCTGGCGGATATGTTACTGAAGGAACCATTACTCGCGACAGCGGCCTCCGTTTAATTCGTGACGGCGTCGTCATCTTCGAAGGCGAAGTAGATGTTCTGAAACGCTTTAAAGACGATGTGAAAGAAGTTTCACAAGGCTATGAATGTGGTATTACAATTAAGAAATACAATGACATTCGCGAAGGTGACATCCTTGAAGCGTTTGTCATGCAAGAAATTGAAAGAACGTGATCGGATTTGCGGAGTGTGAATGCATCATTTATGATGCAGGATCGCTAAAAGAAAAGCGCGCCGTTCTGAAGCGGATTTTAACCAGGGTTCAAAACAAGTTCAATGTTTCGATTTCGGAGATTGGCTATCAGGACACCTGGCAAAGAACCAGCTTCGGAATCGCCGCTGTTTCTTCCTCTCGCGTTCAAACAGAAAAAGAACTACAGCGCGTCCTAGCGTTTATCGATTCTTTTCCTGAAATTGAACGGACGATCACTAGGACAGAGTGGTTTTAACTTAGAGGTGATTGAATTGAGTATGAGAGCAAACCGTGTCGGCGAGCAAATGAAAAAAGAACTCGGTGATATTATCAGCCGCAAGCTGAAAGACCCGAGAATTGGTTTTCTGACAGTAACGGATGTACGTGTATCAGGTGATTTGCAAATTGCAAAGGTGTATATCTCGGTTCTCGGTGACGAGAAAAAACGGGAAGAAGCACTGAAAGGGCTGGCAAAAGCGAAAGGATTTATCCGATCCGAAATCGGCAGCCGCATCAGACTTCGTAAAACGCCTGAAATTGAATTTGAGTTCGATGAATCAATCGATTACGGAAATCGAATCGAAACATTGATTCACGAATTACATTCAGAGAAACCATCTGAATAAAAAATGAGAGGATAGGCGTATATCGTCTGTCCTCTTTCTTCGTTTATAAGAAAAAAGCTAAAAAAGAAGGAGTGAAAGGCAAATGGTTAACGGAGTTCTCCTTTTACATAAACCTGTTGGCATGACATCGCACGACTGTGTCATGAAGATCCGAAAACTGTTGAAAACAAAAAAAGTAGGACATACGGGAACGCTCGATCCAGAAGTGTCAGGCGTGCTTCCGATTTGTGTGGGAAGAGCGACCAAAATAGTCGAATACTTAACTGAAAAATCTAAAACATATGATGCGGAAATAACGCTTGGCTTTTCAACGACAACAGAGGATCAAACCGGAGAAACGGTGGAAACAAAGCCTGTCAATCATGACATTGATAAAGCCGATGCAGAAAAGGTTTTAAACAGTTTAAAGGGCAAACAAGAACAAATTCCGCCCATGTATTCCGCTGTAAAAGTAAACGGCAAAAAATTATACGAATACGCAAGAGCGGGGATTGAAGTAGAACGTCCGAAACGTATGATTACCATTGAAGACATTGCCCTAACAACAGAAATTAAACATAATGGAGAAACTGCAAGCTTCCGGTTTACAGTGACATGCTCCAAAGGGACCTATGTAAGGACGCTGGCGGTCATGATCGGTGAAAAGCTCGGATATCCGGCTCATATGTCTCATTTAATCCGTACGGCATCCGGAGATTTTTCTCTCGACGAATGCTTTACTTTTGACGAACTGGAGGCACAGGTCCAATCCGGAACCGTGGAAGAGCATATAGTCCCTATTGAACGTGCGCTTAATCATTTGCCGAAATGGATCATAAGTGATACATTAGCTAAGAAAGTAGAAAATGGGGCTTTGCTTGAGACGCCCGAGCAGTTTTCTGAAATGACAAGTGAAGACCGAATTGCCGTCTTTACTGAATCCGGAAGCTGTTTGGCGATCTATCTCCCCCATCCTGCGAAAAAAGGGCTGTTAAAGCCGGCAAAAGTATTGATGCAAAAAAGCGAACAATAGAAAAAAGGTGACCGTTCTGTGAAGACGATACATATTACACATCCTCATCATTTAATGAAAGAGGAGCAGGCAAAATCAGTGATGGCGTTAGGTTATTTTGACGGCGTTCATCTTGGACATCAGAAGGTAATCGGCACAGCGAAGCAAATAACCGAAGAAAAAGGCCTGACATTGGCTGTGATGACCTTTCATCCTCATCCTTCTCACGTTTTGGGCAGGGATAAGGAGCCAAAGGATCTAATTACGCCTCTTGAAGATAAAATAGACCAAATTGAACAATTAGGTACAGAAATTCTGTATGTCGTTAAATTTAACGAAGTGTTTGCTTCTCTTTCTCCCAAGCAGTTTATAGACCAGTATATCATCGGCCTTAATGTGCAGCACGCAGTGGCAGGCTTTGACTTTACGTACGGCAAATACGGCAAGGGTACAATGGAGACAATGCCGGCTGATTTAGACGGAAAAGCTGAGTGCACCATGGTAGAAAAATTAACAGAGCAGGATAAAAAAATCAGTTCTTCGTATATCCGTACCGCGCTTCAAAACGGAGATGTTGAATTGGCGAATGTCTTGCTTGGACAGCCTTATTTTATAAAAGGAATTGTGATTCATGGTGATAAAAGAGGGCGGACCATCGGGTTTCCGACAGCAAATGTCGGTTTAAATAACAGCTATATCGTTCCGCCAACGGGTGTATATGCCGTAAAAGCGGAAGTGAACGGCGAAGTCTACAATGGCGTTTGCAATATCGGCTATAAGCCGACGTTTTATGAAAAGCGCCCTGAACAGCCTTCCATTGAGGTCAATCTGTTTGATTTCGATCAAGAGGTATATGGAGCCGCTATAAAAATCGAATGGTACAAACGGATTCGGAGCGAGCGGAAATTCAATGGCATCAAAGAATTAACAGAGCAAATTGAGAAAGATAAGCAGGAAGCCATCCGTTATTTCAGCAATTTGCGGAAATAACTTGCAACGCACGCAAATTTTATTCTAAAATATTTGCATATAGGCACGATTTTTAGTATGATAGTTTTCGTAGTCTTAAAACCATTGCTTGGCAATCCGAAGTCACCGACGGTTGCTAGGTAACTGGGGCTAAATATGATTTGGAGGTGAAACAGGATGGCAATTACTCAAGAGCGTAAAAACCAACTCATCAACGAGTTCAAAACACACGAATCTGATACTGGATCTCCAGAAGTTCAGATCGCTATCCTAACTGACTCAATTAACAACTTGAACGAGCATTTACGTACTCACAAGAAAGACCACCACTCACGTCGCGGTCTTCTTAAAATGGTAGGTAAGCGTCGTAATCTTCTTACGTATCTACGTAATAAAGACGTAACTCGTTACCGTGAGTTAATTAACAAACTAGGCTTACGTCGATAATCGTAAAAAGCGGGAGGATTCCCGCTTTTTTATCGTATTAAAGCGAAATTTCTTATAACAAATCATTGAAATCCTTTTACATACTACTTTGACATTGATATGTTCAATTCATTTCGTTCATAATAGGAGTAATTGATAATTTCACACAACGAAGAGAGGAGTTCGTAATCGTATGGGACAAGAAAAACACGTCTTTACCATAGATTGGGCCGGAAGAACGCTTACTGTTGAAACCGGCCAGCTTGCCAAACAGGCAAATGGTGCTGTGATGATCCGCTACGGTGATACAGCAGTACTTAGTACAGCAACCGCTTCAAAAGAACCAAAACCGCTTGATTTCTTCCCTCTTACTGTAAACTATGAAGAAAGATTATATGCGGTAGGGAAAATTCCCGGCGGCTTTATTAAAAGAGAAGGACGCCCGAGTGAAAAAGCGGTTCTTGCCAGCCGTTTAATTGACCGTCCGATCCGTCCTTTGTTTGCCGATGGATTCCGTAATGAAGTTCAAGTCATCAGCATTGTCATGAGTGTTGACCAAAACTGCTCTTCAGAAATGGCTGCCATGTTCGGTTCATCTCTTGCGCTTTCTGTATCGGATATTCCGTTTGAAGGACCAATTGCAGGGGTTACTGTCGGACGCATTGATGATCAATTTATCATTAACCCAACAGTTGATCAGCTTGAAAAAAGCGACATCAATCTTGTCGTTGCCGGCACGAAAGATGCCATTAACATGGTAGAAGCGGGAGCGGACGAAGTTCCTGAGGAAATCATGCTTGAAGGCATTATGTTCGGCCATGAAGAGATTAAACGCCTGATTGCATTCCAAGAAGAAATTGTTGCGGCAGTCGGCAAAGAGAAATCAGAAATTAAGCTCTTTGAAATTGATGAAGAGCTTAACGAAAAAGTAAAAGCTTTAGCAGAAGAGGATCTGCTGAAAGCTATCCAAGTTCATGAAAAGCATGCTCGTGAAGATGCCATTAACGAAGTGAAGAGCGCAGTTGTGGCAAAATTCGAGGATGAAGAGCATGATGAAGATACAATCAAGCAAGTGAAGCAGATTTTATCCAAGCTGGTGAAAAATGAAGTTCGCCGCCTGATTACTGAAGAGAAAGTAAGACCGGACGGCCGAGGTGTCGATCAAATCCGCCCGCTTTCTTCAGAGGTTGGCCTCTTGCCAAGAACGCACGGTTCAGGTCTATTTACAAGGGGACAAACTCAGGCCCTCAGCGTATGTACACTAGGTGCTCTGGGAGATGTGCAAATCCTTGATGGCTTAGGTGTCGAAGAGTCGAAACGGTTTATGCATCACTACAACTTCCCGCAATTTAGCGTTGGGGAAACAGGACCGATGCGCGGACCGGGACGTCGTGAAATCGGACATGGAGCACTGGGTGAGCGCGCGCTTGAGCCAGTTATTCCGTCTGAAAAAGACTTCCCTTATACTGTCCGTCTTGTTTCAGAAGTGCTTGAATCAAACGGTTCTACGTCTCAAGCAAGCATTTGCGCAAGCACACTTGCAATGATGGATGCCGGTGTACCGATTAAAGCGCCAGTTGCTGGTATTGCGATGGGTCTTGTCAAATCAGGCGAACATTACACTGTTTTGACTGACATCCAAGGCATGGAAGACGCGCTCGGAGATATGGACTTTAAAGTAGCGGGAACTGAAAAAGGCGTAACGGCCCTGCAAATGGACATTAAAATTGAAGGCCTTTCCAGAGAGATTCTTGAAGAAGCGCTTCAGCAGGCGAAAAAGGGCAGAATGGAAATCCTCAACAGCATGCTTGCAACATTAAGCGAATCAAGAAAAGAGCTTTCTCGATATGCGCCTAAGATCTTAACAATGACCATTAATCCTGATAAAATCCGCGATGTCATCGGACCAAGCGGAAAACAAATCAATAAGATCATCGAAGAAACCGGTGTTAAAATTGATATTGAGCAGGACGGCACAATCTTCATTTCCTCTACAGATGAAAGCGGCAACCAAAAAGCGAAAAAAATCATTGAAGACCTTGTCAGAGAGGTTGAAGTCGGCCAGCTTTACCTAGGTAAAGTGAAACGGATTGAAAAATTCGGTGCTTTCGTTGAAATTTTCAGCGGAAAAGACGGTTTGGTGCACATTTCAGAGCTTGCGCTTGAACGCGTAGGGAAAGTTGAAGATGTTGTGAAGATCGGAGACGAGATTCTTGTCAAGGTCACTGAAATTGACAAACAAGGACGAGTGAATTTGTCTCGCAAAGCGGTGCTCCGTGAAGAGAAAGAAAAAGAAGAACAACAATCTTAAATGAAAACATAAAAGGAGCCTGGGAGACCCGGCTTCTTTATTTTGAAGCTTTTCAAAAGCAGGCGGGTTCTACCTTGTCCTTCTTCTTCATAATGTGAGGTGAGGGGGGACAGAACATGTACAAAAAATTTGTACCGTTTGCCGTTTTTTTATTTCTTTTTTTTGTCTCATTTGAGATGATGGAAAATCCGCATGCACTTGATTATATAGGGGCAATGAAAAAAGATACGGTGACTGTCACGGCGTCCAAAGACCCGTTATATGAAGAATTGCTTCAAAAAGCGCCGGAGTACGAAGTTAAGCCCCAGAATGCAAGAATTGATAAAGTGTGGAAAAGCATTCCTGGCTACAATGGATTAAAGGTCAATATTGAACAATCATATAAAAAAATGAAAAAGCATGGCGAGTTTCGGGAAAATGACCTGGTGTACAGCCAAGTAAAACCAAACGTTCATCTTGAGTCACTTCAGCCTGAGCCTATTTATAAAGGAAATCCTGACAAACCGATGGTGGCTTTTTTAATCAATGTGGCATGGGGAAATGAGTATTTGGAAAAAATGCTTCCTATTCTGCAAAAGCACCATGTCAAAGCTACGTTCTTTTTAGAAGGCAATTGGGTGAGAAACAATGAACAGCTCGCTAAGAAGATTGCAAAAGACGGACATGAAATCGGAAATCATTCATACAATCATCCGGATATGAGCAAACTGACTACAGGAAGAATTTCCGAGCAGCTCGACAAGACAAATGAGCAAATAGAACAAACGATCGGCGTTAAGCCAAAGTGGTTCGCTCCGCCGAGCGGAAGTTTCAGAAAAGCGGTTATCGATATTGCAGCTGAGAAACAGATGGGAACAGTTATGTGGACAGTTGATACAATCGATTGGCAAAAGCCGGCTCCGTCTGTACTTCAGACAAGAGTGTTAAGCAAGATACATAATGGTGCCATGATTTTAATGCATCCGACTGACCCTACGGCGGAAAGTCTTGAAGCGCTGATTACAAAGATAAAAGACAAAGGATACGCACTTGGAACAGTCACTGAACTAATGGATGAAACAAGACTATTGAAGTAACAGATGAAGGCAGCTTGTCTTTGAATAGGAGGAACAAATTTGATTAAACGATATACGTGTCAAAATGGTGTAAGAGTTGTGCTGGAAAATAACCCGACAGTCCGTTCTGTTGCGATCGGCGTATGGATCGGTACAGGGTCGAGACATGAAACGCCGGAGATAAACGGAATTTCTCACTTTTTAGAGCACATGTTCTTTAAAGGGACGAGCACAAAATCTGCACGTGAGATAGCAGAATCTTTTGATCGTATTGGCGGTCAAGTCAATGCGTTTACTTCAAAGGAATATACCTGCTACTATGCAAAGGTGCTTGACGAGCATGCGAATTACGCGCTGGACGTATTAGCAGATATGTTCTTTCATTCAACGTTTGATGAAAACGAGCTGAAAAAAGAGAAAAATGTAGTATATGAAGAAATTAAAATGTACGAAGATGCGCCGGACGACATTGTGCATGATTTACTGAGCAAAGCCACTTACGGCAATCACTCTTTAGGCTACCCAATTCTTGGCACGGAAGAAACGCTTGCTTCCTTTAACGGTGACTCTCTCAGACAATACATGAATGATTATTATACGCCGGACCGAGTGGTGATTTCGGTAGCGGGCAATATATCTGACAGTTTTATCAAAGATGTAGAAAAATGGTTCGGGTCATACGAGGCGAAAGGCAAAGCGACAGGCCTTGAGAAGCCTGAGTTCCACACGGAAAAACTGACGAGAAAAAAAGAAACAGAGCAGGCTCATTTGTGCCTCGGATTTAAAGGCTTAGAGGTTGGCCATGAACGTATTTATGATTTAATCGTCCTCAATAATGTGCTCGGAGGCAGCATGAGCAGCCGGCTGTTCCAAGATGTCCGTGAAGATAAAGGACTTGCTTATTCTGTTTACAGCTATCACAGCTCGTATGAGGACAGCGGAATGCTAACGATTTACGGCGGAACGGGTGCAAATCAGCTTCAGCAGCTGTCAGAAACAATTCAAGAAACGCTTGCTACTTTAAAACGTGACGGTATTACTTCGAAAGAGCTGGAAAACAGCAAAGAGCAAATGAAGGGAAGCTTAATGCTGAGCTTAGAAAGCACAAACAGCAAAATGAGCCGAAATGGGAAAAATGAACTGCTTCTCGGCAAACATAAAACATTAGATGAGATCATCAATGAATTAAACGCCGTGAACTTAGAGCGTGTCAACGGCCTTGCCAGACAATTGTTCACAGAAGACTATGCATTAGCACTGATCAGCCCTTCCGGCAATATGCCATCTTAAAAAGGAAAGCCTGCCCCATAATGGGGCAGGCATTTTTTAATCCTTTCCATCATACATAGTACAAGGGGGTGACAGACATGCGGCTCAGTGAATTATCAGGAAAGGAAATTGTAGACATCAAAAGAGCTGAACGGCTCGGAGTGCTCGGCCAGACCGATTTAGAAATTAATGAACAGGATGGACAAATTACAGCACTCCTCATTCCCACAGTTAAGTGGTTTGGTTTAAGAAAACAAGGTCATGACATTCGCGTCCCATGGCATCATATTCAAAAGATCGGATCAGATATGATCATATTAGATGTACCTGAGGAAATGTCTCCTCGACAAGAGTAAATCGACCAATTGGGTTCTAAAGAAAACATCTGAAACATCGGCTCTGGCAGCCGATGTTTTTTTATATGGAAAAAGCGCATCTTTTATATTCACCGGTATTTCCTTTTGATCATAAGATGAAGGGGAGCTTAACAACTAGAGATCCAGTATATACAAAGAAGGTGAACGTTTAGAATGTTAACCGGATTGAAAATTGCAGTTATCGGCGGTGACGCAAGACAGCTCGAAATTATAAGAAAGCTCACTGAACAGCAGGCTGACATCTATCTTGTCGGGTTTGACCAATTGGATCACGGTTTTACCGGAGCAGTAAAATGCAATATTGATGAAATTCCTTTTCAACAAATAGATAGCATCATTCTCCCAGTATCCGCAACAACAGGAGAAGGTGTCGTATCGACTGTATTTTCGAATGAAGAGGTTGTGTTAAAACAGGATCATCTCAACAAAACGCCTGCACATTGTGTCATTTTCTCAGGAATTTCTAATGCCTATTTAGAAAACATTGCAGCTCAGGCAAAAAGAAAACTTGTTAAGCTGTTTGAGCGGGATGACATTGCGATATACAACTCTATTCCGACAGTAGAAGGAACGATTATGCTGGCTATTCAGCACACGGATTATACGATACACGGATCTCAGGTGGCCGTTCTCGGTCTCGGGCGCACCGGGATGACGATTGCCCGGACATTTGCCGCGCTCGGGGCGAATGTAAAAGTGGGGGCAAGAAGTTCAGCGCATCTGGCACGTATCACTGAAATGGGGCTCGTTCCTTTTCATACCGATGAGCTGAAAGAGCATGTGAAAGATATAGATATTTGCATTAATACCATACCGAGTATGATTTTAAATCAAGCGGTACTTTCTTGTATGACACCGAAAACCTTAATATTGGATCTGGCCTCACGTCCCGGAGGAACGGATTTTAAATATGCCGAAAAACAGGGGATTAAAGCACTTCTTGCTCCCGGCCTTCCAGGGATTGTCGCTCCTAAAACAGCTGGGCAAATCCTTGCAAACGTCTTGAGCAAGCTTTTGGCTGAAATACAAGCTGAGGAGGGGAAATAAGGATGTCGTCATTAAAAGGAAAAAGAATCGGGTTCGGGCTGACCGGGTCGCATTGCACATATGAAGCGGTTTTTCCGCAAATTGAGGCGTTGGTCAGCGAAGGAGCTGAAGTTCGTCCGGTTGTCACATTTAACGTAAAATCCACAAATACCCGATTTGGAGAGGGTGCAGAATGGGTTAAAAAAATTGAAGACCTGACTGGATATGAGGCCATTGATTCGATTGTAAAGGCAGAACCCCTTGGGCCGAAGCTGCCCCTTGACTGCATGGTCATTGCGCCTTTAACAGGCAATTCAATGAGCAAGCTGGCAAATGCCATGACGGACAGCCCGGTGCTGATGGCGGCAAAAGCGACAATCCGAAACAATCGGCCAGTCGTTCTAGGTATCTCAACAAATGATGCACTCGGTTTAAACGGTACAAATTTAATGAGGCTCATGTCAACAAAAAATATCTTTTTTATTCCATTCGGGCAAGACGATCCATTTAAAAAACCGAATTCAATGGTAGCCAAAATGGATCTGCTTCCGCAAACGATTGAAAAGGCACTATTGCACCAGCAGCTTCAGCCGGTTCTCGTTGAGAATTATCAGGGAAATGACTAAATTTACAGAAAATCATTCCCAAACTAAAAAATTCGGTCATCACCCGCATATTCTATGGTAAAATAAAACGTAAAATCATAGTCAAATCAATTCAATGAAGCTGATTGGCGGAAGGAGTTTTACAGATGGGAAGAGGTTTACACGTAGCTGTTGTCGGAGCGACAGGGGCTGTGGGACAACAAATGCTTAAAACACTTGAAGACAGAAACTTTGAAATGGACACACTTACATTGCTATCTTCAAAACGCTCTGCGGGGACAAAAGTCACGTTTAAAGGCCAAGAGCTGACTGTTCAGGAAGCTTCTCCTGAGAGCTTTGAAGGGGTAAATATTGCTTTGTTCAGCGCCGGCGGAAGCGTATCACAAGCATTGGCACCAGAAGCTGTAAAACGCGGCGCTATTGTTATAGATAATACGAGCGCGTTCCGCATGGACGAAAATACACCGCTTGTTGTGCCAGAAGTGAATGAGGCAGACTTGCATGAACACAACGGCATTATTGCCAATCCAAACTGCTCTACAATCCAAATGGTTGCGGCTCTTGAGCCGATCCGTAAAACATACGGCTTAAACAAAGTCATCGTATCAACTTACCAGGCAGTATCAGGAGCGGGTAATGAAGCTGTAAAAGAGCTTTACAGCCAAACACAGGCAATTTTAAATAAAGAAGAAATAGAGCCTGAGATCATGCCTGTAAAAGGTGACAAAAAACACTATCAAATCGCCTTCAACGCGATTCCGCAAATTGATAAATTCCAGGATAACGGCTATACGTTTGAAGAAATGAAAATGATCAATGAAACGAAAAAAATCATGCACATGCCTGACCTTCAAGTAGCGGCTACATGTGTGAGACTGCCAATTCAAACTGGGCACTCAGAGTCTGTCTACATCGAAATAGACCGTGATGACGCTACAGTTGAAGATATTAAAAATCTATTAAAAGAAGCTCCGGGCGTGACACTTCAGGATGACCCGAGCCAGCAGCTTTATCCGATGCCTGCTGATGCTGTCGGCAAAAACGATGTGTTTGTAGGCCGCATCCGCAAAGACTTGGACAGAGCAAACGGTTTTCATTTATGGGTTGTTTCTGATAACCTATTAAAAGGCGCAGCATGGAACTCTGTTCAAATTGCAGAAAGCCTGAAAAAACTAAACCTCGTATAAAAGAGAGAATTTCCTAAAGACGAATAGAAGAGAGTAAGGCACTATCAGCCTGCTCTCTTCTGTTACGTCCGAATAATTTGGAGTGAAAACAGTGAAGATAATTGTTCAAAAGTTCGGCGGAACATCAGTAAAGGATGATAAAGGCCGCAAACTGGCTTTAGAGCATATTAAAGAAGCAATCAGTGAAGGATATAAGGTTGTCGTTGTCGTTTCAGCGATGGGCCGAAAAGGAGACCCGTATGCAACAGATTCTTTGCTGGGGCTGCTTTACGGCGATCAGTCAGCGATTTCTCCAAGGGAGCAGGATTTGCTTTTATCTTGCGGAGAGACCATTTCCTCTGTCGTATTTACAAGCATGCTGCTTGATAACGGAGTGAAAGCAGCTGCGCTGACAGGAGCTCAGGCTGGCTTTTTAACGAATGATCAGCATACCAATGCGAAAATCATTGAAATGAGACCGGAGCGTTTATTCGGTGTGCTCGCCAATCATGATGCGGTGGTCGTCGCAGGCTTCCAGGGCGCAACTGAAAAAGGTGATACAACAACAATCGGCAGAGGGGGCAGTGATACGTCTGCAGCCGCACTCGGAGCAGCTGTTGATGCAGAATACATCGATATTTTCACCGATGTAGAAGGCGTAATGACTGCAGACCCAAGAGTTGTGGAAAATGCGAAACCGCTTCCTGTCGTGACGTATACGGAAATCTGCAACCTAGCGTATCAGGGGGCTAAGGTCATTCATCCGCGTGCTGTGGAAATCGCGATGCAGGCCAAGGTTCCGATCCGCGTCCGTTCGACTTATTCGAAGGATAAAGGTACATTGGTGACATCACATCACTCTTCCAAGGTCGGCAGTGATGTTTTTGAAAGGCTGATTACGGGAATCGCTCATGTCAAAGATGTCACGCAGTTCAAGGTGCCTTCAAAAATCGGCCAGTATAATGTTCAGACTGAAGTGTTCAAGGCAATGGCGAACGCGGGAATCAGTGTCGATTTCTTTAACATTACACCTAGTGAAATCGTTTATACGGTAGCCGGAAATAAAACAGAAACAGCTCAGCGTATTTTAATGGATATGGGCTATGATCCAATGGTAACAAGAAACTGCGCGAAGGTATCGGCGGTCGGTGCGGGCATTATGGGGGTTCCTGGTGTTACGTCCAAAATTGTGTCGGCTCTTTCAGAAAAAGAAATTCCGATTCTTCAGTCGGCTGACAGCCATACGACGATATGGGTGCTCGTCCATGAAGCGGATATGGTTCCTGCTGTAAACGCTTTGCATGAAGTGTTTGAACTTTCCAAGTAAATGTGATTGAATCATGATGAGGTGAATAAAATGAATTTCGGAAATGTGTCTACAGCGATGATTACACCTTTTGACAATAAAGGGAACGTAGACTTTCAAAAACTGTCTACACTGATTGACTACTTGTTGAAAAACGGAACGGATTCTTTAGTAGTAGCGGGAACAACTGGAGAATCTCCAACCCTATCAACTGAAGAAAAAATTGCGCTTTTTGAATATACGGTAAAAGAAGTAAACGGACGGGTTCCGGTTATCGCCGGTACTGGAAGCAACAATACGAAAGATTCCATTAAGCTGACAAAAAAAGCTGAGGAAGCAGGCGTGGACGCTGTTATGCTTGTTACGCCGTATTACAATAAACCTTCCCAAGAGGGAATGTACCAGCATTTTAAAGCAATTGCGGCAGAGACATCACTTCCGGTAATGCTTTATAATGTTCCGGGCCGTACGGTTGCTTCTCTGGCTCCTGAAACGACGATCCGTTTGGCGGCAGACATTCCGAATGTTGTTGCGATTAAAGAAGCGAGCGGCGACCTCGAAGCGATTACAAAAATTATTGCTGAAACGCCTGAAGACTTCTATGTCTATTCAGGGGATGACGCTCTGACGCTTCCAATTCTTTCAGTTGGAGGAAGAGGAGTTGTGTCAGTGGCGAGCCATATCGCAGGCACTGATATGCAGCAAATGATCAAAAATTATACGAATGGGCAAACAGCTAATGCGGCACTGATTCATCAGAAACTGCTGCCGATTATGAAGGAACTGTTTAAAGCGCCTAACCCTGCTCCAGTCAAAACAGCGCTTCAGCTGAGAGGTCTTGATGTCGGTTCTGTGCGTCTGCCTCTTGTCCCGTTAACCGAGGATGAACGTCTGAGCTTAAGCAGCACGATCAGCGAACTGTAAGAAAATTTCATACAGTGAAACAAACGCGGTCATTCTCACATTCAGCTGAGTTTGACCGTTTCTTTTACATATTGGTTTTCCCTAAACCTTCTGCTTTATCTTGTTTTCTAAATTTACTTTCAGTTATAATAGGAACAAGTGATGATGGACGGGTATGAGACTAGGAGGATATAGATTTTGAAAAAGAAAAATACAGAAAACGTTAGAATTATCGCCCTTGGCGGTGTCGGAGAGATTGGGAAGAACCTTTATGTCATCGAAATTGACTCAGACATATTTGTCGTTGATGCCGGCCTTATGCATCCAGAAAATGAAATGCTCGGTATTGATGTGGTGATTCCTGACATATCATATTTGATTGAACGGGCTGATCGCGTCAAGGCAATCTTTTTAACGCACGGGCACGATGAAAATATCGGCGGCGTTTTTTACTTATTAAACAAGCTGTCTGTTCCAGTGTACGGAACAAAGCTGACGCTTGCGCTGTTAAGAGAGAAATTAAAACAATACGGACATAACCGAAAAACTGATTTAAGAGAAATTCACTCCAAATCTGTCATTACATTTGAATCGACAAAAGTATCGTTCTTTAGAACGATTCACAGCATCCCTGATTCTGTAGGTGTGAGTTTTAAAACATCACTTGGATCTATTGTATGCACGGGAGACTTCAAATTTGACCAAACACCTGCACTTAATCAGACGTGCGACATTGGCGAAATCGCCAAGATCGGAAATAGCGGCGTGCTTGCCCTGCTTTCTGACAGTGCAAATGCGGAACGGCCGGGTTATACTCCTTCGGAATCGGCTGTCAGCGGAGAAATCTCGGATGCGCTGTATAATTCAGAGAACCGGGTGATTATTGCTGTTTTCGCATCCAATATTAACCGGATTCAGCAAGTCATTCATGCAGCGGCTCAAAATGGCAGAAAGATTGCCGTAGCCGGAAAAAATCTTCAATCTGTCCTGCAGCTGGCAAGAAAGTTAGGATACATTGAAGCAGATGATGAATTATTTATTTCTGTACAGGATGTGAAGAAATATCCGAAGCGTGAAGTGGCCATTATTACAGCCGGAAGCCAAGGTGAACCATTAGCTGCCCTTACAAGAATGGCAAACAAAGCTCACAAACAGCTGAACATTGAAGAAGGGGATACGGTTGTCATTGCGTCAACTCCAATTCCCGGGCAGGAACTCATTTATTCTAAAACAGTGGACCTACTTGCGAGAGCCGGTGCACAAGTCATCTTTGCCCAAAAGCGTGTTCATGTATCAGGCCACGGCTCACAAGAAGAGTTAAAGCTGATGATCAATCTGCTTAAACCAAAGTATTTAATTCCTGTAAACGGCGAATACAGAATGCAAAAAGCCCATTCAAAAATCGCTGAAGAAACTGGCATGAAGCGCAGTGACATCTTCTTAATTGAAAAAGGAGACGTCGTTGAGTTCCGCGGCCAAAACGTAAAAATCGGGGATAAAGTTCCTTACGGCAATATTTTAATTGATGGGCTAGGTGTCGGTGATATCGGCAATATCGTATTGAGAGACCGCCGCTTGCTTTCACAGGACGGAATCTTAATCGTTGTCATTACACTTGATAAACAAAAGAAACATCTTGTATCAGGACCAGAAATTATCACTCGTGGTTTTGTTTATGTAAGAGAGTCTGAAGGTCTTATCGTACAGGCTACTGAGCTTGTTCGTTCCATCGTGACAGAAGCGACTGAAACATCAAATGTTGAATGGTCAACGCTGAAGCAGGCAATGCGGGATGCTTTGAACCAATTCCTTTATGAAAAAACGAAACGTAAACCGATGATCATCCCAATTATTATGGAAGTATAATGACTGACTAAAGACCGGAGCAGCTCCGGTCTTTATTTTTTTGCCCTTTAAGCCGGGATTGAATTGAGTATCTTTGTTCATAATACAAAGAGAAACTCGGAAAGGGTGAAAGCGAGATGGATCATCGTATGGAAAATACAGAAGAAGAGCGTTCTGAAAAAAATGATGCGAAAGACAGCATTATGAATAAAATACAGCAGCTTGGTGAAACGTCACTTCCACAGCTGCCCCAAGATACAAATATTCATTGTCTGACTATAATCGGACAAATAGAAGGCCATGTTCAGCTCCCTCCGCAAAACAAAACAACAAAATATGAGCATGTCATCCCACAAATTGTGGCAATTGAACAAAATCCTAAAATTGAAGGCCTGCTGATTATATTAAATACTGTGGGAGGAGATGTTGAAGCTGGTCTAGCAATTGCGGAAATGCTGGCATCTTTATCGAAACCGACCGTTTCTATCGTGCTTGGCGGGGGTCATTCCATCGGCGTTCCGATTGCTGTATCCTGTGATTATAGCTATATCGCCGAAACAGCAACGATGACGATTCACCCCGTTAGGCTCACCGGTCTAGTCATCGGGGTGCCGCAAACGTTTGAATACCTGGATAAGATGCAAGAAAGAGTTGTTAAATTTGTCACAAGCCATTCCAATATAACTGAAGAGAAATTTAAAGAGCTAATGTTTTCAAAAGGAAACTTAACACGCGACATCGGAACAAATGTAGTTGGTAAGGATGCAGTTGAATACGGATTGATTGATCACGCAGGCGGCGTCGGACAGGCAATCAATAAACTGAATGAGCTCATAGAGGCAGCAAGGAAAGAAGAAGGACGGATGATCCAATGATTCTGTATACCGTGATGCCGCAGGAAATTGTGTTTGCAGAACAGAACCAAGAAACGAGCGCACATGAGCAAATAGAATATAAAGGTGTACCGCTTCTTGTCGAAATGAAAGGAAATGAAGCGGAAGTCATTCAAATTATGAGCACAAACCCAATGCATTTTCTGCATCCGGACATTTCACCGGGGCAAAAGCTGAAATTAAACGTATAAGAATCCAATCCTTTTTTAAGGGCAAAATATGCTATAATAGGGGAATCCTACAGAAAAAACGCAGCCTGTAAACGGCTGCTTTCTTCATTATGTATGAACTTACATTTTTTAACGCAGTAAGGTGATGAGTGTGGCAAAGAAAAAACGAAAATCAAGAAAAAAACAGGCGAAACAGCTCAATATAAAATACGAACTCAACGGACTGCTGTGTATAGCCATTTCAATTATCGCAATCTTGCAGCTGGGGGTAGTCGGGCAAACATTTATCTATTTGTTCCGCTTTTTTGCTGGAGAGTGGTTTATTTTATGCTTGTTAGGTTTATTGGTGTTAGGAGTCTCGCTGTTTTGGAAGAAGAAAACCCCAAGCCTATTAACGAGACGAAAGGCCGGGTTGTACTGTATCATCGCAAGCATATTGCTGCTTTCTCACGTGCAGCTGTTTAAAAATTTGACGCACAAAGGGACTATTGAGTCCGCAAGTGTGGTCCGCAATACGTGGGAACTGTTTTTGATGGACATGAATGGCAGCTCTGCTTCTCCTGATTTAGGCGGAGGGATGATCGGTGCGCTGCTGTTTGCAGCTTCACACTTCTTGTTTGCGTCAACTGGTTCTCAGATCATGGCGATTGTCATGATTTTGATCGGCATGATTTTAGTCACAGGACGATCACTGCAAGAAACGCTGAAAAAGTGGATGAGCCCGATTGGACGCTTTATAAAAGAACAATGGTTGGCATTTATTGATGATATGAAATCCGTCAAATCAAATATGCAGTCATCGAAAAAAACAAAAGCGCCTAGCAAAAAACAAAAACCGGTCCGCAAAAAACAGCAAATGGAACCGGAGCCTTCTGATGAAGAAGGGGATTTTGAGACAGAATCGCCTCTTGTCCGTTCAGAACCAATTATCTCAAGCTTTTCTGATCGTAACGAAGAGGATGAGTCTCCAGTTATAGAAAAGCGCACCGAACCTGTATCGGAGCCGCTTCAGGACATCCAACCGGAGACAGGTGATCAGGAAACTGTTTCTGCTCCTCCTATGACCTTTACGGAGCTTGAAAATAAGGATTACGAGATGCCGTCACTGGATTTACTGGCAGATCCAAAGCATACCGGCCAGCAGGCTGATAAAAAGAATATTTATGAAAATGCGAGAAAGCTTGAACGGACCTTCCAAAGCTTTGGCGTAAAGGCGAAAGTGACACAGGTTCATCTCGGGCCGGCCGTAACAAAATACGAAGTGTATCCTGATGTCGGAGTGAAGGTTAGCAAAATTGTCAATTTAAGCGATGATTTAGCGCTGGCGCTTGCTGCGAAGGATATCAGGATCGAAGCGCCTATACCAGGCAAATCAGCAATCGGAATTGAGGTTCCAAACGCAGAAGTGGCAATGGTTTCGCTGAAGGAAGTGCTGGAGTCTAAATTAAATGACCGGCCGGATGCGAAGCTGTTAATTGGACTTGGCCGCAATATTTCAGGTGAAGCTGTATTGGCTGAGTTAAACAAAATGCCCCACCTTTTGGTCGCAGGCGCAACCGGAAGCGGAAAAAGTGTCTGTGTCAACGGCATTATTACAAGTATTTTAATGCGCGCAAAACCGCATGAAGTGAAAATGATGATGATCGATCCTAAAATGGTAGAGCTGAATGTCTATAACGGGATTCCGCACCTGCTTGCTCCGGTTGTAACCGATCCGAAAAAAGCATCGCAGGCTTTGAAAAAGGTTGTCAATGAAATGGAGCGGCGGTATGAATTATTTTCTCATACGGGCACACGAAATATTGAAGGATACAATGATTATATAAAACGCGCCAACAATGAAGAAGGAGCGAAACAGCCGGAGCTTCCTTATATTGTTGTCATTGTGGACGAGCTTGCCGATCTCATGATGGTCGCTTCGTCTGATGTGGAAGATTCGATTACGAGATTGTCCCAAATGGCGCGGGCTGCCGGCATCCATCTCATTATTGCGACGCAGCGGCCTTCGGTGGACGTTATCACAGGAGTGATCAAAGCGAACATTCCGTCACGAATCGCGTTCAGCGTATCTTCGCAGACGGATTCAAGGACCATTCTTGACATGGGCGGCGCTGAGAAGCTTCTCGGCCGCGGCGATATGCTATTTTTACCTGTAGGGGCTAACAAACCTGTCCGTGTGCAAGGAGCATTTTTGTCGGATGACGAAGTGGAGAAGATCGTCGACCATGTGATTACGCAGCAGAAAGCGCAATATCAAGAAGAAATGATTCCTGAGGAGACAACGGAAACTCATTCCGAGGTTACTGATGAACTTTATGATGAAGCTGTTGAATTAATCGTCGGCATGCAGACGGCATCTGTTTCAATGCTGCAAAGAAGATTCAGAATCGGCTATACGAGAGCGGCGCGCCTGATTGACGCAATGGAGGAACGCGGCGTTGTCGGGCCGTATGAAGGCAGCAAACCTAGGGAAGTCTTATTATCAAAAGAGAAATATGATGAGCTCTCTTCATAATGAAGGGAGTTCCATTCTCCTTTAGTTATCAATAATAACATTATGTAAACTGATAACCTTTCTATTTATTTTTTCGACAAAACATGATATAGTTGTCCCAATTGTTCAATAATTTTTATCGAAAGTGGTTTACGGAGGGGAAACATGTCTACAAAAGCTGATAATCGGCACTTGTATTTGAAAGTAATTGAACGAATTAAAGAGGATATAAAAAATGGGATCTACACTGAGAAGGAAAAGCTGCCTTCTGAATTTGAGCTTTCCAAAAAGCTAGGTGTGAGCAGAGCGACGCTAAGAGAAGCCTTGCGGATATTGGAAGAAGAACATGTGATTATCAGAAGGCATGGTGTAGGCACTTTTGTCCATTCTAAGCCGTTATTTCTTTCGGGCATTGAACAGCTGAACAGTGTAACGAAGATGATAGAACAGGCAAATATGACCCCTGGCACGATTTTTCTGTCATCACAAGTGCTTATGCCGTCTGAGGATGATACGAAGAGGTTTCATTTGGCAGAAGGGCAAGAACTTTTTTACCTTGAACGTGTTAGAACAGCTGACGGACAGCCGATTGTATATTGTATAGACAAAATTCCGATGAATATTTTGCCGAATTCTTTTTCTCATCAGCAAGAATCTATGTTTGACCTGCTTGAGAAAAATTCAGGCTCCGTAATCAGTTATGCAGTAACTGATATAGAACCGATCGGCTATCACGATACCATTTCTCCAGTGCTGGAATGCGATCCGGAAACAGCACTTTTACTGTTAAAACAAACCCATTACGATCAGCACGATAAACCGGTGCTTTACTCGTTAAATTATTTCAGAGCCGATAAATTCAGATTTCATGTTTTGCGTAAACGATTCTAAAAACGGACGCTTGTGTGTCTGTTTTTTTTATTTGCACTGATTCATGTTTCTTTGTACATACTTTCATTCCGGTTAACGCAATATATAAGAGATGACAAGAAAGTGAATGGGTGAAAATGTTGAGAAAGAAAAATGGAATGAAAAATATTATTGCATTGTCTTCCGTCCCGCTTGTGATGACACTCGGGAACTCCATGCTGATTCCTGTTCTTCCGATGATGGAAAAAAAGCTGTCGGTGACTTCATTTCAAGTGTCGTTAATCATTACTGTATATTCAGTAGTGGCAATTATTTGCATTCCGATTGCCGGATATTTGTCGGATCGTTTCGGGAGGAAAAAAATATTGCTTCCATGTCTCCTCATTGCAGGATTAGGTGGAGTGGTAGCTGCTTTTGCCTCAACCTACATGAAAAATCCTTATGCTATGATCTTGGCGGGGCGTGTTCTTCAAGGCATCGGTTCTGCAGGTGCCGCTCCTATCGTCATGCCGTTTATCGGTGACCTTTTTGAAGGAGACGATGAAAAGGTCAGCGCTGGACTTGGGGATATTGAAACCGCTAACACGTCAGGGAAGGTACTGAGTCCCATACTTGGCGCATTACTGGCTTCCTGGTACTGGTTTGTACCGTTTTGGTTTATTCCGTTTTTCTGTTTGATCAGCTTTTTGCTCGTATTGTTTTTAGTGGCCAAGCCTGAAGAAGATGAAGATGCGCCTGCGGTTTCTGAGTTTATCAAGAGCGTGAAGAAAATCTTTAAGCAGGATGGGCGCTGGCTTTATACGGTCTTCATTATCGGGTGTGTCATTATGTTTTTGTTATTTGGCGTATTATTTTATTTGTCAGATACGCTGGAGAACAAGTATGCCATTGACGGAGTAGCTAAAGGCGGATTACTGGCAATCCCACTTTTGTTTTTGTCAACCAGTTCTTTTATAGCTGGCAAAAAGATCGGTAAAGATAAAGGCCGAATGAAATTTTGCGTTGTGACAGGAATGATTCTGTTGACCCTGTCGTTTATTGCCTTGTGGTGGAACCACAGTTTTTATTTTTTATTTGTCTTTTTAAGCTTTGGCGGAATTGGGATTGGCATGGCTCTTCCTGCTTTAGATGCATTGATAACCGAAGGAATTAAAAGTGAGCAATGCGGAACCATATCCTCCTTCTACAATAGCATGCGCTTTATAGGAGTGGCTCTCGGCCCGCCTGTTTTTGCTGCACTAATGTCAAATGCAAACTGGATTATTTTCATACTCTCGGCGTTTTGCAGCATTGTTTCTTTATTTTTAGTGCTATTTACTATAGATGCTAAAAAAAGTGAAGAAGAAGAAAAAAACTTAGGGACGGTCTAGCCAACCGTCTTTTTTTGCGCGCCCTTGCAGGTTCTAACCATCGCCGAGATTGGAAAAGAACTTACTATACCGTATGTGGAGGTTATTGTTTCCTTATAAATCCTACAGTTGCTATAATTACATGAAAGAGTGTTTCTGCGGATGCTTAAAATTGGTCATAATACATACTAATGAAGAAATGAACGAAGGAGGTTCCATATGTCATATGTTAATGAACTCAAAACAAAGCACGGCGGTTTAACCGCACACATTGTAGAAACAGAAAAATTTAAAACCGTCTCGCTTATTTTTAAGATGCTTGCGCCGCTGACAAAGGATCAAGTCACCAAAAGAGCGCTTCTCCCGCATGTGCTTCTTCGCGGAACGAAAAGCCATCCGAAAACCTCAGAATTGCGTTCCTATTTGGATGAGCTGTACGGTACATCAGTATCGGCGGATCTTACGAAAAAAGGAGAGCGGCACGTCATTACGTTCAGGCTTGAAATCCCGAATGAAAAATATTTAAAAGACCAAACACCGCTTCTTGAGAAAGGGCTTCAGCTTCTCGCAGAAATCGTCTTTTCACCTGCTTTAGAGGGGGGCGCTTTTCAGGCACAATATGTGGCTCAAGAAAAACGGACGCTTAAGCAAAGAATCCAAGCCGTCTATGATGATAAAATGCGCTACTCGAATTTAAGACTGATAAAGGAAATGTGCCAAAATGAGCCTTACGCGCTCCATGTCAATGGTGAAATCGACGATGTCGATGACATTACGGCCGAGCAATTATACGAAACATACCAAAGTGCTATCCAAAAAGACCAGCTTGATCTTTATGTTGTTGGTGATGTGGACAGTAAGCAGGTGCAAACGGCCATTGATAAGTATTTCCAAACCGAAGAGCGCACTCTTGGCATGATTGAAAACAATCGGGCTGATGAAAAAGTTCAGGCAAAAGAAGTGATTGATGAGGAAGATGTCAAACAAGGAAAGTTGAATATCGGCTACCGCACCGGCATCACTTATACAGATCAGGACTATCCGGCTTTACAAGTGTTTAACGGATTGTTCGGCGGATTCTCTCACTCTAAACTTTTCATTAACGTTCGGGAAAAAGCCAGCCTTGCTTACTACGCTGCTTCACGTATAGAAAGTTTTAAAGGCTTGTTAATGGTGATGTCAGGCATTGAAGTGAAAAATTACGACCAGGCTGTTTCGATTATTGCGGAGCAGTTTCAGGCAATGAAAAACGGCGATTTCAGTGAGCAGGACATCGAACAGACAAAAGCCGTCATTCGCAACCAAGTGCTGGAAACAATTGATACTGCATACGGTTTAACTGAATTTTTATATCAGCAGGCCGCTGCTCAAGTCGAGATTCCTATCGAAGACTTTCTTGCCAATATTGAGAATGTCACAAAAGAGGATATCATGAAAGCCGGCGAAAAGATTCAGCTTGATACGACTTATTTCTTAAAAGGGACGGAGGTAGCATCTTGATCAAACCAATCGAATATGAACAGCTTCAGGAGACGCTGTATCATGAAAAAATGTCCAACGGCCTTGACGTATACGTTTTGCCGAAAAAAGGTTTCAACAAGACATATGCGGTCTTTACAACAAAGTACGGTTCAATAGATAACCGGTTTGTCCCTTTAGATAAAAATGAGATGGTTCACGTGCCGGACGGGATCGCCCATTTTCTTGAGCACAAGCTGTTTGAAAAAGCGGACGGAGACGTTTTTCAAGATTTCAGCAAACAGGGTGCTTCTGCCAATGCGTTTACGTCATTTACAAGAACGGCTTATCTTTTCTCAAGCACATCAAATGTTGAACGCAATTTAGAGACGCTCATCGATTTCGTGCAGGACCCATATTTCACTGAAAAAACGGTTGAAAAAGAAAAAGGGATTATCGGGCAGGAGATTAACATGTACGATGATAACCCTGATTGGAGGCTTTACTTCGGAGTCATTGAAAACATGTACAAAGAGCATCCTGTCAGAATTGACATAGCGGGAACAGTGGAAAGCATTTCACATATTACAAAAGATCTTCTTTATGAATGCTATGAAACGTTTTATCACCCGAGCAACATGCTCCTATTCATTGTCGGCCCGGTAGATCCTGAAGCGATCATTTCCCAGGTCAGAGAAAATCAGGAGAAAAAGCCGTATACCGATCAGCCGGAAATCAAACGTGAAGAAGTGAAAGAGCAAGAAGCGGTTTTCCGAAAAGAAAAAGAGATCAAAATGAACGTGCAGGGACCGAAATGCCTTGTCGGGTTAAAATCAAAGAACCCGTTTAGATTAGGCAAAGAGCTGTTAAAGCATGAACTTTCTATGAACTTATTGCTTGAAGCTCTTTTCGGCAAAAGCTCTGCCCAGTATGAATCACTTTATGAAAAAGGGTATATTGACGAAACGTTCAGCTTTGATTTTACTGCTGAATATGGGTTCGGTTTTGCAGCGATCGGCGGAGATACGCCTGATCCTGATCAATTGGCTGAAGACGTTTCAAGCATGCTTTTGCGCGCGGGCGAATTGATTACCGCTGAAAAGATTGAACTGGCCAGAAAGAAAAAGATCGGTACATTCTTAAAAGCGCTGAATTCCCCTGAATACATCGCCAATCAATTTACCCGTTATGCATTCTTGGATATGAGCCTTTTTGACGTCGTAACGGTACTCGAGCAGATTACTATCGAGGATGTGCAGAAAGTCATACAAGAGGAAATTGCTGCAGACAGACTGACTGTATGCAAGGTTGTTCCTAAATCATAAACAAAACATCCCTCCAGTGTGAGGGGTGTTTTTGTGCGGAAAGAGGGAAAGAGGATGAACAAAACAGCACTAATCACCGGAGCAAGCGGCGGCATTGGCAAAAGCATCAGCGAAACCCTTGCGGCTAAGGGATACAATCTGCTGCTCCATTACAATACAAATCAAAATGCGGCAGCGGAGCTTGCTGAAAAACTAAGAGAGAAGTTTGGCGTGTACGCGGAGATATTGCAAGCCGATCTGTCCTCGCCAGAAGGGGCAGATAAGCTGACAAGTTCAATTGTTCAGCCGATTGATGCGATTGTTTTAAACAGCGGAAGAAGCCATTTTGGGCTGATTACGGATGTGGATAACGTAACAGTCCAGGAAATGGTTCAGCTCCATGTGGCGAGTCCGTATATGCTGACAAGAAACCTTCTTCCAGGCATGATTCGGAATAAATCGGGAGCAATTGTGGCTGTCAGCTCGATTTGGGGAGAGACTGGAGCATCCTGTGAAGTGCTGTACAGCATGGCAAAGGGAGCTCAGCATTCGTTTGTAAAAGGGCTGGCTAAGGAGCTGGCGCCAAGCGGAATCAGGGTAAACGCGGTAGCGCCGGGCGCGGTTGATACAAATATGATGAATCAATTCACCCCGTCTGAAAAAGAAGAGATCGCTGAAGAGATCCCGATCGGCCGGCTGGCCCGGCCGCAGGAAATTGCGGATGCAACAGCTTTTCTCCTGTCTGACAAAGCATCATATATCACCGGCCAAATTCTGTCGGTGAATGGCGGCTGGCACTGCTGATCCGAAAATATTCGGTGTATAGTTTCTTTTGCGAAGGACACAATAATCTTGTAACTTCACATGAAATGGAGGAAACAAGCATGTCAGTATTAGAAAACTGGGATAGCTGGAAAAACTTCCTTGGCGACCGTCTGAACTATGCGCAAGATAAAGGTATGAGCCAGGATACGATTACAGATCTTGCGACAGAAATCGGCAGCTACTTGGCTAATGAAGTGGAATCTAAGAACGAGCAGGAAAAAGTGCTGGCAGATCTTTGGAGTGTAGCATCAAAAGATGAACAGCACGCCATTGCCAATATGATGGTTAAGCTTGTTGAAAATAACAGCACTCACTAGGAAGAGAGGGGATTTTTCCTCTCTTTTTTATGTTTTCCTCATCACAGCAACATTCTTCTTTCTAATTAGAGAAAAATGCTTTATGATAAAGGAAGGTAAAATTTTGCCACAATGAAGGGGGTATATCATTTGGCAAAGCTCGAATGGTATTTTGAATATGAAATTCAAGTGAACCGCCCCGGACTGCTCGGGGATATCTCATCTCTTCTTGGGATGCTTTCTATTAACATCGTAACGATAAACGGCGTCGATCTTTCCAGAAGGGGAATGCTCCTCAGGTGCCGCCATATAGATCAAATTAAACGATTAGAATCAATCTTAAAAACGATGGAAACAATTAAAGTAACGAAGCTCAGAGAACCGAGGCTTCGCGACCGTCTTGCCGTACGCCATGGCCGCTATATTCAACGGGATGCCGATGATAAGAAAACGTTCCGCTTTGAACGGGACGAGCTTGGCTTATTAGTCGATTTTATGGCCGAATTGTTCAAAAAAGAAGGCCATAAATTAATCGGAATCAGAGGAATGCCGCGTGTCGGAAAAACGGAATCGATTGTGGCCTCCAGTGTGTGTGCAAGCAAAAGGTGGCTGTTTGTGTCCTCAACCTTGCTGAAGCAGACGATAAGAAGCCAGCTGATTGCCGAAGAATACAGCACTGAAAATGTCTTTATCGTTGACGGAATTGTGTCAACACGAAGAGGGTCGGAACGCCATCTCCAGCTGGTCCGAGAAATAATGCGGCTTCCGGCAACCAAAGTGGTGGAGCATCCGGACATATTCGTTCAAAATACAGAGTATACACTAGATGACTTTGATTATATTATTGAACTGAGAAATGACCCTGATGAGGTTATTACATATGAACATGCCGAGGAACCCCAAATGTTTGATCAACCCGGGTTTTCAAGCTTTGATTTTTAAAATTGGAAGGTGTTTGTTGTGACTGAACTAGGAATCCGGCTCAAAGAAGCCAGAGAGGAAAAAGCAATGTCATTGGATGATCTCCAAGCGGCAACAAAGATTCAAAAAAGGTATTTAACCGCCTTGGAGGAAGGAAACTATGACATTATTCCGGGGAAGTTTTATGTTCGGGCATTCATCAAGCAATATGCAGAAGCCGTTGGGCTTGATGCGGATCAGCTGTTTGAGGAGCATAAAAAAGATATCCCGAATACGTATCATGACGATGTGTCTGAAAAGATCTCTGGCATGAATCTTCAAAAGGAAATGCCAAAGCCAGCATCTAAGGCGCTGGAGCTGCTGCCAACGATACTTGTCATTCTCGGCGTGATTGTCGTGATTGCCATTGTGTACGCGATCATTCAATTTGCGAATCACAAAAACAGTGATGATCACAATGCGGCATCAGAAAAAGCAATTACGCAAAGTGAGAGCAAGTACGAAATCCCTAAAGATTCAACGCTGAAGGAGAATCAAAATAACAGCTCTGAAAAAGAGACAGACACTAAAAAAGAAACGAAAGAAAACGAAGATAAGAAAAAAGAAAATGACAGTGATAAGCTGGAGATTAAAGCTGCTGGCACTGAAGGATCGTTAACGACTTATGAAGTGTCCGGCGCTGATAAAATCGAGCTTGAATTGAAGGCAGCGGACAGCTCTTGGATTCGGGTGCGCGATGAAAACAGCAGCTCTTTAAAAGAAGGAACGCTGAAAAAAGACGAAACCTATAAAAAAGATATAACTGATCAGAAACAGGTTGAAATCCGCACAGGATATGCACCTAATCTGAAAATAAAAATCAACGGCAAGGTTCTTTCATATGAACTTGATCCGAAAAAAGTGATGGCACAAACCATAAAGATTGTAAATAAAAAGGAAGAAAAGTCATCTTAATTACCAGATGACTTTTCTTCACGTCCGAGTATGAAATTGGAGGGGCTTTATGTTTAACTTACCAAATAAAATCACACTAGCTAGAATCGCATTAATCCCAATCTTCATGATTATCATGCTGGCGCCGTTTGACTGGGGCAGGCTCGAAGTTGGAGACGAATCGATCCCGATCGCACACTTGGCGGGGGCCATTCTATTTATTATTGCATCTACAACAGATTGGGTTGACGGATATTATGCCCGAAAACTGAACCTTGTAACAAACTTCGGGAAATTTCTTGATCCGCTTGCGGACAAGCTGCTCGTATCCGCAGCGTTAATTATCCTTGTTCAATTTGATCTCGCGCCAGCTTGGATGGTCATTGTGATTATCAGCAGGGAGTTTGCTGTAACAGGTTTAAGGCTTGTTTTGGCCGGAACAGGAGAAGTCGTAGCTGCTAACATGCTTGGTAAAATCAAAACGTGGGCACAGATTATTGCGGTATCCGCATTGCTTCTTCACAATCTTCCATTTGAACTTGTGTCATTCCCGTTTGCTGACTTGGCGCTGTGGGTAGCCGTCTTCTTTACTGTCGTCTCAGGCTGGGAATATTTCTCTAAAAACTGGGAAGCGTTAAAAACATCTAACTAAGAAAGAAGGACTTCGTCATGGAATTTCCAAAAAAAGCTGAAATTATTGCCGTCGGTTCAGAGCTGCTGCTTGGCCAGATCGCCAATACAAATGCTCAATTTATCAGCAAACAGCTCGCTGAAATCGGGGTCAACGTATTTTATCATACAGCGGTCGGAGACAACCCGGAGCGGCTGAAGCAGGTCATCCGCATTGCTGAAGAACGCTCTGACTTCATTATTTTTTCAGGAGGTCTTGGACCCACAAAAGATGACCTGACGAAAGAAACGATTGCAAATACGCTGGGGCGTCCGCTTGTGTTAAATGATGAGGCATTCCAATCCATTGAGGACTATTTCAAGCGAACAAAACGCACGATGTCACCTAATAACCGAAAACAGGCACTTGTGATCGAAGGATCTGACGTGCTGGCGAATCACTTTGGAATGGCCCCGGGAATGCTCATAGAGCATGAATCGCGCTTCTATATGCTTCTTCCTGGGCCGCCGAGCGAATTGCGTCCAATGTTTGAAAACGAGGCAAAGCCTCTTCTGCTCAAAAAGATGGGTTCAAATGAAAAAATTGTGTCCACCGTTCTTCGCTTTTTCGGTATCGGGGAATCTCAGCTTGAAGCCGATTTGGAAGACATTATTGATGCACAAACCAACCCGACAATCGCTCCTTTGGCTGCTGATGGAGAGGTGACGCTGCGTCTGACAGCCAAACACGCCGATGAAAAGGAAACAGAGCGTCTGCTAAAAGAAACAGAGGCCGTTATCTTAGAGCGTGTCGGTGAATTTTTCTATGGGTACGATGATACTTCTCTTGTAAAAGAGCTATCTAAAGCATGTAAGGAAAAAGGCATTACAATTTCTGCGGCAGAAAGCTTTACCGGCGGGCTTTTTTCTGAATGGCTGACGGATCTTAGCGGTGCTTCAACATTATTTGCCGGCGGTGTTGTTTGCTATACAAACGACGTGAAGCAGAATGTGCTTGGTGTGGAGAAGGACACATTAGATCGTTTTGGAGCGGTCAGCAAGGAATGCGCAGCCGAACTGGCTAAGGGTGTTCAAAAACTCACTGGCAGCGATATCGGCATTAGCTTTACTGGTGTAGCAGGACCTGATGCTCAAGAAGGGCATGAGCCTGGGCATGTGTTTATCGGTATTTCCGCAAATGGGAAAGAAGAGGTTCATGAGTTTCACTTTGCGGGCTCCAGAACGGGAATCAGAAAACGCGGCGCCAAATATGGCTGCCATTTAATCTTAAAGCTTTTAGAACAAAAATAATATTATCAGCACATTATCCTCCTAAGAAAACATGATTTCTCTGATACATTATGATATTTTGATAGGAATCACGCCAAGAAAAAATCCGAATATGCGTTCGCTTTTTTCTTGGCAAATCCCTTCAAACAGGGTATAGTATATGTAGTGGTAACATAAAGGAGGAAAAAATAGAATGAGTGATCGTCAGGCAGCCTTAGATATGGCTCTTAAACAAATAGAAAAACAGTTCGGCAAAGGTTCCATTATGAAACTGGGAGAAAAGACAGATACAAGAATTTCTACTGTCCCAAGCGGCTCCCTTGCTCTTGATACGGCATTGGGAATTGGCGGATATCCGCGCGGACGGATTATTGAAGTATACGGTCCTGAAAGCTCAGGTAAAACAACTGTGGCGCTTCATGCAATTGCTGAAGTACAGCAGCAGGGCGGACAAGCCGCGTTTATCGATGCGGAGCATGCGTTAGATCCGGTATACGCGCAAAAGCTTGGTGTTAACATCGAAGAGCTTTTACTGTCTCAGCCTGACACAGGCGAGCAGGCGCTTGAAATTGCGGAAGCATTGGTTCGAAGCGGGGCAGTTGACATTGTTGTTGTCGACTCTGTAGCTGCTCTCGTTCCAAAAGCGGAAATTGAAGGCGACATGGGAGATTCGCATGTCGGTCTACAAGCACGCTTAATGTCTCAAGCGCTTCGTAAGCTTTCAGGAGCCATTAACAAATCGAAGACAATCGCGATTTTCATTAACCAAATTCGTGAAAAAGTCGGCGTTATGTTCGGGAACCCGGAAACAACTCCTGGCGGCCGTGCACTGAAATTCTATTCTTCCGTGCGTCTTGAAGTGCGCCGTGCTGAACAGCTGAAACAAGGCAATGACGTAATGGGGAACAAAACGAAAATCAAAGTCGTGAAAAACAAGGTGGCTCCGCCGTTCCGTACAGCCGAGGTTGACATTATGTACGGAGAAGGCATTTCAAAAGAAGGAGAAATCATTGATCTAGGAACTGAACTTGATATCGTGCAAAAAAGCGGTTCATGGTACTCTTATGAAGAAGAGCGTCTTGGCCAAGGCCGTGAAAATGCAAAACAATTCCTGAAAGAAAATAAAGATATCATGCTGATGATCCAGGAGCAGATTCGCGAACATTACGGCTTGGATAATAACGGAGTAGTGCAGCAGCAAGCTGAAGAGACACAAGAAGAACTCGAATTTGAAGAATAAAAATAAAATAAATTTCAAATGATACAAAAGGCTGAGTGAAAAACTCAGCTTTTTTGTATTTTGCAAAAAAATGATAAAAATATTGCTTTTCTTGACAACTTTTTTAGGGCTTTATTCGTCTAACAAAACGTGTGCAAAATGGAATTTATTTCGGGAGGAAAAAATGAATGACGAGCCCAACCCGCAGAAGAACTGCGAAACGCAGACGGAGAAAACTAAATAAAAGAGGAAAACTTTTGCTTGGTCTTTTAGCAGTGATGGTTTGCATTACGATTTGGAATGCGCTTCATCGAAATAGTGAAGAAAACGAGCCATCTCAAGAAACTGCAGCGGTTTCAAATACCGATCAGAAAAAAGAGGTTAAAAAGAAAACTGCCAAAAAATCAGAGGAACAAATCAAAACAGTAGACCGAAATCAAAACATCAGCAATTATTTAAAAGAGATCGGTTTCAGCGGAACCGCTATGATTGTCAGAAATGGAGAAATCGTAACAAATAAAGGTTTTGGCTATGCAGACCGTGAACATCACATTCAAAATAATCCATTGACGTCTTTTTACGTCGGTTCGTCACAAAAAGCGCTGATTGCAACCGCTATTTTGCAGCTTGAGGAAAAGGGGAAACTTCAGACAAGTGATCCGGTAAGTACATATTTACCTCATTTTCCTAACGGACAAACGATTACTTTGAAGAATCTGCTTACACATACATCGGGGATAAACGGACATATTGAAGGAAACGGCGCCATTACCCCGGACGATTTAATAAAAGACATAGAACTTCAGGGAATCAAACGTCAGCCGGGCGTATGGGACTACAAGGATTCCAACTATTCTGTTCTCGCTTATATCATTGCTGAAGTAAGCGGTGAGCCGTATGAACAGTACATAAAAAAACACATTTTTAAACCGGCGGGAATGACGCATGCAGGCTTTTACAAAACATATGAAAAAGAACCTTATCCTGCCGTCGGGTATAAGATGAAGGGCAGCAAAACGGTTACACCGTATATACCTGATCTATCTCAGCTGTATGGAGCCGGCGATATTTATATGAGCGCTATAGATATGTATAAATTTGACCAAGCGCTGGTAGACGGAAAACTGTATTCACAAAAAAGCTATGAAAAGATGTTTACGCCAGGGAGCAGCTCCACATACGGCATGGGATTTTATGTTGATCCCGGAAGCTATTCAAACCATGGCGTTATGCCGGGCTTCAATATCTTGAACAGCTTTAGTAAATCTGGGCAAACCATTGTTATTTTGTTCTCTAACATTCAAAATAACGCTAAATTGGGCCAAGTGAACAATAAAATATATCAGCTTCTGAATCAAGAATGATCCGTGATCTTCTTTTGGATAAATTGCATTCGGCACGGGAAAAGACGTCGGGTCTGCAAACGTTAAGATGGCAAGCTTGACAAGTATTTCCGACACATTTACAATGAAGTTGTAACATTTGTTTTTTTAACATGATTGTTAAACCATTTAAACTTGACAAGGGCGATGAACATACTCATTCCCTGTGAAGGTTCTGTATGTTGAGAAAACTAGACAATGTACATGCCGACACTTATTTAAGCAACAACCAAGTTTATAGCAAGAGGAGGTGAAAGTATGACCCCAATTATGATGGTTCTCATCTCCATTTTGCTGATTCTACTCGGTTTAGTTGTTGGCTACTTTGTTCGTAAAACCATTGCCGAAGCGAAAATTGCGGGCGCACGCGGTGCAGCCGAGCAAATTCTTGAAGATGCAAAGCGTGATGCTGAAGCACTGAAAAAAGAAGCTCTGCTTGAAGCAAAGGATGAAATCCACAAACTTCGAATAGATGCTGAACAGGAAGTTCGTGAAAGACGAAATGAGCTTCAAAAACAAGAAAACCGTTTACTCCAAAAGGAGGAAAACCTTGATCGCAAACATGAGGGAATTGATAAACGGGAAGCGATGTTGGAGAAGAAAGATCATTCTCTGAATGAACGACAACAACATATTGAAGAGATGGAAAGCAAAGTGGATGAGATGATTCGTATGCAGCAGTCAGAGTTGGAACGAATTTCGAGTCTGACTCGTGATGAAGCAAAGCAAATCATTCTTGAGCGGGTTGAAAACGAGCTTTCACATGACATCGCCATCATGACAAAAGAAACTGAAAACCGTGCGAAAGAAGAGGCGGATAAGAAAGCGAAAAACATTCTTTCACTCGCCTTACAGCGCTGCGCAGCGGACCACGTTGCCGAAACAACGGTATCAGTTGTCAATCTTCCAAATGATGAGATGAAAGGACGTATCATCGGACGGGAAGGGCGTAACATTCGTACGCTTGAAACGCTGACAGGAATTGACCTGATTATTGATGATACACCTGAAGCTGTCATTCTTTCCGGATTTGATCCGATCAGACGTGAGACAGCCAGAATTGCTCTTGATAAACTCGTTCAGGATGGCCGAATTCATCCGGCACGGATTGAAGAAATGGTTGAAAAATCTCGTCGCGAGGTCGATGACTATATTCGTGAGATGGGTGAACAGACGACATTTGAGGTTGGCGTTCACGGCCTCCACCCAGATCTCATCAAGATCCTCGGCCGCTTAAAGTTCCGTACAAGCTACGGTCAAAATGTGCTTAAGCATTCCATGGAAGTCGCATTCTTGGCCGGTCTAATGGCATCGGAGCTTGGTGAAGACGCAAAGCTTGCCAAACGTGCGGGTCTTCTTCACGACATCGGGAAAGCAATTGACCATGAAGTAGAAGGAAGCCACGTTGAAATCGGGGTAGAGCTTGCGACCAAATATAAAGAGCACCCAGTCGTGATTAACAGTATTGCATCACACCACGGGGATGAGGAGCCGACTTCCATTATCGCTGTGCTGGTCGCTGCAGCAGATGCGCTTTCCGCTGCAAGGCCTGGCGCGAGAAGTGAGACGCTCGAGAATTATATTCGAAGACTTGAAAAACTCGAAGAAATTTCTGAGTCCTACGAAGGTGTTGAAAAATCATTTGCCATTCAGGCTGGACGCGAAGTGCGCATTATGGTGAAGCCGGATTCAATTAATGATCTTGAAGCTCATCGACTGGCGCGAGATATCCGCAAGCGAATTGAGGACGAGCTCGATTATCCAGGTCATATTAAGGTGACTGTAATCAGAGAAACTCGTGCCGTAGAGTATGCAAAATAAAGTGATGCGCTAAGCATCACTTTATTTTTTTGACGGCTAAGGAATTTTCAAGAAGAAAGGATTTACAAAATGAGAATTTTATTTATCGGAGATGTTGTCGGTTCACCGGGCCGTGACATGGTCAAAGAATATGTACCAAAGTTAAAAACAAAATATAAGCCTCACTTTACCATTATTAATGGTGAAAACGCCGCACACGGAAAAGGCCTGACGGAAAAAATTTATCACAGCTTAATCCAGTCCGGTGCAGATGCAATCACAATGGGGAACCACACATGGGACAAAAAAGAAATTTTTGATTTTATAGATGACGTTCCGAATTTGGTTCGCCCGGCAAACTTTCCTGAAGGAACACCGGGGAAAGGAATCACATATGTGAAAGCAAACGGCAAAGAACTTGCGGTTATTAATTTGCAGGGACGTACGTTTTTACCGCCGCTTGATGACCCATTTTTAAAAGCGGATGAATTGATTGCTGAAGCTGCGAAAAGAACACCGTACATTTTTATCGACTTTCATGCCGAAGCGACAAGTGAAAAGCTCGCGCTTGGCTGGTACACGGATGGACGGGCATCAGCTGTTGTAGGAACTCATACACACGTGCAGACAGCGGATAACCGCATTTTGCCGAAGGGAACGGCATATATTACTGATGTAGGAATGACTGGCCCATATGACGGTATACTGGGAATGGACAGAGAGACGATTATTAAACGATTCAAAACGAACCTTCCAGTCCGGTTTACTGTCGCTGAAGGGAAAACAACGCTCAGCGGAGTTGTCATTGACATAGATGATCAAACGAAAAAAGCCGTGAAAATCGAGCGTGTTTTAATCAATGATGATCACATGTTCTTTGAATAATTGAACATAGGTTATTTTATAAAAATATTAAAAAGAAAAGCAGGAATATAGCAACTCCTTAGTGAATATAGTAAAAATGGAAGGTAGCCCGCTATTTTTGAAAAGCATTGTGGGGATGGCTTTTTGGATAGCAACATCTAATAATGATTGTTCTAATGAACACTCACTTATCCATTGTAAAACTAAGGGGGAGCAGAAATGGAAATCTTAAAAGTTTCAGCAAAATCGAGTCCAAATTCAGTGGCAGGTGCGCTTGCAGGCGTGTTGAGAGAGCGAGGAGCCGCCGAGATTCAAGCGATCGGAGCTGGTGCATTAAACCAGGCTGTAAAAGCTGTGGCGATTGCCAGGGGATTTGTGGCGCCTAGCGGCGTTGATTTGATTTGTATTCCGGCTTTTACAGATATTCAAATCGATGGGGAAGAAAGAACAGCGATTAAATTAATCGTGGAACCTCGCTAAAAACAAATAAAGTATTCTCAACCTGTTTGCGTAATGCAAACAGGTTGTTTTTCATTTATTGTGATATTTTCTCCCGATAGTATTTTTGGCATATAATGGGCGGATATGCAAAATCAGAAATGAGCTAAAACGTTTCAAAAAAAAAATTCCGCCCATTTTTCAAGACAGATACTTTTGTCCTTCTGGAAAAGACAGTGCTGTTTACGCTTATTCCATATCATGGTACAATCCGAATGTAACAAGAATTTTTCAAGGAGGATTGTACATGCAGAGTGGAAAGATGAAAGCTCTAATGAAAAAGGACGGGGCGTTCGGTGCTGTGCTGACTGAAGTTCCTATTCCTGAGATTGATAAACATGAAGTCCTCATAAAAGTGAAAGCTGCTTCCATATGCGGCACGGATGTGCACATTTATAATTGGGATCAATGGGCACGTCAGAGAATCAAAACACCCTATGTTTTCGGTCATGAGTTCAGCGGAATTGTTGAAGCTGTGGGAGAGAATGTCAGCGGTGTAAAAGTAGGAGAGTATGTGTCGGCGGAAACACACATTGTCTGCGGTGAATGTGTCCCTTGTGTAACAGGAAAATCTCATGTTTGCACCAATACTGCGATTATCGGAGTGGACACGGCAGGCTGTTTTGCGGAATATGTAAAAGTTCCCGCTGATAACATCTGGAGAAATCCCGCTGATATGGACCCGTCGATTGCTTCTATTCAAGAGCCTTTAGGAAATGCAGTTCATACCGTACTGGAGAGCCAGCCTGCAGGAGGAACGACTGCAGTGATTGGTTGCGGACCGATTGGTCTTATGGCTGTTGCGGTTGCAAAAGCAGCAGGAGCTTCTCAGGTGATAGCAATCGATAAGAATGAATACAGGCTGAGGCTTGCCAAACAAATGGGAGCGACTTGTACTGTTTCTATTGAAAAAGAAGATCCGCTCAAAATTGTAAGCGCTTTAACGAATGGAGAAGGCGCAGATCTTGTTTGTGAGATGTCCGGCCATCCCTCAGCGATTGCCCAAGGTCTTGCGATGGCTGCGAATGGCGGGAGGTTTCATATTCTGAGCTTGCCGGAACATCCGGTGACAATTGATTTAACGAATAAAGTGGTATTTAAAGGACTTACGATCCAAGGAATCACAGGAAGAAAAATGTTTTCAACCTGGCGCCAGGTGTCTCAACTGATCAGTTCAAACGTGCTCGATCTATCACCTGTTATTACCCATCAGTTTCCGTTAGAGGAGTTTGAAAAAGGTTTCGAACTGATGAGAAGCGGCCAGTGCGGAAAAGTAATTTTAATTCCATAAAAGGGGGATAAACATGACGAAGGAATTTGAGTTTTTAAAAGCAGAGCTTGATAGAATGAAAGAAAACCATACATGGCAAGACATAAAACAGCTTGAATCTATGCAAGGCCCATCTGTCACAGTCAATCATCAAAAAGTCATTCAGCTTTCTTCTAATAATTACCTCGGATTAACTTCACATCCTAGACTCATCAACGCCGCACAGGAGGCCGTACAGCAGTATGGAGCCGGCACCGGATCAGTGAGAACGATTGCCGGCACATTTACCATGCATCAAGAACTTGAGAAAAAGCTGGCAGCCTTTAAAAAAACGGAGGCAGCACTTGTATTCCAATCAGGCTTCACAACGAACCAAGGCGTACTTTCAAGTATTCTTACAAAAGAGGATATTGTCATCTCAGATGAGCTGAACCATGCCTCTATTATTGACGGAATTCGACTGACAAAGGCGGATAAAAAGGTGTATCAGCACGTCGATATGAGTGATTTAGAGCGGGTGCTGAGAAAGTCAATGAATTATCGGATGCGTCTGATTGTGACAGACGGCGTGTTTTCTATGGATGGCAACATAGCTCCTTTGCCTGATATTGTAGAGCTTGCTGAGAAATATGACGCATTTGTGATGGTGGATGACGCCCATGCATCCGGAGTGCTTGGTGAAAACGGCAGGGGAACAGTGAATCACTTCGGTCTGGATGGCAGAGTCCATATTCAGGTCGGAACACTAAGCAAGGCAATCGGAGTGCTTGGCGGCTATGCTGCAGGTTCAAAGGTGCTGATCGATTATTTGCGCCATAAAGGCCGTCCGTTTTTATTCAGCACATCCCATCCGCCTGCTGTTACTGCCGCTTGTATGGAAGCGATCGATGTCTTGCTGGAAGAGCCGGAGCATATGGAGCGCTTGTGGGAGAATACCGCTTATTTTAAAGCAATGCTTGTAAAAATGGGCCTGACTCTCACGAAGAGTGAAACGCCGATTCTTCCTATTTTAATAGGTGATGAAGGTGTGGCAAAGCAATTTTCTGATCAGCTCCTTTCTCGAGGCGTTTTTGCCCAAAGCATCGTTTTCCCGACTGTAGCAAAGGGTAAAGCCAGAATTCGCACGATTATAACAGCTGAGCATACCAAAGATGAACTGGATCAGGCGCTTGATGTCATCGAAAAGACGGCAAAGGAGCTCCATCTATTGTAGGAGGAAGAGCAAACTCTTCCTCTTTTGATTCCTTATTGATTATTATTCTCAATGAGTGTACAATGATAGGTTGCCAGTTGTGCAGAGCTTCAATAACCTTTATACTGAAGGGTGGAAGTTTGGTTTGAAAGGAGAAAATATGATATGAATGAAAAACAAAAATTAGAGAGCGGACAAGTAAATCCATCGGACAAAAAATCCGAGAAGGATTACAGCAAGTACTTTGAAGCTGTTTACATTCCGCCTTCCTTAAAAGACGCGAAAAAACGAGGCAAGGAAGCCGTTACTTATCATAATGACTTTAAAATTTCTGAACAATTTAAAGGCTTGGGAGACGGAAGAAAGTTTTATATCCGTACGTACGGCTGCCAAATGAATGAACACGATACAGAGGTTATGGCAGGGATCTTTATGGCGCTCGGTTACGAAGCGACAAACTCTGTTGATGATGCCAATGTTATTTTGTTAAACACATGCGCGATCCGTGAAAATGCCGAAAACAAGGTGTTTGGTGAGCTCGGGCACTTAAAAGCACTGAAAAAAAACAATCCCGATCTGATTCTAGGCGTGTGCGGCTGTATGTCTCAAGAGGAATCAGTCGTGAACCGGATTTTGAAAAAACATCCGTTTGTCGATATGATTTTCGGAACCCATAACATTCATCGCCTGCCGGAGCTTTTGTCAGAAGCATACCTTTCAAAAGAAATGGTCATAGAAGTTTGGTCCAAGGAAGGGGACGTTATTGAAAACCTTCCGAAAGTCCGGAACGGAAAAATTAAGGGCTGGGTCAATATTATGTACGGCTGTGACAAATTCTGTACGTATTGCATTGTGCCTTACACACGCGGAAAAGAAAGAAGCCGCCGCCCTGAGGAAATCATTCAGGAAGTGAGAAGGCTTGCGAGTGAAGGCTATAAGGAAATTACACTGTTAGGCCAAAACGTAAACGCGTATGGAAAAGACTTTGAAGATATGACGTACGGACTTGGTGATTTGATGGATGAACTGAGAAAAATCGATATCCCGAGAATCCGCTTTACAACAAGTCATCCGCGCGACTTTGACGATCGCCTCATTGAAGTGCTGGCGAAAGGCGGAAATCTGCTTGATCACATTCATCTTCCGGTTCAATCAGGAAGCTCAGAAATTCTGAAGCTGATGGCCCGCAAATATGACAGAGAGCGTTACATGGAGCTGGTTCGAAAAATTAAAGAAGCAATGCCGAACGCTTCTTTGACAACGGACATTATCGTCGGATTTCCGAACGAAACGGACGAGCAGTTTGAAGAAACGCTTTCTCTATATCGTGAGGTGGAGTTTGACAGCGCCTATACGTTCATTTACTCTCCGCGTGAGGGCACTCCGGCTGCAAAGATGAAAGATAATGTACCGATGCGTGTGAAAAAAGAGCGCCTGCAGCGTCTAAACGCACTGGTGAATGAAATTTCCGCTAAAAAAATGAAGGAATACGAAGGCAAGGTTGTCGAAGTATTAGTTGAGGGTGAAAGCAAAAATAACCCTGATATTCTTGCCGGCTATACTGAAAAAAGCAAGCTTGTCAATTTCAAAGGGCCGAAGGAAGCCATCGGCAAAATTGTCCGCGTGAAAATCCAGCAAGCGAAAACATGGTCGCTTGATGGAGAAATGGTAGGAGAAGCAATCGAGGTGAAATAAGATGACGCTCTACTCAAAAAAAGACATTGTGCAGCAGGCACGGAACCTTGCAAAAATGATCTCTGAAACAGAAGAGGTTGATTTTTTCAAACGAGCTGAAGCGCAAATCAATGAGAATGACAAAGTGTCTGCAATCGTTAATCAGATTAAAGCCTTGCAAAAGCAGGCTGTCAATCTGAAGCATTATGAAAAGCATGAAGCGCTCAAACAAGTAGAAGCAAAAATTGACGCGCTGCAAGAAGAACTTGAAGGGATTCCTGTTATCCAGGAATTCAGAGACTCGCAGATGGAGGTAAATGACCTACTGCAGCTCGTTGCACACACCATTTCCAACCAAGTCACAAATGAAATCATCACGTCAACCGGAGGCGACCTGCTGAAAGGGGAAACCGGTTCAAAGGTGAAGCATTCAAATAACAGCTGTTCTCTCTAAACACGGTGCCTTTACAGGCCCGTGTTTTTTTATCATTTATTTGGTTATAAATGAACTAAATTATCTATGTACTAAATGTTCAATTGGTTTTTCTGTGCTCAGCCGCGAGTAAACTTTATCGTACTTATAAGTAAAGTTTCTAGGCACACCTGCATACAATGGAACAGAAACTTTGTATTTTTATATTTTATTTATAAAAATGCACACTAGACAAATGCCCAGCATAAGATAACACGAAGAAGAACAAGGAGGCATGCCGGAATGTCTGAATACAGGGAAATTATCACGAAGGCAGTAGTAGCGAAAGGCCGAAAATTCACCCAATGCACCAACACTATCTCCCCTGAGAAAAAACCTAGCAGCATTTTGGGTGGTTGGATTATTAACCACAAGTACGACGCTGAAAAAATTGGAAAAACGGTAGAAATTGAAGGGTATTATGATATAAACGTATGGTACTCATACGCGGACAACACAAAGACAGAGGTTGTCACAGAACGGGTAAAATACGTAGATGTCATTAAACTCAGATACAGAGACAATAATTACTTAGATGATGAGCATGAAGTAATTGCCAAAGTGCTTCAGCAGCCAAACTGCCTTGAAGTGACTATTTCGCCAAATGGAAATAAAATCGTTGTGCAGGCAGAAAGAGAATTTTTGGCGGAAGTGGTAGGAGAAACAAAGGTGGTTGTTGAGGTCAATCCTGACTGGGAAGAGGAAGACGAGGAAGATTGGGAAGATGAGCTTGATGAAGAGCTTGAAGACATCAACCCGGAATTTTTAGTGGGAGATCCTGAAGAATAAAAAAGGGACTAGGGGAGACAGTACCCCCAAGTCTCTTTTTTATATTGATATATCATTCTTTTATCACTTTTTGTTTATGTTATAATGAAGGTTGGAAAATAGATACGTTGATACATAGTGAGGGATTAAACAATGGCCGGATATACGCCTATGATACAGCAATATTTAAAAATTAAGGCAGAGCACCAGGATGCCTTTTTATTTTTTCGACTGGGTGATTTTTACGAAATGTTTTTTGAGGACGCTAAAAAAGCGTCACAAGAGCTGGAAATTACGTTAACGAGCAGAGACGGCGGTGGGGCAGAAAAAATACCGATGTGCGGTGTGCCGTATCATTCTGCTTCCGCGTATATTGAACAGCTTATTAAAAAAGGATACAAAGTGGCGATTTGTGAACAGACGGAAGATCCGAAGGCCGCAAAGGGTGTTGTAAAAAGAGAAGTGGTTCAGCTTATTACGCCCGGAACTGTAATGGACGGCAAAGGCATCCATGAATCGGAAAATAACTTTATCGCATCTGTTTCAGCCTGCTCGAATGGATACGGGCTTGCGCTTTCCGATTTAACAACGGGAGAAAATTTGGCTGTTTTGATTGAACGGCTTGAAGACGTCATATCAGAAATTTATTCAGTCGGCGCACGGGAAATCGTGGTTTCAGGAAGCCTGGATGCCGATACAGTCGCACAGCTGAAAGAGCGGTGCGGTGCAACGATTTCAATTGAAGACGGAGAAATAGACGAACACGTCACGATCATTGAGCACTTAAATAATGAAGATGTAACAAAAACATTTATGCGCTTATATGCGTATCTGAAAAGAACCCAAAAGCGCAGCCTTGATCATCTTCAGCCTGTGCAGGTGTATGAGCTTGAGGAAGCGATGAAAATCGACTTGTACTCAAAGCGTAACCTAGAGCTGACCGAAACGATCCGTTCGAAAAATAAAAAAGGCTCCCTTTTGTGGTTGCTGGATGAAACAAAAACGGCAATGGGAGGCCGGCTTCTTAAACAATGGATTGACCGGCCGCTTATCAGAGTCAATCAAATCGAAGAGCGCCAAGAAATGGTGGAAACATTGATGTCCCATTTCTTTGAACGGGAAGATCTGCGTGAACGGTTAAAAGAAGTATATGATTTAGAACGTCTTGCCGGCCGCGTGGCATTCGGAAATGTCAATGCCCGGGATTTGATTCAGCTGAAGGAATCGTTAAAGCAAGTGCCTGGCATCAAACAGCTGGTTGCTTCACTTGCTCATGACAAGGCCAAGGAACGTGCAGAGCGTATTGACCCTTGCGGAGATGTACTTGAACTGCTGGAAGAAGCGCTGTACGAAAATCCTCCTTTATCGTTAAAAGAAGGAAACCTGATAAAAGACGGTTACAATCAAAAGCTTGATGAATACCGTGATGCAAGCAGAAACGGAAAAGACTGGATTGCCCGCCTGGAACAGCAGGAGCGGGAATACACAGGCATTCGCTCTTTAAAGGTCGGATTTAATAAAGTTTTCGGTTATTACATTGAGGTGACAAAAGCAAATTTGCATTTGCTTGAGGAAGGGCGTTATGAGCGGAAGCAGACGTTAACGAATGCAGAGCGCTACATTACACCAGAATTAAAAGAAAAAGAAGCGCTCATTTTAGAAGCGGAAAATAACATCTGCGAGCTGGAGTACGAGCTGTTTACCGAGCTGCGCGAGAAAGTGAAGCAGTATATTCCGCGGCTTCAGCAGCTTGCAAAACAGATGAGCGAGCTGGATGCGCTGCAATGCTTTGCGACAATCAGTGAAAATCGTCACTACACGAAACCGGAGTTCTCTAAAGATGAAGTCGAAGTGATTGAAGGCAGACACCCGGTTGTTGAAAAAGTCATGGACAGCCAGGAATATGTCCCGAACAACTGTATGATGGGCGATAACAGACAAATGCTTCTCATTACAGGTCCAAACATGTCAGGGAAAAGCACGTATATGAGACAAATCGCGCTCATTTCCATTATGGCGCAAATCGGCTGCTTTGTACCCGCGAAAAAAGCGGTACTTCCGATTTTTGATCAAATTTTTACACGAATCGGCGCTGCAGATGATTTGATTTCCGGACAAAGTACATTTATGGTAGAAATGCTTGAAGCGAAAAATGCAATTGTCAATGCGACGAAAAACAGCCTCATTTTGTTTGATGAAATTGGGCGGGGAACGTCCACTTATGACGGCATGGCGCTGGCACAGGCGATTATTGAATATGTTCACGATCATATCGGCGCCAAGACGCTGTTCAGTACACACTATCACGAGCTGACTGTTCTGGAGGACAAGCTGCCCCAGCTGAAAAACGTTCATGTTCGCGCTGAAGAATATAACGGAACTGTTGTCTTTCTTCATCAAATTAAAGAAGGTGCTGCTGATAAAAGCTATGGTATCCATGTAGCTCAGCTTGCTGAGCTGCCTGAAGATCTGATTGCGCGGGCTCAAGATATTTTAAAAGAGCTGGAGCAGTCAGGAAACAAACCAGAGGTGCCCGTGCATAAATCTCAGGAGGCGAAACCCCAGGTGAAAGAAGAACCGGCACAACTTTCCTTTTTTGACGAAGGGGAAAAGCCGGCTGAAACACCAAAGCTTTCAAAAAAAGAAAAGCAGGTGCTCGATGCCTTCAAATCACTTAATATACTTGATATGACACCGCTTGAAGCGATGAATGAAATGTACAAGCTGCAAAAGAAATTACATTAAAACGGGGTGATGAATGTGGCAAAAGTCATCCAGCTGTCAGATGAGCTTTCAAATAAAATAGCGGCGGGCGAGGTTGTGGAACGGCCCGCCTCAGTCGTCAAGGAATTGGTGGAAAATGCGATCGACGCTGACAGCACAGTCATTGAAATCGATATTGAGGAAGCAGGCCTTGCATCCATTCGGGTTTTGGATAACGGCGAAGGAATGGAGAATGAAGATTGCAAGCGTGCTTTTCGCCGCCACGCAACAAGTAAAATAAAAGATGAAAATGATTTATTCAGGGTAAGAACGCTTGGTTTTAGGGGAGAAGCCCTGCCGAGTATCGCGTCAGTCTCTCATCTGGAGATTACGACAAGCACTGGTGAAGGAGCTGGGACGAAGCTCGTCCTTCAAGGAGGAAACATCATTTCCGAATCGCGGTCCTCAAGCAGGAAGGGAACTGAAATTATCGTTTCCAACTTGTTTTTTAACACACCGGCCCGTTTGAAATATATGAAAACCGTTCATACAGAGCTTGGAAACATTACAGACGTGGTTAATCGTATTGCTCTGGCGCATCCAGAGGTATCGATCCGTCTGCGCCATCATGGGAAAAACCTGCTTCAAACGAATGGAAACGGAGATGTACGCCATGTCCTGGCAGCGATTTACGGCACTGCTGTCGCCAAAAAAATGCTTCCGCTGCATGTAAGCTCTTTGGATTTTGAAGTGAAGGGATATATCGCTCTCCCAGAGATTACACGGGCGTCGAGAAACTATATGTCGTCTGTGGTCAATGGCCGTTACATTAAAAATTTCCCGCTCGTCAAAGCGGTTCATGAAGGATATCATACGCTTTTGCCGATCGGACGCCATCCCATTACATTTATAGAAATTACGATGGACCCGATTTTAGTCGATGTCAACGTGCATCCATCGAAGCTTGAGGTCCGGCTCAGCAAGGAAACAGAGCTTCATGACTTAATACGTGACGGAATTAAAGATGTATTTAAACAGCAGCAGCTGATTCCGAGTGCCCAGCTCCCGAAAAAATCAGCACCTGCCATCAAAAATGAGCAGCAGTTTATAAGCTTTGATGAAAAACCTGTGGAAAAAAAAGTTCCGGAAAAATCGACTGCGCCATCTTATTCACCAATGAAGCTCAGCTCAGTCGTGAAGGAGCCGGCTGATGCGGAGGAAGAATTGCCTCCTCTCCATTTTGATGCTCCACCTATCGATGATGAGGAACAAACCCTTGAGGTGTCCAGTGTTTCAGAAGAACAGTCTGAAACATATGAGCAGGAATACCATGAGGAACAGCCGCCGCCAACGTCTGAGCGGGTTCCGATTATGTACCCGATCGGCCAGATGCACGGGACTTATATATTGGCACAAAATGAGAATGGCTTGTATATTATCGACCAGCACGCCGCCCAAGAACGTATTAAATACGAGTACTTCCGTGAAAAGGTGGGGGAGGTTGAACCTGAGGTCCAGGATATGATTGTACCGCTGACGTTCCACTACTCCACAAACGAGGCTTTGATTATCGAACAGCACAAACAAGAGCTCGAAAGTGTTGGTGTCTTTTTAGAGTCATTCGGCTCTAACAGTTACATCGTCCGTTGCCACCCGGCCTGGTTTCCAAAGGGAGAAGAAGCCGAGCTGATAGAAGAAATCATTCAGCAGGTGCTCGACTCCAAAAATATTGATATTAAAAAACTCCGTGAGGAAGCCGCGATTATGATGAGCTGCAAAGGCTCCATCAAAGCAAATCGCCACCTCAGAAACGACGAAATCAAAGCGCTTCTGGACGACCTCCGAAGCACATCAGACCCATTTACATGCCCGCACGGCCGCCCGATCATCATACACCATTCCACTTATGAGATGGAAAAGATGTTCAAACGCGTGATGTAGTGGGGGAGGTTGGTGAAGGGGAAAAGACCTTTTGCCCGTATTTTGTCCATACATTTTTCAAGCATTGAGATATTCTTCGGAATTGATCAATGCTTTTTTTATTGTGTTTTTTCAGTGATATGAATTTAAACATTTGAAGTCATCTTGACTGTAGAAAATAAAGACTTACGTCAGCATAGGGAAGTCATTACATAGATTATGACGGAAGAGGAGCGTTTGGAGTATATAAAAACATCCAATCATCCAAACAGAAGAACCACAGACTAAGCTGCAAGTTTTCCCAATGAACGATTGGACGTGATAACAGTCATCTAGTAGACGTCACCGGTATGGAAAAATAGAAACTCAACACTTTTATTATACCTTTCGAGTGCGTTTATAGTGAACTGTCCAAAACATATAGAAAATCTGGAACAGGTACTTAATCAAATTGAAAATGACAAAAATTACGTCATTGCGATTGACGGAAACAATAAATCATTCAAGTTAACGGAAATGCCGGAGCACGGGAAAACAATCGTGCAAACGTCAAAAGGCAATCTCTCCAGAATTGATTTTGAGATCGGCTATAAAATGTGACGCAGAGGGGCCGGTCCTCTATGCGATAAGGGAGGAACAGACATGGATAAATTACAGGAAATTAAAGCGCGTATTTCAAAACTAAAAGGCTATGAAAATGCTAGGCTGACAGATCAATATTGGATGGCCAAAGAGCATATTGACTTTCTGATTGATCGGACTGAACTGTCTGTTAAGCAACAGGAAATCATTGAGGAAAACAAGCGTCAACAGGAAATACTGTACATTAATTTCGGCAGGCTCAAAAGAACATTCAGCAACTAAGCGGGGATAGAAACATATAAACAAGCATTAGAGAAGATCATTACCAATCGTAATTTTGCGATTACAGTTGACCAAAATGAATTGGAGGGTGATCTGAAATGAACAAGAATATTCATTTTTTGGAAAGATCTTAAAAATGAACTGAAAACACAGGATCGTGATTTTCAAGCTGCACTACGATTTTGGTTTGTAGGGGATTATAAATGGATTCGAAATTCAGAGGATGTTGTGGAACGCTTTTTTGTTTACATCCCTGAAGATGGTGAATCATATGAACTGGAAAGTTATATAAAGGACATTAAGGAGAATAAAAAAATTGTCCTCAGAAGCGATGGAAGATATAAAGTGTGAAGTTTCCTCATTAGATTGGATACATGAATATGTAGACAGTGACACTAATCTGATACCAGAAACAGAGGTTCATCACATCTATCAAAATATAATGTTTCTAACTAAAGTGGAGGCAAAACAGCACATAAAACAAAATCATTACCACTATACGAAAAAGGTTCATACGTACGCTATGACAGCTTGGAGAGTACCAAAAGTTGAACGGTTGCTTAAAATTCTTTAAACGTTTGGTTGGGATTCGTTCGGGAAAGAAGGTGCTGCAAAATGATTCCTTCACAAGTTGAACTTCAGCGGGCAGTCAAAGCCACAAAAGATGAAGCGATGACAGTTGAGCAGGCAGCGGAATATTTGAAAGTGCATCCAGATTACATACCGGTGCTTGTGGCAAAGTCAGACGATCTGAAAATGATCGGTGATGAAACAATCATTGCAAAGCGTGATAAGACAAACGGTTGGCTCATTGGGGCGATGATTTTGGTTTTATTCTTTGCAATCGCAGTTCTGCCGGGGGTAGAGGGTTAAGGCATGGGCGATAAAGTGGAAAAATAGAAGAGCATATTAGAATGCTCTTCTATTCGAAAATTAATAGACAAATACGTGTAACTGACCGTATACTGATCCATTTTTGAATATAGTTAAATATGCATTTCCAGCTTTATTACCACGGACAAGTCCATTGGTATCTACTGTGAACACAGCGCTATTATCTGAATGATAAGCGAATCCTGATCCTAAATATTTTGCATCTAATTGTTTAGAACCCCCAGCTCTCACTTCAAAAGTATCGTAATAGGCTTTAATTGGACCAGGAGATATAGTTGTTTGCGTTTCATTTTTTTGAGGAGTCATCTCTTTAGCAGAAGCCATACCACTAATTGAAAAAGCTAATACAGGAATCGATAGTGCAGTCACAGCAATCTTTTTGAAATTCATTTTAAACACTCCTTTTGAGTTTTTGTGTTACACCATAAGGATTCAACGAAAGTAATTATTTTCCTTGTAAATAAATGTTAATTATTTGTGAACTTGTTTTATGATCGAATACAGCTGCCCTGAATGTGGTCACAACGAATTAGATATAAAAATCCGCCCAGATGCACGCTGCCCGAAATGCGGCTGCAGCATGGGCGTTGAGGAGGAATTTGTGTGATGGATTACAGGCAAGTTCATAAGCTGAAAATCTTGCCGGAATACTTCAAGTAATATCCCTTGTGGCTCTAGCGCCAGCCCACTTTTTGGTTGAGCGAATAAAGTCATACTTTTTGCGATTTTGTACCCAATAAGATCGTATTCATTATCAATTATATATTTATAATCGAGAATAGAAAACAAATAACCTAGTAGAAAATAAAATAAAGCCCAAAAATATGATTGTCATTAATTTACTAATATGTTAATATTTTTATTGTACAAAGCAACAATATGGGGGGAATAAAATGGTGAAAAAGATTCTTACTTTGTTTAGCGTACTTATTTGCTTGGCGATCAGTCCGTTTGCAACGGCGAATGCATCATCATTGAACTCTGAAAAACCGACTGCGAATTCTGTAACCCCGGCTGCTTCGTGTTATGACTCTTACGATTTTGACTTTGAATTTTCCGCCAGACTCACGGGAGTAACCAGAGCCCTTTGTGCAGGAACCTTGAATGTTTCAGGAGAAATTTATGCTACTGGATATGAATCGGAAGACGAAACGACAGTATTAGTTGAGATTAAAAAAGATGTATTGGGCACTGACCCTGTGATCGACAGTTTTACAATAGATGTTGCAGATGGTGAAACCACCTATTTTGATGAGGATTTAGTAGATATACCTGCAGGAAATTATTATATGGTGATGAAAAAACAATCAGGTTCATATTGGTATTTTGAAGGATCTGGAACAATTTCAACTTATTAAATACAAAAATATGCCTACACCTCTTCTGGTGTGGGCATATTTTTGTAGAAAAGTGTTTACATCGTAAACAGTCTAGCATGTTAAAGTTGGCGGCACTGATCGAGTAAGAACGCAGAAATTAACGGATGTACTTAACCAATGTTTTATCGCAAGATACAAAATAGAAGATCAAAAAATATGGAATGGAGTTATTTAAACATTAATAAAAAAGATTAAAGCCCTCTTTAAGACGGGCTTTTTTATTCTCTGTAAACTGCTTCGGGTAAATCTCAAGATAGACTATTGGCGGTTAACGGATTTAGTGCGGTGGCAGTTTAGAGTGAATATTTGCCTTGTTTAGAAACTTTGTTGGCATGTTTCGGCAATCGCATGGCAAAACGCCATAAAAACTTCTTATGGCGTCTGCCGTACAGGGAGGTGAGTCAAAAAGACTTTGGATACTCTTAGATTAGTAAAGGAATGAAGCACCAACAATGATCAACAAGATGAACAACACTACGATCAATACGAAGCTGCTTCCGCCTGAATATCCGCCGCCAGAATATCCACCGTAGAATCCCATGATGTCACCTCCTTTAGTCGAGATAGAATAAGGTATGCGAAACAATAACTTTCGACATAGTTTTAAGTCTAAAAAAGAAGAAATGAATATTTTGTCTAAAGGTGGACCAGTGGATTTCAGCAGACTATTAACAGTTGTACCTCACCTTCATCTTCATCCGCAGCAGTTGCGATTGAACCAACCTTATTAAAATACATCTCTACATCAACCCCTGATGAAGTTTTGCGATATCAATGCTTTTTATGTATCCATTGGAGTGTGAAACGGTTGTAAACGTGTGATCCATCATACTTCGCGGATATATCCATCTACATAACAAAATTTACATTTACAGGTAATTTAAAATAATGTATATTTTGGGTGAGGGGGTGGAAACACATGGCATGTGGTCCGAAGATCATTATCTTTTTGGATGAACTTGATGACCCGAATGTAAGAATCATTCTAGAATGCAGAATTTAAAATACATCATTGTGTTTGCTCCCTGTTCGTGTGAGCAGGGAGTTTTTTTCGTTTATATAACTGGTGATGTCCAAATATAAGGTGTTATGAATTCTCCATATCTGCCATCGGCATTTTTAAGCGGCTTCTCTATTTGGCTGGTTATCAAAAGCAAGTTCAATGAAAGCCATCAAAGCTGATATCACAACAAGCAAGACATCTGGAATATAAATAGACTGCATAAAGTAATCTGCAAAACAGATCGTTATAAGATTGCTGATAAAATACAGTATAAAAGCAAAAAGTGCAGTCTTTTTCAAAGAAAGTGATTTTTCCAAAATGATAGAGATTATCTTTGTGAGTGGGTCTATGATTACGCCTACAGCAAAGCAGGCTAAAATAAATAAAGCTAATGTTTGATTGGAAGCGTATGTGATGCCAAGTATGGAGAATAATCCTTTCATCCCGAAGAAAAAGCCGCCGAAGATGACTGCAAGTGCAATAGCCACGATAAAAATGACAGATATAATTCCGATTAATTTTGATTTCAGGTTAAAATCCTTAGAGTGCTCGTTCTGTTCTTTTTGGCACAAGGATGACACTCCCTTCACCTGCTTACTCATACAAACCGTATATTTATAAGTCTGTTTCTGACGAAAGTAGTATAACATATTTTAACAAAACCAAAAAAGGCCCTTTCCGCTGGGGAAGGGTCTTTTTCATCATGTTAATTTCTGAGATTCGCCGAAGATTTCTCTTTTTTTGGCCAAATAAAATAGCTGGCTGTAATGAGAAAGTCAATGCCTATAATGACAGTCCACAGTTTAAGAATGCCGCTCAATGCCTCGGTTCGGGCAGAGTCATTGATAAAATAAATCATCCCTGCCAACAGTCCCGCACCAATTAAGTAGGCCAGCACATGTCTTAGCCAGCCTTTCGCACCGTGCTTGGCATGGTCCATTCCAAAACGTTTCAGAGGTTTTGCGCCTTTTTTTGTCACATAATATTGAAATTTTTCATCTGCCCATTGAATCATTTGTTTTCCATAAGCGATCGATATACCGATGTAAACAGCTGCAATTCCATGAGCTGCAGTCGCTGAGGCTCCGCGGTAAAGGTCCACACCAGTTGCCGTTAATAAGATCAAATCGATAACTGGAGTTAAGGCAAGGAATAGCAGTCCTAATGTATGTCGTTTGAATAGGTAGCGTACAGCAAGCCCCAAAACAATGACAACCCAAAACGCAATTTCACAGAAAACAATCATCCATGCGATACCGTTCAATCCATCCCCCTCTTTTCAATACAGTTGTATTATTTAAATAATATGTTACCACCTTTGTTTTTGTAACACAACTGTATTATAAAAATTGCCCTCTCATTTTTTTCTTGTTACAATAAAGCTATGCCAAAACAAATTGACCATGAGAAAAGAAGAAAACAAATTGCAGAAGCGACGTGGCGCGTCATTTTAGAACGGGGGATGGAGGGAGCATCAGCCAGGAACATTGCAAAGGAAGCAGGATTGTCATTAGGTGCGCTGCGCCATTATTTCACTACACAGGATGAACTGCTTGCGTTTGCAATGAAACTTGTTCAAGAAAAGGTGACGGCTCGAATTAAGGACATTGCCATGAAGGATTTACTCCCTAAGGAAAAAGTGTTGCACATTTTGCTTGAAATTGTCCCAACGAATGAAGAAACGATAAGAGAGATGGAGGTTTGGTTTGCTTTTACTGCTTACGCCAGACATAAAAAGGATATGTTTGATGCGAATCACGACGGGATTTTCAGCGGCATGCGGAATCTGATTGCCTATTTAGATGAATCCGGTTTACTGAAGCAGAATGCTGATAAAAACATTGAAGCTGAGAGGCTTTACGCGCTTGTTGACGGCTTGGCTTTACATGCGATGCTTGACCCTGTACGAGTGAATAAAGACAGAATCAAGCGGGTCATTATGCAGCATGTAGAGTCAATTTGCGTGGAAGATACACGTGAGAAAGAAGAGAAGGAATAATGATAATGCTGTGCAAAAACGGTTCAATAAAGTGCCATCTATTTATCCTAAGCGTTACTGGATAGCTTGATGTAAAGCAGCGCCTTTGAACGAATGCTCAAAGGCGCTAAGCTGCATTATTTTGATGAAAGTGAGAGTCAGCTGTGCTGGATATCAATTGTATATACTGCACGATCTGTTACGACCTTCAATCCTTCGTTTTCTTGGTGAATATGAATATCACCTAATAAAGGAATCTCATAGGCATTTTGCGGAAGCGGCACGTTTCCATCCTCAGTGAAGGTTGTTCCTTCACCTTCTAAAACGAGCTCTTCTTTCGCTACATAGTCATCAGGGTGACTCGTGCTTCGTATAGCCACTTTTTGAAGGTGGAGAACAATCTGATCCAAGTCTGATATTTCTTCATCATGGGTCAATTCACCTTTTCTAATATCAAGTGTCTGGCCGACTTTTGATTCCAGCCATTGGGAAAGCTGTGTATTCGTGTGTGCCATCAATATTCCTCCTTTTGATCTACACGATACTATTCCCAATTGCTGCATCTTTTACACGGAAAAGAGCCGCCTCACCCCTTATGTATGAAACAATTCGCTGTTCAAAGCCTTGATATAACGTATGGCAGAACGCTGGACAGCTTCGCCGGCATTTTCTTTGACAACTTTAGAAAAAGCATTGTAAAGCCGGTTGAATTGAAGCGGTTTCACTTTGGCTGCTATTTCTTCAACTTTGGATGCTGGAAGGGGAATGAGATTTGGATAGCTGTACATAAAGCTGACCCAGTTTTGATCCGCCGTAACCGTAATGATATCTCCAGTCAATAGACATCCTTTCCCTTTATTGCCGTTGCTCCAATGAAGAACAGCACCGCCTTTAAAATGTCCGCCCAGTCGGTAAAGGTCCAGCCCCGGCTTCATGCTGAGCGTTTCCCCTGACCAGAAGTGAATGTGATTGCTTGGTCTTGTCACCCATTTTTTGTCATCTTCATGGATATAGATCGGGGCCTGAAATGCTTCAGCCCACTCAACCTGAGTAGAGTAATAATGTGGATGAGACAAAGCGATGGCTTGAATACCGCCTATTTCGTTAATTTGGTCAATTGTCCTTTGGTCAAGATATGAAATGCAATCCCACAGCACATTAAAGCCCTTATGCTGGATCAGATGGGCTGTTTGTCCGATCGCAAACTCTGGTTCAGTTTTGATGCTGTAAAGATGGTCTTCTTCCTTTTTGATGATGTTTTGAAGGTTTCCTTTCTCACGCATGTCTTCAAGAGTTGTCCAAGTTTGTCCATCAGGATGAATATACTGTCTTTCATCCTCGCAAATTAGACACGAGTTGGGCGGCTCTACAGTCTGTGCATGCTGCACACCGCATGTGTTGCAGATATAATATGGCACTTTCTTCACTTCCTTCATCCATTTTCCATTATTTTACCTTATGATTATGAATATTCAAACAAAAAGCCGGCAGTTCTGCTGAGAGAGAATTGCCGGCTTTTTGATGCTGTTTATTGGCCGGGAACGGAATTTTCCGCGTTGACAGCGCCCGCTCCGTACACATTCGGATCTTCATCTTTCCATTTGTCCGTGCCGTTTTTCAAAAGCTCTTTCACTTCATCCGGCGAAAGATCCGGGTTTTGCTGAAGAATTAAAGCTGCGATTCCTGCGCAAATTGGTGTTGCCATCGAGGTGCCTGACATTGTGAAGTACTGAGATCCTACACGGCTTGACTTTTGAAGCTTATCAATATAGGAATTCGGAGAGCGAAGGGAAATAATATTAACACCTGGCGCTAAAATATCGGGCTTTTCTTTCCCGTATACTGTCGGACCGCGGCTTGAGAAGGAAGCGACTGTATCATCATCGCTGCTTGCAGTATCGTTATCGTCAAGCGCACCTACTGTAATCACCTTTTCGCTCACGCCCGGGCTTGCAATAGTCTGCGAATCAGGGCCTGAGTTTCCGGCAGCGACACAGACGACAATCCCTGCGTTCCACGCTTCTTCAACCGCTCTGACTAACGGATCTTCCTGTTCATTATCATATCTAAGGGCATCGCCCCCGAGCGACATACTCATAATATCAATCGGTTCATCAGGGTTGTCCTCATTGTATTGAATACACCACTCAACACCCTCTATAATATCTGCTAACGTTCCTGAACCCTGCTTGTTTAAAACCTTTACGCCGATGAGATTGGCTTCCGGTGCAGGTCCGCGGTATTTTCCGGAAGAGGATGCGCCGCTGCTTGCGACATCACCTGCACAATGTGTGCCATGACCATTATCATCGTATGGCTCTGTTTTTTGATTGACCATGTCCGCGAACCCGATAATCCTGCCTTCTAAATCAGGATGCGGGTAGATTCCTGTATCGACAACAGCGACAGTAACGCCTTTTCCTGTCAGGGTTTGCCCGTTTCGGACGACTTCCCTCGCATGGCTTGCTTCAGTTGCCGTGTCTAAAAGCGCTTTGACTTCGCGGTTTAAATACACTTTACGGATATTGCTGCATTCAGAAAGAAGAGAATGTAATGCTGAGGGGGTAACCTCCGCACTGCAGCAGTTGATTTTGTTGAAGCGGGTTTTTAGCTTACTCCGTTTTTCTTTTTGCAGTACCTCCCCAGCCATTTGAATGCCGGTCTCGTGACAGCCTTCCTCAAATTCAATAATGACTGACATTCTTTTTCTGTTTTTCAATTTGGTTTCGAAAAAATTATGCAAGAAGCAAGGAGTCCATTTGAAGGGCTTGTAAAGCTGCAATACGGTTTCCCGTAACGGCCAATCTAGCTTATGAGCATTTGCTCTCACCATTTGTACCATAGAGTACCCAAACATGTATTTTCCTCCTATTATAAGGTTCTCTGTATACTCTATGAACAGATGATAGGTTTGGTAAGTTTGTTTGTCCTTTATAAGAGGCGGATAAGAGTTTGTTTTTATGAATCTTTCGTATTAGATACGATGGATGAGAGGTTGAGGAAATCATTGGGGAGTGAAAAGGAACATTTGTTCGTATTATAATGTGGTCATATCAAACTGGAAGGGGAGAGCGGCTGTATGAATTTCTACTTACATCGATCTTTGGAAAGCCAAATGCCAATCAGCATTATATATATGAAGAAAGACGGAACAATTAGTAAAAGAACGATTATTGTAAGGCAGAAAAGCAAAACGAAAATCAAAGCATTTTGTTTTTCGAAACAACAGATCAGAACATTTTTATTGGACTCTATCCTCTCCTGTGACTTTGTGAGAACAAATAAGAAAAATCTTTATTTTGCAGGCCAGTAACAGGCGTCCGTCTAAGCAAACGGACAGCCTGTTACGAAAACCCTCCTTAAACCTATATACATTTATTTGCCAAGTGAGGTTGTTCCTACCTTTTTTGGCTTTCCTCTCAACCTTTTTTCACTCTTATTTGAAATGAACCGCTAATAACCGTGACAATCAATTGATTTTTTGAAACCGGGAACTTTTTCACTGATGATATCGTGTATACAATGGTAAGATAAAACCTATTGGCTAAACCTCATATAATGAACCGTGCCATTCTTATGAAAGGAGTTAAACATGAGAAGATTTTTACTAAATGTCATATTAGTCTTAGCCATTGTCTTGTTCTTGAGATATGTTCATTACTCATTAGAACCTGAACCATCAAATCAGCCAGATACATATTCAAATTTCAGCAGCTTGGCAGAGAATGAGAGTCCAGCCGATTACGATATTTCATATAATGAGAAAAAAGGAAGCAAAGTCTTAATTATGTCTCCGCATGGCGGTAGAATTGAAGGCGGAGTAAGTGAGCTTGTTCGGTATTTCAATCATGAATACTCTACATACCTGTTTGAAGGGCTGAAGTCCCACGATAACCAAACGCTGCATATTACAAGCACCAATTTTGATGAGCCATTAGCTAAAAAGAAAATCAAGGAGCATCAATATGTGGTGGCTTTTCACGGATATAAAGGGGAGAACAAGAATACCCTTGTAGGGGGAACGGATCGAAAGCGGGCAAAAATGATTGTGAGAGCTCTTGAGCGGAGAGGGTTTTCCGCTGAATTAGCGTCGTCTAAAAGCGGTCTCGCTGGATTGAATGCCGAAAACATTAACAACCAAGGAGAAACGGGGCTAAGTATACAGCTGGAAATCAGCCGCGAACAGAGAGAAGCATTTTTTGATGATTTTTATTATAAAAATAGAAAATACACAAAGAACAGTGAATTTTATGCTTATGTCAGTGCGATCAAGGGTGTCCTGGAAAAAGAGTATTCGTAACAAGCAGATCAGGAGACAAAATACGAGAAGATCAGTAGACTGAAATAGGATGAACAAGGAGGCAAAACAATGGCAGATCATCATTTTTATTTAAAAGCGAACTGGCCGGGTAAACGCAATGATGTCGGTACGATCGAAAGCGGTAACCTGATCACAGCGATTTCCATCCCTAAAGAAATGGATGGACCGGGAGAAGGGACCAACCCTGATGAAATGCTTCTCGGTGCGGCAGCGACCTGTTATATTATTACACTTGCAGCGATGATGGAAAGAAGCGGGCTGGAAAAAGAAGACTTGCAGATGGAGTCAGAAGGTATCGTCGACGTCACGAAAGGAGTCTTTACATACAAAAAGATTATTCACCGTCCCTCTGTTGTGCTTAAACATGATGCTTCACAAGACGACATCGCGTTGGCACACAAGCTTTGTGAAAAAGCGGAGTCGTCATGCATGATTTCGCGCGCGATTCAAGGGAATGTTGAGCTGCAGCTTGAAGCCTCTGTAAAAGCGGGGGGAGAATAGTGAAAACAGACGGTTACTCACAGACCGTCTGTTTTTTATCTTCAGCGTGGGCTTTCGACTGATTTAGCACGACCACGCCCGCAATGACAAGCGTGAGACCGAATATTCCCTTTAAACTGAGGGTTTCGCCAAAAAGCAAAAAACCGACAATGGCTGTAAGCGCGGTACCAACGCCCGACCATGTTGCGTACGCGCTTGATAAGTCAATTGTTTTTAAAGAAAAGCTTAGAAAAGTAAAAGCGGAAAGAAATCCGACTACGACTCCGGCAATGGGCCAGGCCTGTGTAAATCCTTCTGAAAGCTTCAGCATCGTGCTTCCAAACACTTCAGATAAAATGGCGAGAGCCAAATAAAGCAATCCTTTCATCATCCTCACTCCTTTACTGCCAGTTAAGTAACACGACCCCTGATATTAATAAAAGAATCCCGAAAAGCCCTTTCGCATTCAGTTCTTCCTTGAACCATTTCACTCCGATTACTGTCGTCAGCACCGTTCCCGCCCCGCTCCAAGTCGCATAGGAGAGGCTTAGGGGAATATGGTTTAACGTCAGTGACAGCATATAAAAGGCGAGGGAATAGCCAATGACGACCAAGGCACTCGGCTTCCACTTTTTGAAGCCATCAGATACTTTCAGCATGGCTGCTCCTATCGATTCCGAACATATGGCAATCGTGAGGAATATATATCCTATTAACATCTTAAATTCTCCTCACTATATTTTTAGATTAGAAAAGAGCTTCAGCTAGAAAAATATTAGTGTATGCCTATGTATGAGTCAAGAGATTCATTTTTACACACTTAAAAAGACCCCTTTTTAAGGGGTCTTTTGCGATTAATAATAATAAGGGAACGGGGCATACGGATAATAGGGGTATCCGCCATACAAATAAGGATTAAATAAAGCGCTTCCTATAAGCCCGCCTGCAAGGCCGCCGATAAACGGACCTCCAAAAAATCCGAATGGCCGGCCAAATCCATAGCCAAATCCGGGTCTTCCAAACCCGTAACCGAATCCGAATGGTCTTCCAAATCCAAATGGTCTCCCGAATCCAAAAGGTCTTCCAAATATTCTTGTATCTTCAGGACTGAAATTCTCTAACTCGTTCATGTTTTCTTTCCTCCTGTAATAAAGTGTAGATGATGCAGTGTATTCAGCCTGCCCGTATTTGATTGGGCGAATTAAGGAAAAAAGAGGATGTGAACACATTGGGCCTGTATCAGTCTGACTGGTCGAAAGCGCCGCCCCACGCACATGCTTATCATGTCAAAACATCGAGGGAACAGGGCCATTATCATCTGATTGAAGGGTTTACTCAGCCCGCAAACGGATCAAATACCGATCAGCATACACATTACTATACAGGGATCACTTCATTTGAAAACGGCCATTTTCATCGGTATTACGGAATCTCAGGGCCGGCGATTCCTTTAGCAGATGGCACACATTATCATGAAATCGAAGAAACGACGTATCTGGCCTATAACAAGCCGGTTGAGATCCAGTACGGAGGGGTTGTTTATGCTCCCGGAGATGACGAAAGAAAAACGCACCGTCATACCCTGAAAGGACAGACGAGGGAAATTGTCGGCAATGAGCCGATCGGCTGGTAGAAGGATGTTTACCGATGCAAAAAAAGGGCAAAATGGATAGGTGGTTGTCCATGTTGAATGCTATAATGGGGGGAGATTTATAAAAGAGAGTGATACATATTGAATAATACGAAGCAGCCCGTTGTCATTTTAGTCGGACCGACGGCAGTGGGAAAAACCAATTTAAGTATTCAGCTAGCCAAATCTTTAAACGCGGAAATTATCAGCGGAGATTCAATGCAGATTTATAAAAGGATGGATATTGGAACAGCTAAAATTACCGAACAGGAGATGGAGGGAGTTCCTCATCATCTGATTGACATTTTAGAACCCCAAGACTCCTTCTCTACCGCCGATTATCAAAGCTTAGTAAGAAACAAAATCAGCGAGATTGCAAATAGAGGAAAGCTTCCGATGATTGTCGGTGGTACAGGGCTATATATACAATCTGTGCTTTACGATTATACATTTACGGAAGAGGCAAATGATCCTGCATTTCGAGAGAGCATGCAAATGGCAGCTGAACGGGAAGGCGCTGATTTTCTTCATGCCAAACTTGCTGCAGCAGATCCCGAGTCGGCAGCTGTGATTCATCCCAATAATACAAGAAGAGTCATTCGCGCGCTGGAAATTTTACATACATCCGGAAAAACGATGTCGCAGCATTTGAAAGAACAAAAACGAGAACTTCTGTACAATGCAGTGTTAATCGGGCTGACAATGGATAGAGACACACTTTACGAAAGAATTAACCGGCGGGTCGATATGATGATGGAGGCAGGTCTGCTTCCGGAAGTGAAACACTTGTACGACAAGAACGTGAGAGACTGTCAATCGATACAGGCGATAGGCTATAAAGAGCTTTATGCATATTTTGACGGTTTTGTGACACTTTCCGATGCTGTTGAACAACTAAAGCAGAATTCAAGACGGTATGCGAAACGCCAGCTGACGTGGTTTCGTAATAAAATGCAAGTTACATGGTTCGATATGACACCGCCAGTTGATATGGAGCTGAAAAAAAAGGAAATTTTCACACATATAGCAGGAAAACTCGAACTTTAATCGAAACTGTATGATATAGAGAATCAAGGAGGACGAAACATGAAACCGATTAATATTCAGGATCAGTTTTTGAATCAAATCCGGAAAGAAAATACGTATGTCACTGTTTTTTTGCTGAACGGCTTTCAGTTGCGGGGCCAGGTGAAAGGCTTTGATAACTTTACCGTTTTGCTGGAATCGGAAGGTAAGCAGCAGCTTATATATAAACATGCGATCTCTACGTTTGCGCCGCAAAAAAACGTCCAGCTTGAACTCGAATAGATCAAAAAATGCCATGTCAAGACATAAGGAGGCTGCCGGGGGATTCTCGGCAGCCATTTTTAACATGTAAATCCACTTTTGCTCCAAACTTTTTTGTGTAAGCTGACCATGCCAAGGCACGGTCTTTTTTTATGAGAACAACATACTAAAGAAAAATGGTATATTGTGTATAAATATGAACTTAAGGAGTGACGCGACCTTGTTTGAAAGTGAAGCAGAACTGAGACGAATCAGGATCGCCCTTGTGTGGATAGCTGTTTTTTTACTGTTCGGGGCGTGCGGGAGTCAAGATACCATCATTGAAACAGACAGCGGCAATTCAGACTATGAAACGCCTCAGCCAACCTCGTTTCCGCTTGAACATAATCATTTTGGCGTGATGGAGGACGGCTATATCAAAATTTATGAGTATAATGAGTCCCGCAATGAGATAAAGCTGAAGAAAGAATACGCGGATGATGAGCTTGAATAAAATTCACAAGCATTCGAATTTACAAAGCGGATGCCAGCCGCTAAACTAAATACAGACACAGATCAAACAGAGGGTGAAAAAATGAAGCATAAAGTGATCGTGAATCATTGGGAAGAAATTTGCGAAGATGATTCTTGCTATGAATACGGAACAAGTATCATTGTGAACGGAAAAGAATTAATCAGAGAAGCGTCAATTATCACTGCTTTGAAGGCGGTTTTAGAAGAGATCGGCGCGGATGTTGAAATAGAAGAAACAGTAGAGAGCGAAAAATGCTGTGATAGCTTAAGAAAAAAAAATCTAGACTACTAAGCAGTTTTTTTTCATGTTATGATAAACATCGGCTAAAAAACGACACCCCGAGTAGGACGAGAGATGATTCTCGTTCTGCTCTCTTTTTTGGGCCCTAATGAGTCTGTCCATTTGCCTGATTTGATCAAAATATGAATTTTTCATAAAAACGAATCTATATATTGTGTTTTTGCTAGAGGGTAGTATACTATATATAGTGTTAGTGATGAGAGATTCATATTTTTTGATAGGTCGTGATAAAACGTGGTACAAATCATATTTGATTCGAAAACAGGGAATGTTCAGCGGTTTGTGAATAAAATAGGCTTTCAGCAGATACGCAAGGTGGACGAAATAGACCACGTGGACACTCCGTTTGTTTTGGTCACCTACACGACAAACTTCGGTCAGGTACCGGCATCAACACAATCATTTCTCGAAAAATACGCCCATCTCTTATTAGGAGTCGCTGCGAGCGGCAATAAAGTATGGGGCGATAACTTTGCAAAAAGCGCCGATACCATTTCTAGACAATATCAGGTGCCGATCTTGCACAAATTTGAACTCAGCGGCACATCTAAAGACGTTGAATTGTTTACTCAGGAGGTAGAAAGAGTTGTCACAAAATCAAGTGCCAAAATGGATCCAGTTAAATAACGAAATCATGATCCAAAAAGATGGAAAATTCCAGTTTGATAAGGATAAAGAGGCTGTACATAGCTATTTTGTAGACTATATCAATCAAAACACAGTTTTCTTTCACGATTTAAAAGAGAAGCTGGATTATTTGATTGAAAACCAATACTACGAAGAGGAATTCTTAAGCCTTTATTCTTTTGAAGACATTAAAGAAGTGTTTAAGACAGCTTACGCTAAGAAGTTTCGTTTTCCTTCCTTCATGAGTGCGTTTAAATTCTATAATGACTATGCTTTGAAAACGAATGACAAGAAAAAAATCCTCGAGCGTTATGAGGACCGGATCTCAATTGTTGCGCTGTTCTTCGCCAACGGCGACACTGAGAAAGCAAAAGAATATGTGAACCTGATGATCAATCAGGAATATCAGCCGAGCACACCGACATTTTTGAATGCCGGCAGAAAACGCCGCGGAGAACTTGTCAGCTGCTTCTTGCTGGAAGTCAATGATTCCTTAAACGATATCTCAAGAGCGATCGATATCTCCATGCAGCTTTCTAAACTGGGCGGCGGGGTTTCTCTTAACCTGTCCAAGCTCCGCGCGAAAGGTGAAGCCATTAAAGATGTTGAAAATGCGACAAAAGGCGTTGTAGGCGTCATGAAGCTTCTTGATAACGCGTTCCGTTACGCTGACCAAATGGGGCAAAGACAAGGGTCGGGCGCGGCGTACTTAAACATTTTCCACCGCGATATCAATGATTTTCTTGATACGAAAAAGATTTCTGCGGATGAAGATGTGCGTGTCAAAACGCTTTCTATCGGTGTTGTCATTCCGGATAAGTTCGTTGAGCTTGCACGTGAGGACAAAGCGGCTTATGTGTTCTATCCGCACACGATTTATAAAGAGTACGGCCAGCACATGGATGAGATGGACATGAACGAAATGTACGACAAATTTGTCGACAACCCTCGGGTCAAAAAGGAAAAAATCAACCCGCGGAAACTGCTTGAAAAACTGGCGATGCTTCGTTCTGAATCAGGCTATCCATACATCATGTTCCAAGATAACGTGAACAAAGTGCATGCGAATAACCATATTTCCAAGGTGAAATTTTCTAACCTTTGCTCTGAAGTGCTGCAGGCATCTCAAGTGTCTTCATACACAGACTATGATGAAGAAGATGAAATCGGTTTGGATATTTCCTGCAACCTAGGCTCACTTAACATTCTCAATGTTATGGAGCATAAATCAATCGAAAAAACAGTCAAGCTTGCGACAGACTCTTTAACACATGTGTCTGAAACGACTGACATCCGTAATGCGCCTGCTGTAAGACGTGCAAACAAAGCAATGAAATCAATCGGTCTAGGCGCTATGAACCTTCACGGTTACCTTGCGCAAAACGGCATTGCGTATGAAAGCCCGGAAGCGCGTGACTTTGCAAACACGTTCTTTATGATGGTGAACTTCTACTCCATCCAGCGTTCTGCGGAAATTGCAAAAGAGAAAGGCGAAACGTTTGATCAATATGAAGGCTCAACCTATGCGACAGGTGAATACTTCGACAAATACGTTTCCGCTGATTTCTCACCGAAATACGAAAAAATCGCCAATCTGTTTGAAGGTATGCATATCCCGACGACAGAGGACTGGAAACAGCTAAAAGCATTTGTCGCTGAACACGGTATGTATCACAGCTACAGATTATGCATTGCGCCAACAGGCTCTATCTCATACGTGCAATCAAGTACGGCGTCTGTTATGCCGATTATGGAACGAATTGAAGAAAGAACATACGGCAACTCAAAAACGTACTACCCAATGCCTGGGCTTGCATCTAATAACTGGTTCTTCTATAAAGAAGCCTACGATATGGACATGTTCAAGGTTGTGGATATGATCGCGACTATCCAACAGCACATTGATCAGGGCATCAGCTTCACATTGTTCTTAAAAGACACAATGACGACCCGTGATTTAAACCGAATCGATCTGTATGCACATCATAGAGGAATTAAAACCATTTACTATGCAAGAACGAAAGATACTGGGCAAGACAGCTGCCTTTCTTGTGTTGTTTGATTAAAGGAGAGTTTAAAGTGACAAAAATTTATGACGCAGCAAACTGGTCAAAGCATGAAGACGATTTTACCCAAATGTTCTATAACCAAAACGTAAAACAGTTCTGGCTTCCGGAAGAGATTGCTTTAAACGGCGATCTCCTCACATGGAAGTACCTCGGAAAAAATGAGCAGGACACTTATATGAAGGTACTTGCCGGACTTACGCTTCTTGATACAGAGCAGGGGAATACGGGGATGCCGATCGTGGCTGAACACGTAGACGGCCATCAGCGGAAAGCGGTGCTGAACTTTATGGCGATGATGGAGAACGCTGTCCATGCGAAATCGTACTCTAATATCTTCATGACCCTTGCACCGACTGAAACGATCAACGAAGTATTCGAATGGGTTAAACAAAATAAATATTTGCAGAAAAAAGCGCAAATGATTGTCGGGCTTTACAAAGCCATTCAAAAAGATGATGAAATTTCACTGTTCAAAGCGATGGTTGCTTCCGTCTATCTGGAAAGCTTCCTTTTCTACAGCGGTTTCTATTATCCGTTATATTTCTACGGACAAGGAAAACTGATGCAAAGCGGTGAGATCATTAACCTGATTCTTCGTGATGAAGCGATTCACGGCGTGTATGTCGGTCTCCTTGCTCAGGAAATTTATAATAAACAGACAGAAGAGAAAAAAGCAGAGCTTCGTGAATTTGCGATCGACCTTCTGAATGAGTTATATGAAAATGAGCTTGAGTATACAGAGGACTTGTACGATCAAGTCGGACTCTCACACGATGTAAAGAAATTCATCCGCTATAATGCAAATAAAGCGCTCATGAACCTTGGATTTGATCCATACTTCGAAGAGGAAGACATTAATCCGATCGTTTTAAACGGATTAAATACAAAAACTAAATCGCATGACTTCTTCTCTATGAAGGGGAACGGTTATAAAAAAGCGACAGTTGAGCCGCTCAAAGATGATGACTTTTATTTTGAAGATGAAAAAGAGCAGATATAATATCTGCTCTTTTCGGCTTGAAGGTTAAATGAGGAGGACGCAGTACCCATGGGAAAAATGGACGAAATGATTTTAGTCGCCCCGCGTGATGATGTGTTTAAGAAAGAAAGCTTAACCTTCCAGGGCGTGTACAGCGAAGATAGCAGAGTAGCAGAAATCATGGCTCAGATTGAAGCTGCCTATCGTGAAATGAGAAGGGGAGACGCGGAAGAAGATCCGCGTTTCAAGCAGCCGATACCTTATGTCGTCATCAAGCGCGAAGATGAAGTCTTCCTTTACGAGCGGCTGGCCGGCGGCGGTGAATCACGCCTGCACAACAAACTTTCTCTCGGCTTTGGCGGCCATATGAACGCGATCGAAGGGGCAGCTTCATTTGCTGAAGTCTTAAAGCTGAACACAGACCGTGAGCTTGAGGAAGAACTGCAAATAAATGAAGAAGATAAACAGGCGATTGTCACACTGGGATTGATCAATGATGATGAAAACAGTGTCGGTAAAGTGCATATCGGTATTCTTTCTGCGCTTCAATTGAAGCCCGGCGCACAAGTGAAAGTGAAAGAGAAAGACCAAATTGCAGGTAAATGGATGAAAGTTTCTGAATTAAAACAGGATGACATCTATAACCGTCTGGAAACATGGTCACAGTTTGTTGTTGATATTCTTGAATAAAAAAACCCGGTTTCTCGTGATGAGGAGCCGGGTTTTTTTATGAGACGCTCGTCTCCGTCTCGACTATGATTCCAGAATCACAATAGCGTCAAAGCCGGCATTTCTCGCTCTGGCAGCGAGACTGTCCGCATTGTCTTTGGATGAAAATGCGCCAATCTGCACTTTGTATAATCCATCCTTTAAAAGGACAATCGAGTCAAACCCTTTAGCTTCGGCGCTCCTTGCCAGCGAGTCCGCATTCGCTTTGACTTTAAATGCACCGATTTGAACCTTATATAACCCGGAGCTGGAAGTCTTTTTAAGGTTAAAGGCTTGCTCCAGCCCGTTTGCATGCCCTCTTGCTAAGCTTTGAATAAAGCTGCTTGTTTTCAGTTTGTTTGCATCGGCAACGGTATCAAGGAAGCCGTTTTCGGTCAATAGGGCAGGCATGGCCGACTCCCTTAGGACGTGGAAGTTGGCTGTTTTTTTGCCGCGATCGGCAAAGTCGACAGCTTGTATCACTTCAGAGTGAATTGACGATTGATAAGACGTCGTCGGGGCACCTACACCTGGATAAATATAGCTTTCAAAACCTGTGCCTCCACCGGAATTAACGTGAATGGACAAAAAGAAATCTGCTCCCCAGTTATTTGCGGCAGATGTGCGGTCATTTAAGCTGACATATTGGTCGCTTGTCCGGCTCAGCAGCAAAGAAATACCTTCATATTCATTAGTCAATATCGTACGTAAGGCAAAAGCGATTTGCAGAGTTAACGTTTTTTCTTGAAGGCCATTTCCTGTTGCGCCAGGATCAGACCCGCCATGGCCAGGATCAATAAAAATTTTAACCATTCTTCATCACCTCATTACAGGATATGAAAAAACACGGCTTCTGCTTGTACGATTATCATTTATCTGAAAAATGAGGAAATACCCCTTCAACATCCGGAAATTATTTCTCGGGAAAGCGCACAATTCAACATGAAGCGACAACAGATACGGTCTGAAATGAAAAATGTGCATATGTCAGATGTTAGTGAGTATTATGGGTTCGATTCTATCTGCACTGATTCCTGCTGATTTTAAGCTGTGCTTTCATTTTAAAAGCATGCATTTAGATATGAGAGCGCCGTTCATTTTGAAAAAAGGAACGGTCATGAAAGATATCATTAGAAGAAAAGGAAAACACCTTCGCAGGGATCTTCGGGCGGATGATACGCTTTGCACAAAAAAACAGCCCGTGTTTCTCAACGTGAAGGGAGAAAAGTATATATTACTCTAATAAAATGATTAAAAACAAAATCTCATGGTTTGTCCACCCTATGTCCGTGAATACAATAAGAAATAAAGTATTTCTCGGGAAAGCGCAGGATTCCTTATCGTTCCCGAAAAAAGCAATTGATTCGACACATGATAGGCGTTTGTCACAATCGGCATCCGCTTGAATATCATATAGAGAGAACAGAGAGGTGAAGATGTTGGAGCGCGCTGTGACTTATAAAAACAACGGACAGATCAACATTATTCTGAACGGGCAAAAGCAGGTGCTGACGAATGCTGAGGCAGAGGCGGAATATCAGGCTGCATTGCAAAAAAACGAAGCAAAGCACGGCATTTTGAAGGAAATTGAAAAAGAGATGAGCGCATTAGTTGGGATGGAGGAAATGAAACGCAACATCAAGGAAATATACGCCTGGATTTTTGTGAACCAAAAACGCGCGGAGCAAGGCTTGAAGGTGGGAAAACAAGCGCTGCACATGATGTTTAAAGGAAATCCGGGAACGGGAAAAACGACGGTTGCACGGCTGATCGGCAAGCTTTTCTTTGAAATGAATGTCCTCTCAAAAGGCCACTTAATCGAAGCGGAGCGGGCTGATCTGGTCGGGGAATATATTGGACACACCGCCCAAAAGACGAGAGATTTAATCAAAAAGTCATTAGGCGGCATTTTGTTTATAGACGAAGCCTATTCGCTGGCAAGAGGCGGCGAAAAGGACTTTGGGAAAGAAGCGATCGACACACTTGTAAAACATATGGAAGACAAACAGCATGAGTTTATTTTGATACTCGCCGGATATTCTCGGGAAATGGATCATTTTCTCTCGCTAAACCCGGGTCTCCAATCAAGATTTCCCATCTCCATTGATTTTCCGGATTATTCTGTGACCCAGCTCATGGAGATTGCGAAACGAATGATTGATGAAAGGGAATACCAGCTCAGTCAAGAAGCGGAATGGAAATTGAAAGATTACTTAATGACAGTGAAAAGCACGACAAGTCCCATTAAATTCAGCAATGGACGTTTTGTCAGAAATGTGATCGAAAAATCGATCAGAGCACAAGCCATGAGGCTTTTAATGGGAGACCAATACTTAAAAAGCGACTTGATGACAATCAAAAGCCAAGATCTTTCCATTAAAGAAGAAGCATCTGGATCTGTATAGACCTCTCAGTTTTTGAGAGGTCTGTTTTTTGATTGTATTTCTGCTTTTCAAAGCAATCGATTTGTGGTATACACATGCAGGGTTTGGTATGATAATACTACTGCCCAATATGCAAAAGAAAGGAACATCCATTTGAACGAACAAGAAACGATTCAGGAGAAAGCCATTTTAGTCGGATGTCAGCTGCCGCATATCACGGATGAGCATTTTGAAAATTCTATGGAAGAGCTAGCCTCTCTGACAAAAACAGCAGACGGAAAAGTATTGACCAGCGTCACGCAAAAACGGAACAGGGCTGACGCCGCTACATATATAGGAAAAGGGAAGGTAGAAGAGCTGAAGGCGCTGGTGGAAGAGCTTGAAGCTGATCTCCTCATTTTTAATGATGAACTGTCGCCAAGCCAGCTAAAGTCATTGGCAACAGCAATCGAAGTGAAGATGATTGACCGCACGCAATTGATATTAGATATTTTCGCAAAGCGGGCGAGAACAAGAGAAGGCAAACTTCAAATTGAGCTGGCTCAGCTGCAATATGCACTGCCGCGTTTGACGGGACAAGGGATCAACCTCTCCCGGCAAGGCGGAGGAATTGGTGCCAGAGGTCCCGGAGAAACGAAATTGGAGACCGACCGCCGCCATATCAGAAATCGCATTCATGAAATCAACACACAGCTTTCAACTGTCATTCGTCATAGAAGCCGATATCGAGAAAGAAGGAAGAAAAACGGTGTGCTTCAAATTGCGCTTGTCGGCTATACAAACGCGGGGAAATCAACATGGTTCAACCGCCTGACGAGTGCTGACAGCTATGAAGAAGACCTCCTGTTTGCCACGCTGGACCCGATGACGAGAAAAATGGTCCTGCCAAGCGGCTACAGTGTTCTTCTTTCAGATACAGTAGGATTTATTCAGGATCTTCCAACGACATTGATTGCTGCATTCCGGTCAACGCTTGAGGAAGTAAAAGAAGCAGATTTGATCCTGCATTTAATTGATTCTTCAAATGAGGATTATGTGGGACATGAAAAAACAGTCCTTCGTCTGCTTGAGGAACTTGAAGCAGACGATATCCCGATGCTCACGGCTTACAATAAACGTGATCAAAGACTGCCTGATTTTATACCGTCCGCCGGAAGGGATCATATTATGGTCAGTGCGAAATTTGAGGACGACGATGAAACCTTTAAAGAAGCGATTCAGCGCTATTTGCGCAAAGAGCTGTTAACGTCTTTTGAAGCACATGTGCCGGCAAGTGAAGGGAAGCTCCTTTCCAGAATCAAATCGGAAACGATGGTAGACCGCTTCTATTTTAATGAAGAAAATGAACGGTATGACATATCGGGCTATGTCCAAGAAGAGCAAAGTATCATCGGTGAATTAAAGAAGTATATGTAGGAAGGAAATATAAAGACATGTTTGACACATTAACACACGGAGAATTACTCAAAAAAACGGCAATGGAAGTGGAAGCGGACATTGCCGGCGTTCATAAACAAATAGAAGAAATCAGCGAGCGCAATGAATGGAGAGTGCTTCAAAGCTATAGAAAACACAAAGTAAGCGACACGCATTTCACGCCGTCTACTGGATACGGCTACGATGATATCGGAAGAGACACGCTTGAAAGCATATATGCGGATGTGTTTGGCGGAGAAGCGGGGCTTGTAAGGCCGCAAATCATTTCAGGCACACATGCCATCTCGATTGCTTTGTTCGGTGTCCTCAGACCGGGGGACGAGCTCCTTTATATAACGGGCAAGCCGTATGATACGCTAGAGGAAATTGTGGGCGTCAGAGGCGGAGAAAACGCTGGATCATTAAAGGATTTTCAAATCGGCTACAATGCGGTTGATCTGACAGAAGACGGAAGGGTAGACTACGATGCAGTCGCCGCTGCGATTAATCCGAAGACTAAAGTAATCGGCATTCAGCGATCAAAAGGGTATGCCAATCGCCCTTCTTTCTTAATTAGTGAAATAAAAGAAATGATCCGTTTTGTAAAAGAAATCAATGAAAACCTGATCGTCTTTGTGGACAACTGTTACGGAGAATTTGTGGAAGAGCTTGAGCCTTGCCATGTCGGAGCCGACCTGATGGCGGGATCTCTTATTAAAAATCCCGGCGGAGGTCTTGCGAAAACAGGCGGTTACCTTGTTGGAAAAGCGAAATGGATTGAAGCTTGCTCATACCGTATGACGTCACCTGGCATCGGCAGAGAAGCAGGGGCGTCTCTTTACTCGCTCCAAGAAATGTACCAAGGATTCTTTTTGGCGCCTCACGTTGTGTCTCAAAGTCTAAAGGGAGCGGTGTTTACAGCAAGATTTCTTGAAAAACTCGGCTTCACTTCAAACCCGAAATGGGATGCGAAAAGAACGGATTTAATACAATCCGTTGAGTTTTCTGACAGAGAAAAGATGATTGCTTTTTGCCAGGCTATTCAATTTGCATCGCCAATCAATGCCCATGTGACGCCTTATCCGGCCTATATGCCGGGATACGAAGATGATGTCATTATGGCAGCAGGCACATTTATTCAAGGAGCAAGCATCGAATTATCAGCTGATGGCCCTATTCGCCCGCCGTATGTAGCGTATGTTCAGGGAGGATTAACCTATTCGCATGTGAAGAATGCCATATGCAGTGCGGTAGACTCATTGATGGAAAAGCAATTAATTTAAATTTTTTAAAAATTTCTCTTAATTTGATGTTAAGAATCCTTACATCGTATTGACACAAAATATAACATCACCTATAATGAAACTAAGTTAAGAAAAGGAGGAAATTGAGATGAGTGATAATATTCGCCGCTCAATGCCTTTATTTCCGATAGGAATTGTCATGCAGTTAACGGAGTTATCAGCAAGACAAATTCGATATTATGAGGAAAATGGACTGATATTTCCAGCCAGAAGTGAAGGGAATAGACGATTATTTTCATTTCATGATGTAGATAAACTGTTAGAAATCAAGCACCTGATAGAACAAGGTGTAAATATGGCAGGAATTAAACAGATTCTGGCGAAGGCGGAAGCCGAGCCGGAGAAGAAACAAAATGAGAAGACGAAAAAACCAATGAAACATGATCTGTCTGATGACGAACTGAGACAGCTCCTGAAAAACGAGCTTATGCAAGCCGGCCGTTTTCAAAGAGGGAATACATTCCGTCAAGGCGACATGTCCCGCTTCTTTCATTAATCCGTTAGCAACTGTTTTGCTATATACATTTACCTTTTAAGAGGAGGAGTTTTACCAAATGGCAAAGTACACTAGAGAAGATATCGAAACATTAGTAAAAGAAGAAAACGTGAAGTATATCCGTCTTCAATTTACTGACATTCTTGGAACAATCAAGAATGTTGAGATTCCTGTAAGCCAGCTTGGAAAAGCGCTTGATAATAAAGTCATGTTTGACGGTTCTTCTATTGAGGGATTCGTTCGTATCGAAGAGTCAGACATGTACCTGTATCCAGATCTAAATACATTTGTTATCTTCCCATGGACAGCTGAAAAAGGTAAAGTAGCACGTTTCATCTGTGATATTTATAATCCGGATGGCACACCTTTCGAAGGTGACCCGCGAAACAACTTAAAACGGATTCTGAAAGAAATGGAAGACCTCGGCTTCAGCGATTTCAACCTTGGACCTGAGCCTGAATTCTTCTTATTCAAATTAGACGAAAAAGGCGAGCCAACGCTTGAACTAAACGACAAAGGCGGATATTTCGACTTAGCTCCAACTGACTTAGGAGAAAACTGCCGCCGCGATATCGTGCTTGAGCTTGAAGAGATGGGCTTTGAAATCGAAGCGTCTCACCACGAAGTAGCACCTGGTCAGCACGAAATCGACTTTAAATATGCTGGAGCAGTCCGCTCTTGTGATGACATCCAAACATTTAAACTAGTTGTTAAAACAATTGCCCGCAAACACGGCCTGCATGCGACATTTATGCCAAAACCATTGTTCGGTGTGAACGGTTCAGGTATGCACTGCAATCTATCACTCTTCAAAAATGGTGTTAACGCATTCTTTGACGAAAACGCAGATCTTCAGCTAAGTGAAACAGCGAAACACTTCATTGCAGGTATCGTGAAGCACGCAACAAGCTTTACAGCAGTAACAAACCCGACAGTAAACTCTTACAAACGTCTTGTTCCTGGCTATGAAGCACCTTGTTATGTAGCATGGAGCGCGCAAAACAGAAGCCCGCTTATCCGTATCCCGGCTTCCCGCGGCATCAGCACACGTGTTGAAGTACGCAGTGTAGACCCAGCTGCTAACCCGTACCTTGCACTTAGCGTATTGCTTGCTGCAGGATTAGACGGAATCAAAAACAAACTGGAAGCGCCAGCTCCAATCGACCGCAACATCTATGTGATGAGCAAAGAAGAGCGCATGGAAAACGGAATCGTTGACCTTCCAGCAACTCTTGCGGAAGCGCTAGAAGAATTCAAATCAAACGAAGTCATGGTCAAAGCGCTGGGCGAGCACCTATTCGAACACTTCATCGAAGCAAAAGAAATCGAATGGGATATGTTCCGCACACAAGTTCACCCTTGGGAGCGCGAACAATATATGTCTCAATATTAATCTCTCAATCCCTTGGCACTATTGGTGTCAGGGGATTTTTAAATTTTGGTCAAAAGATTAAGAGAACAATATTTTTGGTCCTTGACCAAAATACGACCAAAAAAATTTGAAGTTATGAATCTAACTCCAATTGTGGCAAATATCGTAGATACAATCCTCAATCTGAACGGTGTCCTGACATTTGGAACCGTTCTTTTAATGAGGGACTTTCCATTACGGAGAACCTTACACAGATTGGCGTTAAGATTCCGGCTGCCATTACTGATCGTCTTCACGTAATCGAAAGTGACAACGAATAAACAAACGAAAAAGATGAACAGGCTGCTGGGTAACCCGGCGGCTTTTTCTATATCAAAATAAAGGAGAGTACACTTATGACAATCAAAGTGAAAATGAATCTTGTATCAGAAGCTAAATACGGTTTGGAATGCCCGAATCACATGGACGCTGAATACATCACCATTCATAACACGGCAAACGACGCGTCAGCTGCTAACGAGGTCAGTTACATGACCGGAAACACCAGTTCAACGAGTGTTCACTTTGCAGTTGATGACAAAGAGGTTATTCAAGGCCTGCCGTTAAATCGCAATGCATGGCACACAGGCGACGGTACAAACGCCGTAAGTCTATTGGCGTTGAAATCTGCTACAGCAAGTCAGGAGGGGCTAAATACTACGCGGCAGAAAAGCTGGCTATTAATTTGTGGCGCAGCTGCTTAAAGAACGAGGATGGGGTATTGATCGTGTGCGGAAGCATCAAGATTGGAGCGGAAAGTATTGCCCGCATCGTATCTTGTCAGAAGGGCGCTGGGATGAAGTCAAAGCTGCAACTGATGCTGAATTAAAAGCGCTTGGCGGCAAAACATCTAGCAAGAAAACAACTTCATCTAAGACAGTTAAAAAATCAAGCTCAAGCAAAAAAGAAATCGTCCTTTAATCTACCTTCCGGCATTTTTAAAGTGAAGAGCCCATTGATGCACAGCAATGCAGTTGAGCAAATTCAAACAGCGTTATCGGCATTGCATTTCTATCCGGATAAGAAAGCCAAAAACTTTGGGATCGATAGCTATTATGGACCGAAAACCGCCGATGCCGTAAGACGGTTCCAGCTAATGAATGGATTAAAAGCTGACGGTATTTATGGGCCGAAAACAAAGGCGGAAATTGAAAAGCTCATAAAATAAGTTTGTGAATTGACGAGGTTGAAAAATCTCGTATTTTTGTACCAATAAGAATAAAAAGGATGATTTAAGCATAAAAATCAACCCGCGATGAATAAACCGGGAGTTTTTTTATGCAAAAAAAGAAAGCCTATTAGATCAGACTTTTGCAGTTTTCTAGTTAACATACTATAAGAAATTCTTAAAAAAATGTTATCTAAAAAAGTTTTTTATAGCCTCTAAACGTATGTTATGACTACATTCTTCACAAGTATATTTTCCTTTCATGTTTTCTTTAACTTGCTTATATTTCAATGTACCTTCATATACTCTAAATCTTTTCCTGCAACTTATACAAATTACTTCATAATAAAAAATCACAAATCCCTCCTTTTCTCAAAATTAATATATACACAAAGGACTTAATTCGAGAATTTTCATTTGAACTTTGACCGAACTATTCAAGATGAACGTAATGCTTCTTCAAAGTAAAAAGACATTAAGTTGCACATACAGCCAGCAATAACTACTATATGTGTTCCATACTTCATTTTAAAACAAAATGAGTGCAGTTTTCTATTCTATACAGGGGCTTAGGCAGGACAATCTTCATCATCAATCCAGTCGTCTTTCGCTTCTTCAAGCTCTTCTATTAAAAACTCTAGGAATGTGCTACCAACTTGTTTACCATTTTGGAGACTTCGATTTACTCTTGTGTTAAAGGGTCTTTATGTTTTATTCTGTATTGCCATGTAGTTTCTCTTTTTCCGAAACTATCCATACTATTCCACCTTTCTTTGTAACATATCCCATTTTAGCACTTAGTTTCTCAAGGTATAATCAAAAAATTCAGACAGTTAAGTTTCTAGCATGTTGGAACAAATTTCTCCTCTCGACTCTAAATAAAATGTGAATTTTATTTAAATCTGAAAGCTGCTTGAATACACTGCAAATATAAAGTATCCTGTAGATGTATCATAGTTGGTATATCAGCCACTATAAGCCAGAGAGTTCTCTCACATACTCTCTGGCTTTTCTTCTAAGATAAGCCTCAAGTGAAAAACATCACCGTCTGTTTTATTTTCCATCACAACTTTGATGAAACATTCCGAATTTAAAAGCGTATAGTCTTGGAGAATCATTACATAGCCCATAGGAGGTAATGCAATGAGTGAGTTTTGGGAGAACAGTGAATATGATCCTTTTAGGTTAAAAGATATTAGTGAAGATGAAATAAAGAATGTTGAACAAGAGTTAAACTTTACTTTACCTGAACAATATAAAAAAATGATTATCCGACAAAATGGTGGATTAATTAATTTTAATGCATTCCCAACAGATCAGGAAACATCGTGGGCAGACGACCATATTGAAGTTGATCATATTAGAGGAATAGGAAAGGATCTGGGGATATTAGAGAGTGAAGATCTAATAAAAGAGTGGGGTCTACCACAAAGATTATTGTTAATACAGGGGGATGGACATAATTGGGTTGCGTTAGATTATCGTCTAACTAATGAAAATCCGCCTGTTCATTACTTTGAGCTAGAATTAAATAATGATTTTAAGATTGCAGATTCATTTGATGAATTCTTATCTAAACTCTATACACACGAATACGAAGAAGTTCAAGAAGATGAAAAAGCGGATTTTGATCAAATTCATAGTATTGATCCAAACGATCCAGATGCTATTCAGAAAGAAGAAGTTGAAAAAATTCTGACTAATAAAAACCCTATGGAGATTCATAGGATTTCTCTTTTTCCAATCCAAAGTGTCGAAGATCTAAAGTGGTTGGTGAACATTATTAAAGATAATTCCATAGGAGCACAAGGTGACATTGCTTTTGAATTGGCTGACGTATTGATGTCAATTGTATCTTCATACTCACACCAAATAAAGTCAAATAATCTAAGAACTGTCGTACAAGAAGCTGCTAAAGAATTAGGGAAGCCCAAAAATGAAGATACTGAGATTATATTAGATCAACTCAAAGGTTTTTTGTAAAATAAGTATTATTTTCCTATTTTTTGTTTTTTACATCATTTGCATTATAACGGAAATGTATTGAAATTTCTAAGGGAAAGAGAGAATCAATGAAAAGCTATCGGGAGATTTTGAGTGTTGTTGTGAGTTTGCTTCTGCTGCTAACTTTTACCGAACTTTGCTGAAGCGCAGTCAATTGAGCAACCGGTTCAGGGGTCAGCCCCGTTGAACTCTCTTTTGAGAGTTTTTTTATTGGTTAAAACAATGTATAAGACACTTTTATTGGACAAGATAATAAAAAAAGAAGGTAGGTAACTGAAATGAAGAAGTTGTTACTTTTATTAAGTGTCTTGTAACTTGTGCTGTTTTTTGTGCAAACAAAAACTCAAGCGTCATCTTTTAAGGAATTGCCCATCAAACAAAAAACTGATCAATGGTCAGTAGAGTTAAGTGAAGCAAAAAACGAAAAAGAATTTGCAAGTCCTAAAAAAGGAGAGTATAAAGTCTATTCCGTTGAAATTAAAAACATTGGGAAAGAGGCAGCCACAGCGAATGTACAATTGTTTAGAGATAATCCTAATTCAATTACCAAATATTCACTTTTCGGATGTCCTGAAGAAAAGTGTGAAAAACAAAGTGAAGATTCAAGAGCTCTGGCAGAAAGTTTAAACGATGGTTCACCGTTAAGGTTTAAGCACATTATGCTGGCTGATAAGGCTTCTGAATTAGAGGTGGAAATTATATGGTCTCAAAAAGGACAAGAAGGTCGTAATTTAAAACAAACCTTTAAATTCACCGAAGATAGCTTCAATCAGTAATACAGCTTAATTTGAAACTAAATAAAATAATGGTTTTATCCATAAAACAAATGTTTGTAAATTAGGGAAAGAACATGCTTAATGCAGGTTCTTTTTTTATTTTAAATCCTAAACAATTTATTTTGCCAATATTTCTAGAGCGGGTACTCCATTTTCGGAGCCCGCTTTTATTTATTTCAAGACAATAATGCAATCAGTAGGCGGACTAATTAAAAGAAATAGGGACTTTTTTAGCATGCCCTTCCCCAAAAGGTTATTGCGGTATGACGAAAACTTACCGAAAACCACTTTTAAATTATTCCAAATATTGCAAATGTCTGTTATATTGTTTAATAATTCGAAACATTTTAGAAAAGAGGGGTTATAAATGGGTACGATCGCACACGAGGTAGTCGCTAATACTCTGAATGAACTTCATGTTGCTATTAAGAAATGTGAGATAGATTTGGCAGAGCAACTTCTTAAGAAAGCTAAGGAATCCTTGAACCATATGGAGGAAGACGATAAGGTTATCATTTATTATCAGCTTTTAGAGTCTAGGTTCAAAATGATGCTTTTCAAAAACAAAGGTAAGGGACTGCCTCCAAACGACTGGAAAGTGAAGAAGAAAGAGCTAGAGGGTTACAATATTGATAACTTGATTGACTACTATTTTTATCTCTACGAAGCTGAGTACATGTCCTATACAAAGAATTATGAGCGAGCTATCAGTTTGCTAAAAATTGCGGAAAAGAAGCTCTCTAAAATTGAAAACGATATTGAAGCAGCAGAGTTTTATATGAAAACAGCTTCTCTCTATGTGACACTACATCAAAGTGCAGTGTCGTTAGGCTATATTAATGAGGCAATCAATATATACAGTCAACATGAAGATTATAAAAGACACCTTACAATCTGTTATGTCATTAAGGCAACGAATTATATGCATTTAGGGAAGTTTGAAGAATCAGAGGAATACTTTCTTACTGCAATCAAGACTGCCAAGGAACTTAAAGATGAGTTTTATGAGGCAATGCAATATCACAACATTAGCATTCTTTATTCGAATTTTGATAAATCTCAAGAATGTATAAATGCAATTAAGAAAGCTGTTAGATGCAATGAATGGCGTGAATCTGTTTACTACATTAACTCCATTTATATGATTGTCCGAGAAAGATTTAAAATAGGCGACAGGGATAACGCCATGTATTATCTCAAGAAAGGACAAGATGAGCTTAAGTTTAGATCGAATAAAATTTATGAAACCAAAATAAATATTATTCATGACCTATATTGTAAAAGGGTAGATGAAAGCATTGACAAATGCAGGGAAAACGTACAATACTTAGAAGAGAAAGGTGACTTAGATGGAGTAAGTGACCTTTCCTTGGTTATCTCAAGGTATTATGAGAAGGGTGAGTATTACAAAGAGGCTTTGGAATTTGCTAATAAAGCAATCGAAGTCAAAGAGAATATGAGGAAACTGGAGGGAATTTGATGAAGAAGTTTATCCTTGGCTCAGTCTTAGCGGTAACGTTCTTTGGATTATCTTTAAGTCTTGGTACACACGCTAACAGTAGTACAGCATCTGGTGACATGCAGGTCGCAGAGCTTCCGGTAGGAATCTAAGTATAAAAGTTGAGTTTGTAAAAAAGGATCAGACTGTTGAGTAAAGTCTCGACAGTCTTTATTTTTCCCATCTGAAATGGAATGAATAAAGGACAAAAACGTGGTGTAAGTCAGCCTCGTTTTTTTGTTGTCAGAAGTAGTTCACAGAGGGAAGATCCAAACCCAAGTATGAGGTGTTTTCAAAAAAATTAAGCGCCAATTTTTTCAATATGAAGTGAAAATGTGACTTAGGTCTATATTTACGGAGGGGTTCTTTTGTACCAGTTTTATGAGTCTTGACAAGATAAATCGAAAATTGGCACTTGAATAACCCAGAAAACGTGACATAAAGAACAACTTGTGTGTTTGTTAAAGATCAACTACGCACAACTTTTTTCAAATATTGGAATAAATGGTGATTTTGATCTGTTTATAAGACAAGGTATTCAATACAGCCAAATATTGTGATAGGGTCTGGGTAGGGGGTGATTTGGTACATAAAAAGGGTTTAATTAACTTTTGTTGCTGTCGAGCATCGTCAATGTAGGAAGATTTAGTGAGAAAGGGAGTTATTAGGATAACGAACAATTCACTTCCATAACTCTAAATTAAAGCACACAAATCCTTTGGTGTGCTGCTTCAAAAGTGTTGTTGCTTCTATATTTTTGAAAAAAAGTTAACAATTGATAGGGAGGATGTTACAATGAAAAGGAGTAAGTATTTATTAGCAACCATGTTCTCTACAACAATGTTAATTTCTGGTCTGGGGTTTAGTAATAGTGCAAAAGCGGATGGATTCCCGAGTCTTGCCGATCAAAGAGTTCAAACTGAAATCCAAGAGTTAAAAGCAGAAGGCTTGACCGATGAGCAGATTAATAAGTTTTATGAAATGAGCAAGGAAGAATATCAATTTGTACAAAAACATGCAGATGACTTATACAATGAGTCACAAGAAGAAATAAAAAAATTGAAAGAATCCGGTGAAATTGATGAAGTTTTACACAAGTGGAACGAACCTGAATATCAACCAGAAAACAAAGTCTCAGGGTCATTGGGCACCAAAGGAGATGTCTTAGTTAGTTATGAGGTTAACTCTGGCAGCTGGTCTATTGGTGTAGGACATGCCGCTATTGTATCTAGAAATAAAGCAAAAACAGTTGAAGCCTGGCATAAAGATTGGAGCCCAATTAAACAAGATGGAGTTCGTAGATATACTAATAACTGGGGAAGCAAAAAGAAAGTTTATGGGCTATGGGTTAGAAAATCAAATAATGATAAATATATAAATGCTGCAAAATATGCAGAGAAACAGGCTGACGCCAAAAAGAAATATAATAAAAACTTCTTTGACAAAAAAACAACAAAAAAATTCTACTGCTCTCAACTAGCATGGCGTTCTTGGAAAAACCAAGGACACGACATTGACAATATTAAATGGGACACTGTTGTAAGTCCAATGGAATTAGTCAAATCAGACAATACGGTAATATTCCACCACAGAAAATGATGATTTAAACAAATCAGAAAAAGCCAAAACAATCGGATTAAAACCGATTGTTTTGTTGCTTCATAAGGAGGAAAAAATGAAAAGACTAAAGGCCCTTTTTATTCTGATGAGTATTCTTATAGTCACATGCTCTTGTGATTTACAACCGACAGGGAATAAGACAGAAAGGAACAACAATAAAACTGGTTTAAAAAATATAAGTAAAGGAGATTTTATTGTTGGATTTTCACACACATTAGACAGAGGTTCTGAGTTAGCAATATATAAAGATGATGGATCAGTAGAGGATAGTATCATGATAAAGGACGGAATTAATCTTAGCACATCATCATACAATAAAGATGATACGTTTTTTTCTTCAAACAGAAGCAATAACCATTTTATGATCAATAACAAAACTGGACGTATTAAGAAATTTAATGATAAAAGCTTATCTAAAGCAACCGAAGATGAAGGAGCTTTTTTCATTAACACTTCAGAGAATTATGTGTTACATGATATAAACGTTGGGTACACTGACTCAGGATTACAAGGTGAATTGGTTTATTGGAAAGATGACAAACAAAAGAAAAACCAAATTAAACTTGATGGAGAGATTGTTTCAGCACAAGTCCTAGATAATAAAATTTACGCTATTACGAGTGATGAAGAGAATATGTCCATCATCTCAATTAATCCAAAAACGAACAAGCAGGAAAAGAAGGTCTCCATTCCAAATAAGACTGTTTATTTCACAGATGATAAAGATGCATTCCAAACTTTTGATAAAAGAACATTTATGTTAGCTATTAATGATAATGTAAATGAAAAAGAAGCTTCAAAAATACTATTGATTGATAAGGAGACATTAAAAACAAAAAAAGAAGTTGTAATGGAGAATGGATTCATCCCAACAAAATTAAAAAGAATAAATGATGAGATCGTTGCTGTCTCATACAATGGAAAAGTTAGCTTTTTTGATGAAAATCTAAATAAGAAAAAATCTTTCAAATTCTATGCAGGCAATAGTGAAATGTTATTGAATGATATTAAATTTGATGATAGTAACATGTACGTCCTTATCAAGGGGTTTGACATGCAAAAAGAGAATGTCTTAGGGGAAATAACCTCCTATGACTTAAAATCAGGGAAAAAGGTTAACACAACACCATTAAAAGCGAAAAAAGAATGGGAAATTGCACGTTTTGAATTATTGCATAATGAATAAGATTAGGAGGATATCTCATTTGGGTGGTCCTGCATTTTTAATACTACTAGTACTGCCGGCTGTATCATTTATCTTAGGGATAATAGGATACTTTATTTTCAAAAGAGTATGGGTAACAACCTTGATTATATTTGTACTCTCTTTAGTTTTTATGCTAATTGAAATAGGGTTAGAGCCGACTTTTTTAATCTGGGTGACTATCATGACAGTTGTATGTTTTATATCTGGAATTCTAACTAAATCCATTGCAACTTTAATTAGAGGATGATAGCAGAAGCGAAGCGTTACGATAACTTTGACAGCATATTTGTCGTACATTTCTTTCAATGAAACCCTAAGTAATATGGCAACTTGATTTGCTCCTAATTAACCCCCTTTTATAAGGGGGTTTTATTTATTACCAACATTTACATCGAACTTTTGTTCTTATTTATATTGAATAAAGAACATTTGTTCTGTTGATATTAGATCGATAAAGGAGTGAGTCGATATGCTTAGAGATCGAGGAACAATCAAATGGACATCAATGATGCTTCCAGAACATTTAACACAACTTAAACAAGATTTGATTGATGTATCAAAAATTGAAAAACCATCCTTAGATGACCAACAAATTGAAGAGATGGATATACTCGTCTCTGAGGCACTTGAATTTAATAAAGAGTTGAGATTTAAACTCTTTAACAATGGATTCGTTGAAAATGTCATCGGCAGAGTCCATTACATTAATTTTGAACAACACAGGCTTCATGTAAAAGACCAGAATGACAATACAGTTTATATCAACATGAATAACATCATAGGAGTTACATACAATGATTGATTACTCGCAATTTCCACGTAAGAATATACTTTGTGTCGATATGAAATCCTTTTATGCTTCTGTATCGGCTGTAACAATGGGGCTTAATCCTTTAACATGCTATCTTGCTGTTGTCGGAAATACGGAGAGACAGGGAAGAGTAGTGTTAGCTGCATCTCCTGCACTTAAAAAAGATTTTGGAATCAAAACAGGATCGAGATTGTTCGAGATACCTGAAGATCCAAGAATACACATTGTAAATCCGCAAATGAAGCTTTTCATCAGAGTTTCAACTGAGATTACAAAACTGTTTTACAGATTTGTTCCTGAAAAATGCGTCCATACGTATTCAATTGATGAATCTTTTTTAGATGCAGGAAAAGAAAATCCTGAAGAAATTGCCAAAGCAATCCAAAGCAGCATGTCGAGAGAATTTGGTTTGATGTGCACAGTAGGCATTGGAGATAATATGTTACTCAGTAAGCTTGAACTTGACCTGGACAGTGAGAAAACAAAGAGTGGTATTGCACGTTGGAGATATGAAGATGTGCCAAATAAACTCTGGAAGGTTCACCCGTTGTCTAAAATGTGGGGGATAGGAGGGAGGATGGAAAGAAACCTGAATCGGATTGGAATATCAACTGTAGGTCAGTTAGCTAAATTTCCTTTAGAGTTGCTTGAAAAGAAGTTCGGAATAATGGGAAACCAGTTGTACTATCATGCGCATGGAATCGATTTATCAGAAATAGGAGCTCCTTTGATGCAAGGACAGATTAGTTTTGGTAAGAGTCAGATTTTACTGAGGGATTATATAAGGAGAGAAGAGATTAAGGCTGTTCTTTTGGAAATTTGTGAGGAAGTCGCAAGAAGGGCACGTACACACAACAAAGATGGTCGAACAATCAGCCTGGGTATTGGATACAGTAAGGATGATCTTGGTGGTGGATTTCATCGATCTAAAACAATTGAGCTTCCCACAAATATCACAATGGACATTTATAAATGTTGATTGATGCTCTTTAATAAGTTTTACTCGGGTAAAACAGTGAGAAGTATTTAAGTCACTCTTTCTAATATAGAGGAGGACGTGAATCAGCAGCTGAGTTTATTTGAGGTAAATAAAGAAAAGAGAAGGAAACTCGGGTTTGTGATGGATCGAATTAGAAGCCAATACGGATCGAATGCGATTCTAAGAGCAGTTTCTTATACACCCGCAGGGACAGCAATTCACAGAGCTGGGCTTACTGGGGGACATAAATCATAATAAAGGAGCTGACTTTTTACAAAACAAAGTAGTTTGATAATCTCTTTACTCTTGAATATATTTTTCTGGATTAATGAAATGTTGGAAAATATTTATTATAATTAAGAGAAAGTGTTTCGTTTTGCAAAAAGTCAATTTGTTTTAGATACGATAAAGCCTGCTTAGCATTTGTTATAATGTGCTAAACAGGTCTTGATTTTGAGAAGGTAGGTATTAAATATGCTTGGTAGCAAAATCAAATCCTTGAGTAATAGACTTCCGATTTTATTTCTATTGTGTTTTCCTTTGCCAATTATTTTATCTTTATTGTTCGTGTTGTTATTTCATGAAATATTACGTAATGCAATTTTTTCAGACTTTTTAGTGATATGTGGTTTTTTATTTACTTCAATTTCGTTATTGTTGGTTTTTATATTATATAATAAGTACTCCCATGTAGATTTTGTTAAAAATAAAACTGACATAGTATACTTAAACGGAAAAGCAAAAACGGAGCTCATGCAGTCTTTAAAGGATATTGGTGAATGTATCTCTAAAGGTAATGTTACAAACACTTTTAAAAAATCTTGTTTGAACGTTCTTCATATATATAAACTACTAGATAAAACTGAGGGAGAGCTGTACTTAAAACCATACCAAACAGAGATTAGAAACTTAGTAAGTCTTATAAACAAAAATAAGCTTACGTCTGAAGAATTGATTCATTTAGAAGGAAATAAAAATAAAGAGGTTATTGATAGATTAATATATGATCTTTTAATGTATTTGGAACGTATGAAAGAAGGGGTTGATTGAAATGAATAGTTTCAAAAAAGAGGACATAAAAGTATTAGAGAAGATTTATAAAAACCGCGATAAATATGAATGGACTACTTTAGAACATGATGAAATTTGGAGAGGTATTGACTTTCCTACTGAAGCAGAAAACAGAGGGCATGTTTTGTCAGTTGAATTAAAAAAAAATTTTTATGTTTTAACAGGAACATATCAAACTCGTTTTTATTATGAAGAAGAGAAATATTCATGGGATAAGAGAACTTTTGTTTCTTTTATTGTTTACAAGTATTCTCATTCAAACAGTATTGCATTTATTACTGACGAAGATTATCAGAAAGAATTAAGAGACAAGGATCAATTTCACTTCCAATTGTCTTTTTCCTCTTCTTCCAAACCAAACATAGTTGAAGAGATCTATAAATCTGCTAACCGTATTGCTTATGACATACCTAGTATTTATGATGATATTCTTAATGAAGATGATTAGGGAATGCTTAAATAGTTGAATCACAGAGATTTATGCTACATGTGTAAAGTGATTTTGAAAATCCATATAATATCTGTCAATGATGTTATATCATTCATATAAGCCTACTGAAGAATAATGTACTCAATTTTCAAATGCCCTCTGATTCATATGATATAAGCCTTTAGTGAAAGTTAACCATTAAATTTTATTTTAAAGACAAAAGACCGCACTATAAAATATAATAAGTGCGGTCTTTTTAATTTAATGAGTTAACAATTAATCAAGAGTTGGCAATTGGTAGCCCTCATTGTTCAATAATATTTCTAATGGGTTTAACATTAAACAAAAAACTTGGTCGGTTGAATAGAAGTAATATTCCTTTTAGCTTCATGGAACTCTTTGTCATTCGAGGATGAAAAGCCACTAAAAATTGCTAATCCAACGACAACTGACAAGGTGGCTAATGCAAGTTTAAATTTCATATAAACACTCTCCTCTTTGTATTTGGATTCGGGCGTCCACCATTACGTCAAAAAAGGTGGTTGAGTTTTCAAATTGCCCTATCTCCTTACAATAATTAGCCGTGTCGAGTGCTAATTCCTCTAAATCTGGATACATAACATTATCTTTTAGTACAGAAAAAGTTTGAAAAACTGTGCGTTTATCTATAGAGTCGATATATAAAGCTTTTAAGTAATTAAACTCAGCAACTAAGACATCATCGTTTATGGCTTGTGCTTTCTCGATTCCTTTTTTATAAAGAATAAAGCCTTTTTCAATATCCTTCATTTTGAAGTGAATTTGTGTCAGTGTAAATAACGTGTGAGGGAGAAGATCACTTTTATCGTTTTCGTACAATGAGACTGCTTGTTCAATATATTCAGCAGCTTTGTCATACTCTTTCATCTTATAATAACAGTTTCCCAAATTATATAATGATGCACCAATTAGCTTGTGTTTGTTTATGGCTTTTGAGTCTTTTAAGGCTCCCTGAAGATGCGGAACTGCTTTTTCATGACTTTCCAGATCATCAAAGTTGCCTGCTACAACAAAAGCACATTGTATTCGGCGAACAGTATAAGTTTTTTGGTCTTTATAAATGTTAAGGGCTGCTTCAGCATAGTGCATTGATACATGGGTTTGTTTCATGTGATAATACACTTCTGCCATTTTAAAATAGAACTCTGCTCGTTCAATTTCATCTGTTACTAAAGCGAGCTTTTTCTCAGCAATTTTATATGACCTTATTGCTTTTATATATTCCTTCTTATCAAATTCGTGCATTCCTCTAAAGAAATTGCAGTAGTATTCCAGGACACCTTTAAGTTTTGTTTGGTTACTTTCAATCTTTTCTAATAAGTCTGAAATTTTAGGGCGTTCTTCATTCAAGGACTTAGGTTCAAGGTAATCGAGCATTAGCTGATGACGAAAACACATTAGTGAATAATACAACAATAAGTCTTGGTCTTCCTTCATATGTTTTATTTCTTCTTCAACCTCTGCTTTTAATATCTCTGCATCTGGAACGGCGAACATCCGTATGTATTTATACCACTCATTGATTTTAACTCCAACTGCGGATGACGGAATTAATTGCTCCATTGAAATCCCTCCCTATATGTATCCAATAGACTAATATGTCATATTTTATCACATTTAAATGAATAAGGAAGATTAATGTTATCTTAAAAAACGAAAAAAAACCTTCTCAATTAAGAGAAGGGTAGAAGGTTTATCTCGGTGAATCATAATCCATTGCTTGTTCACTGTCAGAATCAGTTGATTCAAGTAAGTGGCAATATTATTGAATATTGAATAAGGATAGTCATTTAAAGAGGTTATTGTTGTCTTCATATCGAAATAAAGATGAAGTAAATGTGAGGGGGGTTACTTTAATGCATATCACAACAAAAAGGTTATTGATACGTGAATTCGAATTCAAAGATTGGCAAGCTGTATATGCGTATACATCAGATATTAATGTGATGAAGTATATACCAGAAGGGGTTTTTACTGAAGAGGACGCAAAAGCATTTGTAAATAAAAACAAAGGTGATGACGCTGAAAAATTTCCTGTCATACTAATAGATGAAGATTTACTTATCGGCCATATTGTTTTTCATAAGTATTTTGGTGAACATACATATGAGATTGGGTGGGTGTTTAATCCGAATTATCAAAATAAAGGGTATGCTTCTGAAGCTGCGCAGGCTCTCTTGGAATATGGATTTAAAGAAATGAACTTACATAGGATTATAGCTACTTGTCAACCTGAGAATATTCCATCATACCGAGTTATGGAGAAGATTGGAATGAGAAGAGAAGGCTTTTTTAAAAAGTGTATTCCAAAAGGCAATGAGTGGTGGGATGAATATTATTACGCTATTTTAGAGGATGAGTGGAATTGAACTATACTGATCTAACGTTAATCATTTTATAACCGATCTTCTCACTTTTGCCTTAGTATGAATTGATCTATGTTGAATTGCTTAATATGTCATTGAACTCAGAGAATAAAGTGAACCTGCAACAGATGTCCATTATCTTTTAGGGGGTTCCAAAAAGACCATATTTCTATCGATCGCCCAGAGTGAAAATGGTATACTAAAGTTACAATCATAGGAAGGCCAATTTTTCTAGGTCTACATAAAATCATCCGATTAACCGAAAGTGAGAATGTGTGAATGAATGTAATAGGGTATATGGAGGAAAGGTTTCAAAACCTCGAATTAATTCCTAGCATCTATAATCAATGGGGAACAGGAATCCATTTTTGTCTTGGGGAAAATATCTATCAACTCAAAGCAAATGAAGAATTGAATCTAAAGATGTTTCAGATTGTATATGAACAAACCTCAATCATTTTTAATGAATTATTCGAACAAAATGATGACATATTCCTTGTGGCGAATATGTATAAGCACAAAAAGAAAGAGAAATGTATAAGAAAATTAAAGGTATATCAACCGTTTCTAAAGTGTAAAAATCTTTTGAATCAAATGATGGTGAAGACATATCCCTACCCTTTCGAAATCAATAAAGCTGAAGAATATGAGATGCAGCAATTTTCCTTGTTATGCAAACCTCGAGACTTACGTGTAACTGAATTACTTAAAGCCGCCAGTAACGAGGATTTCCCATTGAAACCGAAATTCGGAGGTTACTCTATTGATTACCCTGATGTTTTCTTTGTGAACATTACAAAAGACATTATTTTCTTTATCTATGATGACCGCGGATGTGAAGTCATAGCTCTTGATTTCAAACGAATACGTCACCTTTATGAAAAATACCACGACTGGGTAGAAGAGTATAAGTACGTGTAATACTCTTTTTTAATAGAAACTGAAAAAAATCTAAGTTTTATATGGCTCTAGTTCAGTTCGACAAGCCATGGGACAACAGCTAAAATGGTTTTACGTAATTAGGGAAGGATTCTAAAGGTCGGGCTGAGAAATGAATGATTCAATTAGTTGTCCATTTCAAAAAACCATATGCTGATGATGAGGATTGGATTAAATTAAGTGTCAACAGAAAGGAATGGGAAATTTCAGAATTGCTTGACTTTACTTTATGATGAAAGGGGTCGAGTAAGATGGATAAAAAAAAGGATGAAATACAAAGAAAGTATAGGGAGCAAATGAGGGAGAAGAAAGAACGAGAAAAAGAAGATGGCAGTTCACACACTTTTGAAATTGTTGTTGTGCTAGCCATTATCATATTGATGTTTTTCTTTAATTCAGTATTTAAGGCTTTTTAGATATTGTACAGATGACTTTCAGGATTATTGAAAAAATAACCCTTTGAGGTATTAGTATTGAATGGCTTATGAAAATTCAAGAGGCAGTTGAATCTTAAATAATTAATTACCAAATATTGGGGATAGAAAATGAAATTGTATAATGAATTTATCAATATAGCTAAAATTTTTAATAAAGAGCTAGACATCATTCCATTATTATATGGCTCTTTAGGTCTTGAAAAGGTAACTGGGTTGGGCTTTTCCCCAGAAGATATTGATATCCTTATTCCTTTAAATTTTTTAGAGGAAAAGTGGGGAAAACTAAAAAAAGTGATGGAACTGCATGGATACAAAATGGTTGATTTACATGAGCATGAATTTAAGAAAACTAATACCAAAATAGGCATTGCTTACATTGAGGATTTAAAACCATTTGCAGATGTAGACTATAATAACCTAGAGGTTTTTGAAGATGACGGAGCGAAATATCATTTGCTAACGATTGATGATTACCTCAAGGTTTATAAAAAGTCTTTATTAGATGGCTATAGAAGAAGGAAGAAGAATCATAAAGACCAAAGTAAAATTAACATATTGAATAAATTAATACAGAATTAATTTCTGTATTCTCTTTTGTTTTCACCCTCAATTAAATTTTTAAGATTAAAATACGTTTGAAAGGAAAAATCATAGTGTTTAACAAAGCCATTAGTCCTCAGACAGTCAAATAGCCATTTCTACTCCTGTTGAAAGCTTCTCTGTTTTTGCTTCTTATTTATTCCTGTATTGATATATGTATGTAGGGTTGGACTTATAACATAAACTACTCTGGCCATTCCTTTTCTTTCTACTCATGACCAAGCTTGCCATACGCTAACAGTCTCCATACATCCTGTAACACCTTTATCAAACTCTTAAATGCAGCTTACCACTAACCAATTCCTTATTTCGCATAGATCATCTTTGTCATGTGGTTACACAAGAATCTGTTTTCGGACTGATCGTTGTTAATTGATACATGACATTCGCAAATGTTTGAGACACTGAATATAACGAAAGAGTCAAAAATCAATATTAATTTCATTCCTGTTTAAACTTTCTGAAAAAGATGTTGAAAAAGTCAAAGGGATTTTATAATATTAAGTCAAGTTAGTTTGTTCGGTCAACAAACTAATGAGGTGAATTTTAATTGTCTATCGATAAAGCTCTTGTTAAATATGGATGGAAGGGGGAATTATAACAAACAAAAGAAAGAAGCTTTTATCCTTTTTCAGCATATAAAGTATGACGAAAAAAGATGAGTTTACTGCTTGCTGATCACCATTTAGATGATGAAAATGCTCTGTTTTGAAAGCGCTTTTATAAACACGTCAAGTCCATAAGTTTGAGGGGATTTTTAAACCGTTTCACACTGTTCCATATTAAAGGATCGAAAAGGGGAGAAATCATGCTCAGTGAAAATGTAAAGAAGATTAGCATGGTTGAAAAAGTTGGATATGCGTCTGGAGATTTTGCGTGTAATTTAATTTATGCAACAGTGTCTACTTATCTTTTGTTTTTCTATACAGATGTATTTGGTTTATCGGCAGCCGCCGCCGGTACTATGTTCTTAGTGGTTAGAATAATCGACGCACTCGCTGATCCTTTTATTGGAACAATAGTTGACAGAACGAATAGCAAATTTGGACGCTTTAGACCGTATCTTTTATTCGGAGCTTTTCCATTTGTCATACTGGCCATACTCTGTTTTACAACTCCGGATTTTTCGGATATAGGGAAATTAATATATGCCTATATCACCTATGTCGGCTTGTCGCTTACATACACAATGATAAACGTGCCATATGGCGCGTTAACATCTGCAATGACCAGAAATAATCAAGAAGTGGTTAGTATAACGTCTGTCCGTATGTTATTTGCGAATCTTGGGGGACTTGTCGTTGCATTTTTTGTTCCTTTACTGGCTGCTTATTTAAGCGATACTTCCGGCAACGAATCTCTTGGCTGGCAACTAACCATGGGAATTTTGGGAATGATAGGCGGGTGCCTTTTAATTTTTTGTTTTAAAAGCACAAAAGAGCGTGTCACTCTTCAAAAATCCGAACAAAAAATTAAATTTACGGATATATTTGAGCAGTTTCGTGTTAATCGTCCACTTGTTGTATTAAGTATTTTCTTTATCATTATTTTTGGAGTGAATTCCATCAGTAATTCGGTGGGCATTTATTACGTAACGTATAACTTAGAAAGAGAGGATTTGGTGAAGTGGTACGGTTTGATCGGAAGTTTGCCCGCTTTGGTCATTTTACCGTTTATTCCAAGGCTACATCAAATATTGGGGAAGAAGAAATTACTAAACTATGCATTATTACTGAATATAATCGGCCTCTTAGCTTTACTGTTTGTTCCGCCAAGTAATGTATACCTCATACTTGTCTGTCGCTTAATCGCTGCTGCTGGAAGTCTCACTGCCGGGGGATATATGTGGGCGCTTATTCCTGAAACAATAGAATATGGAGAGTACAGGACTGGGAAAAGAATGGGCGGTCTCATATACGCTATTATCGGATTTTTCTTTAAATTCGGCATGGCCTTAGGAGGAGTTGTTCCGGGTCTGGTTCTTGATAAGTTTGGATATGTGGCAAATCAGGCACAAACTCCGGCGGCATTAACGGGGATTTTAATTACAACCACCATTATTCCCGTGTTCTTGCTGGCTCTGGCTTTAATTGATATTAATTTCTATAACTTAGATGAGAAAAAATATAAAAACATGGTTCGAGAATTAGAGAATAGAGACAAAGTTTATTTGGATCATATTGATGATTTCAAAGCTTAAAAAAGAAAATAAACTGAGGAGGAGTCCCAAATGAAGATTACCAATCCAGTCCTTAAAGGATTCAATCCCGATCCAAGTATTTGCAGGGTAGGAGAGGATTATTATATCGCTGTATCTACATTTGAGTGGTTTCCGGGAGTCCAGATACATCATTCAAAAGATTTAGTCAATTGGCGCTTAGTTGCACACCCATTACAGAGAGTTTCACAATTAGACATGAAAGGAAACCCTAATTCAGGTGGGGTTTGGGCACCATGTTTAAGCTATAGTGATGGAAGGTTCTGGCTGATCTATACGGACGTTAAGGTAGTAGATGGCGCTTGGAAAGATTGTCACAATTATTTAGTGACTTGTGAAACGATTAATGGTGATTGGGGAGAGCCGATATCATTAAACAGCTCGGGGTTTGATGCTTCTTTGTTCCATGATACGGATGGGAAAAAATATTTATTAAATATGCTATGGGATCACCGTATTGACAGGCACTCCTTTGGAGGAATTGTCATCCAGGAATATTCTGATAAGGAGCAAAAATTAATCGGTCAACCGAAAGTGATATTTAAAGGAACTGACAGAAAGCTAACAGAAGCTCCGCACCTTTATCATATCGGGAACTATTATTATTTACTAACTGCAGAAGGAGGAACACGGTTCGAACATGCTGCTACAATTGCCCGATCTGCAAATATTGAGGGACCATATGAAGTTCATCCCGATAATCCAATCTTAACGTCATGGCATGATCCAGGAAATCCATTGCAAAAATGCGGACATGCATCCATTGTTCAAACACATACAGGTGAGTGGTATTTAGCTCATTTAACGGGACGTCCCATACATCCAGACGATGAGTCAATTTTTCAGCAGAGAGGATATTGTCCTTTGGGCAGAGAAACAGCTATTCAAAAACTTTACTGGAAAGATGAATGGCCCTATGTAGAAGGTGGAAAAGAAGGAAGCTTGGAGGTAGAAGCGCCTTCTATACCCGAAACCATGTTTGAAGCAACGTACCCGGAAGTTGATGAATTTGAGGATTCAACATTAAATATAAATTTTCAAACTTTAAGGATTCCATTCACGAATGAATTAGGTTCATTGACTCAAGCGCCAAATCATTTACGATTATTCGGTCATGAATCATTAACCTCGACATTTACTCAGGCATTTGTAGCCAGACGCTGGCAAAGCCTCCATTTTGAAGCGGAAACAGCTGTAGCGTTTTTCCCGGAAAATTTTCAACAAGCTGCTGGATTGGTGAACTACTACAATACAGAGAACTGGACGGCTCTTCAAATCACGTATGATGAAGAACTCGGCCGTATTCTTGAATTAACAATATGTGATAACTTTTCTTTTTCACAGCCATTACACAATAAAATTGTTATTCCTCGTGAAGTAAAGTATGTATATTTAAAAGTAAATATCGACAAGGAAAAATATTATTATTTCTATTCTTTTAACAAAGAAGATTGGCACAAAATTGATATTGCATTGGAATCGAAAAAATTATCAGATGATTACATCCGTGGGGGAGGATTCTTTACAGGAGCCTTTGTAGGGATGCAATGTCAAGATACCAGCGGTCATCATATTCCGGCCGACTTTAGATATTTTCGTTATACAGAAAAATAAAGTGTATTTGAAAAAGGAGGCTCTATTTTAGGACTCCTTTTTCATCTTAGAATGTGCCTATATATAACAAACAAAAAGCTCATCTTTAAAGATGAGCGGAGAGCGACATTACATTGTAACCATATCCAGAAAATGATCAATCACAATGGAGGACATTCCTAATGCCGGTGCATTTTTTCCTAAGGAAGATGGTAATAATTCATAGCTATTGCCTAATTGGGAATAAACCCTGGACGATACTTCGCTTCTAATTGAATTTAAAACCATAGGATGGGATTCAATTATGCTGTTTCTTAAAATGATGGCTTGTGGATTGAATGTATTTAGAATATTGGTAAGGCCTATTCCTAAATAGAATCCAAAATTCTGTAATGCATGTAAGGTGCTGATATCATTTGCATGGGCGAGCTCTATGATATCTTGATAGGACACTTTTTTCTCTTTCGTCTGAAGCGATGTTAATAAAGCCTTTTCTGAAGCATACAATTCCCAGCAACCTCGGTTTCCGCAACTGCATTTAGGACCATTAAAGTCAATTGTCATATGTCCCATTTCTCCAGAGAATCCGCTTACCCCTCTATATAAATGGTTGTTGATAATAATACCGATCCCTATCCCTGTACTGATACTTGCATAAATAATGTTATCGTGATTTTTTGCAGCACCAAATACTTTTTCTCCATATGCGCCAGCATTTGCCTCATTTTCAACAAAAACAGGCACATTGAACTTCTCATGTATAGAAGATTTTAAGTCGATATCTTTCCAGTTAGAGTTCGGAGTGAAAACAACTTTTTGATTTTTATCAATGAGTCCTGGCACACAGATGCCTATACCAATAAGACCGTAAGGAGATTGAGGCATATGCGTAATAAAGTGATGAATCATATCAATTAAAATGTCTTTCGTTATTTCTGGAGAATTTGATCCTAAATGGTGGTGTTGATCAAGAACGATCGTCCCTTCAAGGTCTGTTAAAATACCATTGATATAATCCACACCCACATCTATTCCTACGGAGTATCCTGCCTTTTTATTAAAAACAAGCATGACAGGCCTTCTTCCGCCACTTGATTGACCTTGACCTATTTCAAATACAAGATTTTCTTTCATTAATGTGTTTACCTGTGATGAAACAGTTGATTTATTTAATCCAGTCATTTCAGATAATTTTGCTCTTGAAATCGGTGAATTTTTAAGTATTTCTTTTAATAATAACTTTTGATTTACTTTTTTAACAAAGGCTTGATCTGCGATATCCACTTCATCCACTCCATTTGTATAACCTTTAAATTAAGTATGAACATAGTACATAGCGAATCTTCCCTTTATTATATCTAATGTGTTCATAAAAAACTAAAAAAAATATTGAAAATACTGATGAGGTTATATAAGATGAAAATAAGTTAGTTTGTTCAGGCAACAAACTAACAAGCAGCTATGAAATAAATACATCTGTATTTGCATGATCTGTTCTGAATTTATTTTTAAGGGGGAAATCACATGGCTCAATCTCATTCTAGTTCAGTCAACTATTTTGGAAGCGCAAACAAAGTGGTTTACGAAGGGAAAGATTCGACTAATCCTTTAGCATTTAAATATTATAATCCTCAAGAAGTAATCGGCGGAAAAACGATGAAAGAGCATTTGCGATTTTCTATTGCCTATTGGCATACATTTACTGCTGATGGCACAGACGTTTTTGGAGCGGCTACGATGCAAAGACCGTGGGATCACTATAAAGGCATGGATCTAGCGAAGGTGAGAGTAGAAGCAGCATTTGAGATGTTTGAAAAACTAGATGCACCATATTTTGCTTTTCATGACCGGGATATTGCACCAGAAGGAAGTACGCTAAAAGAGACTAACCAAAATTTAGATATGATCGTGAGCATGATTAAAGATTACATGAGAAATAGCAACGTTAAGCTATTATGGAATACTGCAAACATGTTTACAAATCCCCGTTTCGTCCATGGCGCTGCGACTTCTTGCAATGCAGATGTGTTTGCGTATGCTGCAGCACAAGTGAAAAAAGGGTTAGAAACAGCAAAAGAGCTTGGCGCCGAGAACTATGTATTTTGGGGCGGCCGTGAAGGATATGAAACATTGTTAAATACCGATTTAAAATTTGAGCTTGATAATTTGGCAAGATTTTTGCATATGGCAGTGGATTACGCGAAGGAAATCGGGTACACAGGGCAGTTTTTGATTGAGCCAAAACCAAAAGAGCCGACCACCCATCAATACGATACAGATGCAGCAACAACCATTGCCTTTTTGAAGCAATATGGCTTAGACAATCATTTTAAATTAAATCTTGAAGCCAATCATGCCACATTAGCCGGGCATACATTCGAACATGAATTACGCATGGCAAGAGTGCATGGTCTGCTTGGCTCTGTTGACGCGAACCAGGGACACCCTCTGTTAGGCTGGGACACAGATGAATTTCCGACAGATTTATATTCTGCGACATTAGCAATGTACGAAATTCTGCAAAATGGCGGCCTTGGAAGCGGCGGATTAAACTTTGACGCGAAGGTCAGAAGATCTTCTTTTGAGCCTGATGATCTAATATATGCCCATATTGCAGGGATGGATGCATTTGCAAGAGGATTGAAAGTCGCCCATAAATTAATCGAAGATCGTGTGTTTGAAGATGTGATTCAACACCGCTACCGCAGCTTTACTGAAGGGATTGGTCTAGACATTATAGAAGGAAGAGCTAATTTCAATACACTTGAGCAATATGCGCTAAATAATCAATCAATTAAAAACGAATCTGGAAGACAGGAGCGATTAAAAGCGATATTGAACCAATACATTTTAGAAGTGTAATGGGATAAGCTCCAGATCCTGCGATACAAAGTCACCGAACTACCCGTCATAATTCCTTTACTCTTTCTGATTGTTATGACGGGTCCTTTCTATAATTAGGATTTATTTAAAGTGAATGGTTTTTTTAAGGGGAAGGAGTGAAAAAAATGAAGTATGTCATTGGAATAGATCTTGGGACGAGTGCTGTTAAAACCATTTTAGTCAATCAAAACGGCAAGGTTTGTGCAGAAACGTCCAAACGTTATCCGCTCATCCAAGAGAAGGCGGGATATAGTGAGCAAAATCCTGAAGACTGGGTGCAGCAAACAATTGAAGCATTGGCTGAATTGGTTTCTATATCCGATGTTCAAGCCAAGGATATTGACGGGATAAGCTATTCGGGACAAATGCATGGGTTGGTGCTGCTTGACCAAAATCGTCAGGTGTTGCGTCATGCAATTCTTTGGAATGATACCAGAACGACGCCTCAATGTATCAGGATTACCGAGACATTTGGCGATCATCTGCTTGACATCACAAAAAACCGTGTACTAGAAGGATTTACATTACCTAAAATGTTATGGGTGAAGGAAAATGAACCCGAACTTTTCAAAAAAACGGCTGTTTTTTTGCTTCCAAAAGACTATGTGAGATTTCGTATGACTGGTGCCATTCACACTGAATACTCCGATGCAGCAGGGACTTTACTTTTACATATTGCCCGCAAGAAGTGGAGTGATGATATTTGCAAACAATTTGGTATACCTGTAGATATTTGTCCTCCGCTTGTTGAATCTCATGATTGTGTAGGATCGCTGCTTCCGAACGTCGCCGCGGAGACAGGACTATTGGAAAAAACAAAAGTGTACGCTGGGGGAGCGGATAATGCTTGCGGTGCTATTGGAGCGGATATTCTTTCTTCCGGCAAAACATTATGCAGTATTGGGACCTCAGGGGTCATACTTTCCTATGAAGAAGACAATGAAAGAGACTTTAAAGGGAAAGTGCACTTTTTTAATCATGGAAAAAAGGATTCTTTTTATACGATGGGAGTCACGCTCGCTGCAGGATACAGCTTGGATTGGTTTAAAAATACGTTTGCGCCAAACGAATCGTTTGAGCAATTATTGCAGGGGGTGGAATCTATTCCGATAGGAGCCAATGGACTGCTATACACTCCTTATTTGGTGGGTGAAAGAACGCCGCATGCTGATTCTTCTATTCGGGGAAGCTTGATCGGAATGGATGGAGCCCACAAAAGAGAGCACTTTTTGAGGGCGATAATGGAAGGTATCACATTCTCTTTGCATGAATCAATTGAGCTATTCCGCGAAGCGGGAAAATCAGCTAATACTGTCGTTTCTATTGGTGGGGGTGCTAAAAATGAAACGTGGCTGCAAATGCAAGCTGATATTTTCAATGCGAGGGTGATTAAGTTAGAAAATGAACAAGGCCCAGCCATGGGAGCGGCTATGCTGGCTGCTTTTGGAAGTGGGTGGTTTGAATCCCTTGAAGATTGTGCAAAGCAGTTCATTCGTAAGGCTGCTACATTTTATCCAATGGAACAAAATGTCCAAAAATATAAAACACTATTTGATTTGTATAAGAACATTTACACTCACACAAAGGATCTCAATACAGCTTTGCAGAGCTTTCGAAAAAACGAATGACAATGGAACAATTAGCGACGAATCACCATCAAAGGCATTATCTGTTAACAAAATTGAAAACGTTATCAAAAAATCATTTCATGCAATTCTATTTTCAAAAAAACAATAGGCTATTACATTATAAACTAAGCTTTTTAGGGGGATTGAGAGAATAATTCTAACTACCATGGCAGCCTCTTTTGAAAGGTGGTGAGCACAACGGTAAGACCAAATACACCCTCATCAAACAGGAGGAATACCAAATGAAGCAAAAAAGAATGAAGTTTTTGTTAGTAGTTTTATTTAGTCTAGCACTGACATTACCTGCATGGTCCGCACAGGCGGCAACTACAATCACCTCAAATCAAACTGGCTCCCAAGATGGCTATGATTATGAATTGTGGAAGGATTATGGGAACACTAGTATGACGCTAAATAGCGGTGGCGCGTTTAGCGCCCAGTGGAGTAACATTGGGAATGCTTTATTCCGAAAAGGCAAGAAATTCGATACAACCAAGACTCACTCACAACTTGGAAATATATCAATTCGTTACAACGCAACCTTCAATCCGGGAGGAAATTCATATCTGTGTGTTTATGGATGGACAAAAGATCCGCTCGTAGAATATTACATCGTCGATAATTGGGGCACCTATAGACCGACTGGAACGCCTAAAGGTACATTTACTGTTGATGGAGGGACATATGACATTTATGAGACCACTAGAATCAACCAACCTTCCATTATAGGTATCGCAACCTTTAAACAGTATTGGAGTGTCCGGCAGACAAAACGAACAAGCGGAACCGTATCTGTCAGCGAACACTTCAAAAAGTGGGAAAGCTTAGGAATGCCAATGGGTAAGATGTATGAAACCGCACTTACTGTAGAGGGATATCAAAGTAATGGCAGTGCTAATGTAACTACCAATGTATTGACTGTTGGGGGGAAAAGTCAATAATCCTTCCTCTTGGTTTACGATGAATATGGGCAGTATGTTCATGCACAAATAACCCCTCACATTAACGTGAAAGGGGTTTTTTATTATCTACACTTTTTATATTATTCAAAAAGATTCATGTTACAAAAGCTAGATCAACTCTAACTATTAGGAGTTGCGAAATCAGCTATCTCGTGTGCTATACACAGAAAATTTCACAGGCAGTGTTTTTCTATTTCACACAGCCATGAAAACCTCTATTGGTCACGTATCCATTCTTGCTCCAGATGGAAAGTTTTTCTGATTTTGCTTCTTGCTCATCTAGTCTGAATTGGTCTATGTATTTGGTGTTTGGCTCATATACATATGCTACTCTGGCCAATCCTTCTTTCAACAATGTTTCCTGAACAGATTTGCCGTCAGCATAAACGTAAGCTAACAGTCTTCCATACTTATCTCTGCGATCGCCTTTATCAAATTCCAGCTGCAGCTTACCGCTGTTGACCAATTCTTTATTTCGTTTTGACGCATCCTCACCGTATGGCTGAACACAAGAATGCGGTTTCTTCGTCTCAGGTGTATCAACGAGCAAGTAGCGGACTGTGTCTTTTTTTCCGTTGTAAATAACCTTAATCGTATCTCCATCAACTGTTCTATCTAATGTAACATCCACCAATTTTTTCTGATTTTTTGAATGAGGCGTTCCAGCCCCTTGTTCTGGCTGTTTATATTCATTAGAGTGAGTATGCTCAGTCTCACTAGAACCTGACTGGTTTGTTGCTGTGCGATTTGATCCGCAAGCTCCCAAAGTCATACTTAAAACGATGGCGATCATACTGACCAAAATCTTCTTCATATTCATTCCCTCTTTATCATTTTCTCTTTTCACGTTTAAACATCAACATTATAACGATATGGACATTTTTTGTGAATGGAAAATGCCTATAACTTCAGGGGAACTTCTTACACTGAAATTGCCAATGGTTAACTTTGTAATAAGGTGACCAAAATATTACCATCATAGAAGGAAGATAAACAATTCTGAAAATGATATTGACTGAAAATGCTTTTAGAATTATGATAATATCAGAAGTGACAATAATATGACAAAAACATCACTACAACATAACAATTAATGGCTTATGTTATTGATTAAAAATGCAAACGATTACAAACGCAGAAATCTAAGATCGAGATGACATTAGTTTTGTATCAATATCCACACTGAAAGAGCTTATTAAGTATTCTTAATAAAGGCAGGGGAGATGGATATGAATGAACATCGAAATCGAAGGTTGAAATTAATAATGATCTCAGCAACTTTTGGAGGACTTCTCTTTGGGTATGACACCGGAGTTATAAATGGAGCTTTGCCTTTTATGGCAAGACCAGATCAGCTTCATTTAACAGCGGTTACAGAAGGGCTTGTTACGAGTATTCTTTTATTAGGTGCGGCGTTTGGAGCGTTGTTATGCGGAAGATTAGCTGATCGATATGGCCGCCGTAAAATGATCCTTAATCTCTCTTTTTTATTTTTCTTGGCATCACTTGGGACAGCGTTTGCACCTAGTGTTTTCATCATGGCGGTCTTTCGTTTTTTATTGGGACTGGCTGTTGGGGGAGCTTCAGCGATGGTACCGGCCTTTTTAGCAGAAATGGCACCGCATGAGAAGAGAGGACGTATGGTAACCCAAAATGAACTAATGATTGTTGGCGGGCAATTTTTAGCATATGTTTTTAATGCCATCCTTGGTGTAACAATGGCAAATACGGGACATGTTTGGAGATACATGCTAGTCATTTGTGCCGTTCCGGCTATCATGTTATTTGCCAGTATGCTTAAGGTACCAGAAAGCCCGAGATGGCTAATCTCCAAAGGTAAAAAAAATGAAGCACTGCGTGTTCTTAAACAAATTCGTGAAGATAAACGTGCAGAAGCTGAATATCGAGAAATTCAAAAAGCGGTAGAAAAAGATACACAGCTTGAGAAGGAATCGCTCAAGGACTTTTCTACCCCATGGCTGCGCCGTCTTTTGCTGATTGGAATCGGTGTAGCCATCGTGAATCAAATTACAGGTGTGAACTCGATTATGTATTATGGCACACAAATCCTTAAAGAATCCGGTTTTGGCACAAAAGCGGCTTTAATCGCTAATATTGGGAATGGGCTGATATCCGTTATTGCAGTTATATTTGGGATTTGGCTGGTCGGAAAAGTAAGGCGGCGTCCAATATTGTTGATTGGTTTGGCGGGGACGACTACAGCGCTCCTATTGATTGCGATTTTCTCAATTGTGCTTGATGGATCTATGGCACTTCCTTATGTAGTGCTTTCTTTGACCGTTTTATTTCTTGCCTTTATGCAAGGGTGTGTAGGACCTGTGACTTGGCTGGTCATAGCGGAAATATTTCCTCAAAGATTGAGAGGACTTGGTTCTGGGATAAGTGTTTTTTTTCTCTGGTTATTAAACTTTGTGATTGGTTTTGCTTTCCCGATCTTGCTTAGTTCTGTAGGGTTGTCTTTTACATTCTTTATATTCGTGGCTTTAGGTGTATTGGCAATTGGTTTTGTGTACAAATTCATGCCGGAAACAAAGGGGCGTACACTTGAAGAACTAGAAGAGCATTTCCGTTTTCGACATGATCATAATACTCACGAACAATCAGTTATTAAGGTATAAATATGTTGAACATCTCTCTTCTTAGAGGAGGGATTTTTGTTTAGCTTCAGAAAAAACAAAATCCCTCTGCCAGAGGGATTTTGATTCAGCATGTTAAGATGTTCTACACGTATAATACAGGAGTTGATACTTTGAAAATCTCGCCATCTCTTATATAAAAACGAGGGATGCGGCGGCTTAATGTAGACACCACTTCATAGTTAATCGTATTGAGCATTTCAGCCACTTCATCAACGGAAATCTCAGCTCCTTTTTGCTTACCGTAAATTACGACTTCTACTCCTTGTTCACCTTCACCGTTTTCTCCTAAACTGACCATGATCATATCCATTGTTACTCTTCCCGCTACAGGCACTCGTTTTCCGCGGTGAAGAACAAACCCGCGATTGGAAAGGGCACGAGAATAGCCGTCAGCATAGCCGATCGGGATTGTAGCAATTACTTCATTAGGTTCTGCAACGTATGTAGCACCATAGCTAACGGTTCGGGGCTCTGTCCGCATGGTTTTGACATAAGCGATGCGCGCTTTTAAACTTAGCGCAGGTTCAAGCTTAACGAGATGTAGTTGTTTAATATAGGAAGAAGGATATAAACCATATAAGCCGATACCTAAACGGATCATATCAGCGCTAAATTCCGGAAATGCGATAGCTGCAGCTGTGTTGCACATATGCACGGTGGGCAGCTCAATCCCTTGTTCTTTTAAAAAGCTGAGAAAATTGATGAATTTTTCGTGCTGCAGCTTTGTGAGTGTTGTGTCTGGTTCATCAGCTGTTGAAAAATGTGTAAAAATCCCTGTCCACCTGAGAAATTCGCTTGCCTTTAGGGTTTTCACTACTGCTAAAAGCTCTTCCTTTGTGCGTACACCTAATCGTCCCATGCCGGTATCCATGTTAATATGAATAGCCAGCCGATCAGTACTTGCTTCTTTCTCCAATATCTCGTTTGCTTCTTTTATCCAATCAACCTGAAATGCTGATAATGTTATATTCCAAGCCGCTGACTTCTTCACACAACTAAGGGACGTAAAACCAAGCACAAGGATAGGTGCTGTAATCCCCGCTTTTCGTAAAACGATTCCTTCCTCCACGCTGGCAACAGCGAGCTCACTCGCCCCGTGTTCAAGTGCATGACGCGCCACTTCTATAGACCCGTGACCATAACCGTTCGCTTTTACGACAGCCATAATTTTGCTCTTATGTGGAATATGACGGCGGATCGCTCGCAAATTCTTTTTAACGGCATCAAGATTGACTTCGATCCAAACTTCTCGGCAAAGCTTAATCATCAACGCTTCCTTCCTTCTTATGGATTGTAACTACCACCTATTGCCGCAAGAATAAATGTTAATTGTTGGATGATTCGATCTTATTTTATTCAGCTTCATTTGAAATCATTCAACAGCAGATCCATGTGATACGAAAAGGTGCTAATCAATGTTCGAATAGCAAATACGGATAAACGAGGCTTGTAAGGGGATGAGAATGGATATGGAGGCTGAGGATATGAGAAGTACAACTAATCAAAAATAATCTGCAGTGATTATTTGTTTTGGTACACTCTCATAGGAGGAATGATAACCAGAAATCAAACAGGGAGGTTTCACCGTTCTCAATAACAAGGGATACCGATTAGAGTGTTGAACACTATGACGGAGCAAACTGGCCAGAACATGAAGATGATTCAAGCGAAAAAGCACGGTCTGCAGAGAATAGAACAAGAAAGACACTTTATATAAAGATACTGACTGAGCCTAGAGGAAGGGGAGCGCCTAAGGTATGAACATTAGAAGAACCTTTTAAATGAGAAGGACTGAGAAAATTCTGTAAAAGATAATCCGTTCAAAAAGCAGTCGATTCCTTGTTCCATAAACCTGACATCAGAGTATATAATTAAATTCGTATTCAAAAAATCGTTTAAGTAAGGGGTATACATGAAAAGGGGAGTTAGTTTTCAAATACCGAATGAATATGGAAATTTTCTATGGAGAATACTGCAGCCAGTAGACATAGCTCATTATAAGTGGCAAACGAGTGGTGAATCTTATTTTGTAGTAGACGGAGAGCTCGATAATGAGGAGCTTTTTCATGACTTTGCTATTGTTGAAGGGGCGGATTTTGCGCAACTATTAAAAACGAATCAGTACTATACCATTTTCGTTGAATTGAAAGCATTTCCACATGGAAAAACAGTTAATCAAGTCAATACATATGAAGAGTTTGCTGACAGTGATTGCGAATTTGTACTTTTGATAGCAGATAATAGCTACGTTTCGATTTACTGTAAAAACAAAAATACCATTGAAAAACTTTATTTTAATGCTTTACACAATGATTTTGAAGACGTTCAGTTTATAACTGATGAAAATGACACAAGAACAGGCCTTACTGTATGATAGCCAATAAAATAAAAGGAGCTAATACATAACAATGCAAATTAAAATCAAATATCTAGATGAAACACAAACAAGAATCAGCAAAATTGAGAAGGGAGACTGGATCGATCTTCGAGCAGCTGAAGATGTAACAATCAAAAAAGATGAATTTAAGCTTGTCCCATTAGGTGTAGCAATGGAGCTGCCAGAAGGTTACGAAGCACATGTCGTTCCTCGGTCAAGCACATATAAGAACTTTGGCGTTATTCAAACAAATTCAATGGGTGTTATCGATGAGTCATACAAGGGAGACAACGATTTTTGGTTCTTTCCTGCTTATGCATTGCGCGATACTGAAATTAAGAAGGGTGATCGTATCTGTCAGTTTAGAATCATGAAGAAAATGCCGGCGGTTGAATTGGTTGAAGTTGAGCATTTGGGAAACGAGGATAGAGGAGGACTCGGTTCAACAGGTACTAAGTAAACAAAATAAATCCTTGGCTGTCTTCATGATGTGTGATTGATCAATGCAGATTACAGCCAAGGTACATATTATCTAATTTGATCAGCAAATGATTAAATGTTTATTGAGGTCCTATTTTTATTTTTATAGCGATTAGCTAGTCTTTTATAATACATGCTTAATATGTAAAAGAACCAATAGCCTAACAAAGTCCCTAAGGTGTTAAGCATTAAATCATCCACGTCAAAACTTCTGTAAACAGATTTTATATACACTGAATACGAAAGCTGTGTTAGTTCAATAAACAAAGAAATGAAAAATCCAATTAGTAATATTTTTTTAAGGTTATTAAGCTTTTCAAATAACAGTGGAAATAAAAAGCCAACTGGGAGCAGTAATATCAGGTTTCCTCCGATTGATCTGATTACATAAAATTGTAGGCCTTCGTGATAAACATCTACAAAGAAATAAAATGGGATGAAGTTATTCCCTGATACAAATGGGAGATAAGAGTCGTACCTCATATCTTTTATTAAACCAGCATCTACGGGCAGAGGAAATAATGTAACACTTATCAAATTGAAAAAGTAAACCAATAAACAAAAGATAACGATATGCTTATGTATGGGTAATCGATCTTTTTTAAAAAGGGCTCGTTTAATGAGTCGATAAACTAGAAAGCAAAAATAGAGGACCATTAAAAATGGCAAGAGAAAAGACGAGTCGAGCATAAGTACACCACAATTTCCTTTTTGATTCATTTTAACACAAATAGGAAAATGAAGGAATTTCCAAAATAAAAGAATGTTTGATCAGAGGGCAAATAAAAACTAGGATATCATCAACTTAACCAAGTTAAATGGTGTGTCTGGGTTAAAACTTGCGGTAACTAAAAGCAATGTGACAGACTATGTTATGGAGAAATACCGATGTAAAAGAGGGGGTAACTCCTCTTTACACACAAAGGGATGGAATAAGAATCTCATTTTATCGGTGCGTGCTTACTATTTGCGATAATATTGTATTCGTAATATATTATGCCAAGCAACTGAAAATGAAGGAAGGAAATGAATTGCCATGACTCAATTCGATAAACAATACAACTCAATCATAAATGACATTATAAATAATGGAATCTCAGACGAAGAATTTCAAGTAAGAACAAAGTGGGACTCAGATGGAACACCGGCTCATACACTAAGCGTGATTAGTAAGCAAATGAGATTCGACAACTCAGAGGTTCCGATTTTAACGACAAAAAAAGTTGCCTGGAAAACAGCCATTAAAGAATTGCTCTGGATTTGGCAGCTGAAATCGAACGATGTTAATGATTTAAACAAGATGGGCGTACATATTTGGGATCAGTGGAAACAAGAAGATGGCACCATTGGTCATGCATATGGATTTCAGCTGGGGAAGAAAAACAGAAATTTAAATGGAGAAAAGGTGGATCAGGTTGATTATCTTCTTCATCAATTGAAGAACAATCCGTCTTCACGCAGACACATTACAATGCTGTGGAATCCTGATGAATTAGACGCAATGGCCTTAACACCATGTGTATACGAGACACAGTGGTATGTAAAACAAGGGAAACTCCACCTTGAGGTAAGAGCGCGGAGCAATGACATGGCGTTGGGGAATCCGTTCAATGTATTTCAGTATAATGTGTTGCAGCGCATGATTGCTCAAGTGACTGGCTATGAGCTTGGTGAATATATTTTTAACATTGGGGATTGCCATGTGTACACCCGTCATATAGACAATTTGAAAATCCAGATGGAAAGAGAACAGTTTGAAGCACCGGAACTATGGATCAATCCTGAAGTGAAAGATTTTTATGATTTTACAATCGATGATTTTAAGTTAATCAACTATAAGCATGGGGACAAGCTTTCATTTGAGGTAGCAGTTTAATGTTGCTAATTTCATTAAGAAATCTGGAAGATGAATAAAAATCGAAGGACAAATACGTATAATACATAAAAAAGATTAACTGTACAGTTAATCTTTTTTATTCAGAAGAAAATATCCTAATTTTGAAACTAAATATAAAGTAAAAGCAATCATTAAAGTTCTTGATATCACAATTCCGTGAATAGCGAGATCATATCCAGCAGGTACCAACGCATTTGTATTACACATAAAATATATCGATATTAGAAGTGCTACTATAACTAAAATCATTCCAAAAAGACTTGTTTTTTCATATTTCATACCAATATTCACCCTTTTTAAAGTTTGGTTTGAACAAAAGAGCTGAAGATACGAGCTATGAGCAGTATGCTCCATAAAAAACCGCCAGCAATGCTGGCGGCCTTTTGCTGCTTCGTTTATTTATTAACAGAGATTGTAACGTTATTTCCTGAAACCGAAACCTTTGCGAAATCCTGTGTATCTACCACAGGAGTGATAGCTTTATTGTCGATTGTGATGCTGTTAAAAGATGTCGAAAAGGCTGTTTTGATGGCATCACGCTGGCTTTCATAAGAAACTGCTGCAGTAGCAAGTGTTTTCCATTTTGAAATCGTGCCGATGTTGGTCCCTTGAATTTCTGTGATAATTCGTCCGGTATAGCCGTCATTGTTCGTTCCCCAAAGGGTCATGCGCGTATTGCCGTTTAAATTTTTATAGATTGTCATTTGGACTGTGCTTCCAGGGCGGAAGCCTTTATTGTATGTGAACTTGTCTTTTCCTTCGATGTACGTTTCTTCATTTTTGGACCCTACCTTCATGAGGGGCTTCCAGACGTTGTATTGCTTGCTGTACTGAAGCCCGATATCTGCCTCAGTTCCACTTGTTGCCCTAAATCCTGAATAAATATAAGGAGTAGAGACCGTATCATATTTTACAGTGTCAGGAAGATTGATTTTAGCTGTGAAAACGGCGCCTGTACTATTCAGATAGGCGCGGCCGCCGATTCCCTTAGGCAGCTGGGAGGCTGCTTTTGCGACTTGAGCATCTGCCGCGGGCAAGCCTGGTATACCTGATGGAAGTGTTCCGAAAAGAATGGCTGTTCCTACTGCACCTGCAATCAATACTTTTTTCACTCAAATTCCCCCTTTTGATAGTGATTTCGTCATTTATTATACCTTATTTTGGAACTGGATTTATGTATATAAATCGACAAAATATTTCATTTTGAGTGATGTAAGGGACGAAACGTTTCTGAAATCTGAAAGCTATATACCTTTAACAAAGGAAATAATAAGATCATAATCGTTTTAACCGATTTGAAATTTTCCTCATAATAAAAGCACAAATGCTTAAAGAAACGATAATCAAAAGAATGCGCGCTATCGTTTCCCAGCCTGTAAAAAAGGGGTGCTGTTTCATCAATGTCTGTCCTTGTAACATGATAAAAGCACAGATACCGACTAAGAAAAGAAAACAAATGCTTAGGATTGCTAACGCTTTACATGAGGATGTTTTCATTTCATCTTTAAAATACAGCAATACGAAAACAAAGCAGCTAACATTGGCGATTGTTCTTATCACCTCAAAGCTTGTCATGGCAACTGATATAAATAGACAAAGTAAAATGAGATAAAATACGATGTTTCTAGACAAACAACCTCTCCTTTTATGTGTGATACTCTAAGAGTTTATAAACATTTCTTTGTAACTGCAATACTTGGAAATCGAATTGAATCTGCCTATATAAGAACTAAATAAACTATGTACTAAATATTCATCATTCTTTTTTTAATTCAGTCACCAAGGTTTTTAAAGAAAGTGAAGGGAAGCTTCAAGATGATAGTGCCCAAAAAAGCCCGGCATTAGCCGGGGAAAAGTGAAAACGAGGAGATGTGAATGGAGTTTAGTAATGTTTCTTATGCTTTTTATACTCTACAACATAATCATAGTCTTTTTTGTCGTGATCATAATATTTTTTATCGTAATCACAGTCATCATCTTTCTTATGATAGTCATCATCTTTCTTATGATAGTCATCATATTTTTTGTCATAATCACAGTCGTCATCTTTTTTATCATGGTGGTATTTTTTATCATATTCGTAATACTTTTTATAATACGTTTTTTTGACCGTATAATACTCTTCTTTATATTTTTTGTAATAACCCATATATACTCCTCCTTTATTTATAATACGTTTTATTATACGGCGAGTTGATTTTGCGGCTTGGACAGTTAAAATCATAGAAGGAAAAAAGGGCTGTCCAAATGGAAGAAAAAAGACAGGTGACATAGAAACAAATCAAAATAAAGAGCCGATTTTTCATCGGCCCAAACGATATATCTTATATTTGTTTGTCTTCTTTGTTGTCTGCATCACTTTTTCTTAAATCCTGAGTCAGTCCGCTGGTTGCTTGTTTAAATTCTGATAAGGCTTTTCCTGCTGCACGGCCAAGCGCCGGCAGTTTATCAGGTCCAAACACTAAAAAACCTACAAACAAAATAACGAGTATTTTTGTGAAGCTTAATTCCATATCCCTTTCCTCCTGATTGAAGTACAACCTTTTACACAAATTATAAGAGATGGCAGTTCAAATGGGAATGCATTTATTTTGACAAATTAAAGCCAGCTCAAAAGCGGATTCTTAAAACGGCTGCTGCTGAATATAATATCCAATGCCCTGCTTAAGATGATTGAAATAAAGGAGAGGTGTGACTGATGAGATTTACTAAGGTATTTGGATTTTTGTCTGTTTTAGGGCTGGCGGCTGTTTTTCCATTAACGGCACAAGCAGAAAAAGCGGGAACTGCGGGAGCTGGAGAGTGGGAAAAATTGGGGACTTACACATATACCTACTCAAGTCCCACGGTATACTCAAGCGGAGGAGATTTTAGAGTGTGCCTTTCAGGAAGCACTCCTTTTTCTGTCTCACTGCACTTATATGAGGATGATGCCGGTGACAATCCTGATGATTATGTAGGGTCAAACTATTTTTCACCCGGAGAATGCTACACCTTTGGCAGTATTGGAAAATTTGTAGACGGGAGCAATAACAAGGCTGAGTTTTTTGTCACCGATTACTCTGGAAAATCTAAAGCGGTTACGTTTTATGATTGATGTGCTCAAATTGTGAAGTACAACCCTTTGTTAAAAACAAAAAAGAGAGAGGTATCTCTCTCTTTTTTTATTCTTCGACAGCCTTACGAAGCCGTTCATTTACGATGCCAGTCCAGCCGCCATCCATCTTATCGCGAATGACGGAGCTTTTCTCGTTGGCTTTGCCGATCAATTCATTCGGCTCTTTCCAGCCGCCGTGAATAAGGGTAAGCATCGTTTTTTCCCCCAAGTCTTCTAATTGAAAGGTAACGACCCATCCTTCTGTATCCCATTCAAAAGAAAGTTCAGTTGGAGCTTGAACAGCCAAAACCTTACAAGGGGACGGTCCAAACGGTGATTGCAAGTGGAATTCTTGTCCTTCTTTGAGCTGAAAGTCATTGGGCATAAACCACTTGGCAATGCCTTCTGAAGTGGAGACTGTCTCCCAGACTTTCTGAATGGGAGCCTCCAGGGTAATGCTTTTCGTAATATCTGGTAATGTATTTTTATGATTTTGAACCATTTTGTTTACCTCTTGACATATGATGTTTTTTCAATTTAATCATATAATAACTAATAAGATCATGTCCATAGCTTGCATTGTTTATGCTGCAGCTGCTGATGAATAGTGTATCAGCCGAAAATGTATAGTTGTGATTGCATTCTTGCTTATGTTTGAATCAGGTTCCTGTTCAGCCCATTTATTTTGCGCGATTTTGCTGTGCTTATCAGTTTTGTTTTAATAGTAAATCTCATTTTTCTAAAACAGGAGGTTTTTTATGCTTGGAAAAATCAAAGCAGCCATTGATAACAGTCCAGGGAAGCCAGCCAGAATCGTAGTTAGTGAAAAAGCGTTTCAGCAATTAAAGGAAGAAATGCGCTTTGTTTACGTATCCAAACCGAAAACGATAATGGGGATTCCTGTGGAAGTTTCAGATCAGGCAGAAAGCTTCAAACTGGAATTTTAGTTGATCCGAGGCTGTCTAAAAATGTTCAATTTGATTTCTTGAAAGCATGATGAAATGTTCATCATGATATGTGCGCAGTAATCTTCACTCATGACTACAACTTTTAAATGCAGGCTAAACACTTCTTGGTCCCGCCTTAACACAAAGGGACGGTTAAAACTCAATAATGAATCACAAGGAAGAGAAGGAAACCTCTCTTCTCTTTTTTTTTTTGCATTTTTAGGATTAAGATGCTTTTTTTGGAGAGGTATACACTTATCAAATCGACCAATATGCTAATATAGGAATTGCTTGAAATAGAAGGGAGGAGGAGCTATGAGACAGAAACCGATTTATGTAGAAATCGAAATGAATTCTGATTTGGATACACTCTGGGAATATACACAAAATCCATCACTGCATAAGGAGTGGGATCTCCGGTTTTCAAATATCACGTATTTGGATAGACAGCCATGCGAAAAACAGAAGTTTCTTTACGAAACAAGAATAGGTTTTGGGTTAAAGGTGTCAGGTACAGGAGAAACAGTCGGCGTTTTCGACAAATGTTCAGCTGAAAGATCTTCCTCACTGGCTTTCGGCTCAAATCATCCGTTATCTCTGATTCGGCATGGAAGCGGGTACTGGAGGTATATACAGAGAGAAAATGGGAAAATGACGTTTTTAACACAGTACCAATATAAAACAGCCTACGGACTGCCGGGAATGTGGATCGATCGTTTATTATTTCGGCCGCTGCTTGGATGGGCGACTGCCTGGAGCTTTGATGCATTAAGGGTTTGGATTGAGCAAAATAAACATCCGAAACATTTCATTCGATCTGCTGTCGTCTATGTGTTCATGTGCCTGTTTTTCAGCCTGTTTTGGTTTAATCAAGGCTTTACAGATGTTGAAACAAGCATTTTGGCAGGGACAGCGGAGATAGGTTTAGCTATTTTGTGGCTGATTCCTTTAAAAAGAAAATGGATCATTCATGGTGTCCAGGCTTGTATCTTTGCTTTGTTCGCTTGTCTAGGTTCCGAGACGCTCATATGGGTTCTGTTGAGTGTGTGTTCTGCGGCAAGCGGTGCTCTTAGCCTGCAGCTCCCTAGTGCCATGCGCACAAATCGAAAGAGAAAGAAGTGACATTGTGAGTTCGATTTATGAAAAATCAATTATTAACTACCATTTGCTCCATCCCAAGCTGCGGAAACGGTACCAATTAGACGGGTCTCATACCTTTAGCGGGACGGGAACGATGTCAGAAATCAGCGGAGGCTCTTTTCTGGTTAGAATGCTGTTAAAGCTGGGCGTTTTGTTCAGGTGTTTCTTTTCAGAAAGAGGCAAAGACATCCCATTTACGATACAAAATAGATCTTGCCTTATGAACTCGGAACATATCGGGATAGAATGGAACCGTACATTTTTCTTTAAAGGCAAAAAACGTTTCTTTGACGCGATTATGATATACGACGAGAAAGAAAATAGAATCCTTGATTTCTTCGGCAAACCTCATCTGCTGCTGTCTGTTTTGTCGTTCGAGGCATCTCATGTCGGCTCTCTTACGATCACATCGGGAAAGCAATGGCTACTGATATGCGGAAAACGAATCCCGCTGCCAAAATGGCTGACAGGTACATCCGTAGTTTGCGAAACATTTGATGAAAGAAAGAATTGTTTCACCATTGAAGTGCATGTGCGAAATACAATTCTCGGCACTCTTTTCTTTTATAAAGGAACGTTTCAGGAGGAAGAGAGGGAATCATGAAACGAAATGGCATTGTCAGTGCGCTTTGTTTTATAGGATTTATTGCAGCAGAAGCACCGGATATTTCAGTGGCAGAGGCACTCGTTTTGTTATCCATTCTTTTTTTCGTGCCGGGAATTTTCCCTTTTGTTTTTCGTCAATCGCAGCTTCGTGCTGCTCAATTCATTGAATACGGGCTAATCCATTGCTATCCGGCAGCCGCGTTCTTTGCAGTGCTGGCTCTTGTGACAGAGATTGGTGGTTTCGCGCTAATCTGGTGGATATACACAGTTTTTATTGCATTGTATGCGATCCTCCGCCTTTGGGAAACAAAGATACATAGAATCGAAGAGACATCTGTTTTGTTCGGTCTTATTTATTTGGCGGGAGGAGGATTTTGGTTTTTTGCTTATGCTGACCATTTGCAGATCATGCAATTTGGCCCTCTCATCATTTTGCTGACCGCTGTCCACTTTCACTATTCTGCTTTTCTGATCCCGATCTTCAACGGTTTACTCGGCAGAACCATTAGAAAGCATCGTATGTTGTACAGTTGGATAACATGGGTGATTTTGCTTTCGCCCCTTCTGATCGCACTGGGCATAACCTATTCAAAAACACTTGATGTCATTGCGGTTGGCATTTATATGGCGGCGATTTATCTTCATGGATTTTTGGTGTTCACGGCAGCTTTTCGCACCAAGACGGGGGCATTTCTTATTCGGCTTTCTTCCGCTGTTTTAATGATTACGATTGCTTTCTCGATGATTTATTCATTTGGTGTATTTCGGCAAGAAGTTACATTGACCATTAATCAGATGATTTGGATTCACGGTTTTGTAAACGCGTTTGGTGTTATCTTGCCCGCTCTCATAGGATGGAGAATAGAGGATCCGAAGCCTTTTGATGCAGGCCGTATAAAGACCTTCAGCCATATCTTCGGAAAAAGAAAGATTGGAAAAGACTTTTTAGCTAACATTCAAGCTGAGAGTAACGTCCAGTACAGCGGACTTGTGGACGATATGGGCAGCCTTCGTTCAAAGGATTTTTCACCTGAAAAACTGGCACCGCTCATTCTTTCGTTTTATGAACAAACCATCGAATACAATATCAAAGCAAAAGTAACATGGAACACGTGGTTTCGTCCGCTTGCAATTGTTTACGAATGGTTCAGCAGAAGAACCGGCCAAATACATCTTTCGACGAACCCTGACTGGTATAGAATGTACAGCGAAATAAAAGGTGTTCATTCAAAAAAAGACGGAAGAGAAAAAGTACGTGCCTGGATTAGAACAAATGAAAAAAACGAAACCATTTTTACCGCGCTATATTCAGTGTACCGTTCAAATGGAGAGGGGTATATGAATATTTCTTTGCCGCTTCCATTTAGCAGCATGACAGGTATTTTAAAACCATATCATCATCAGGAGAAGCTGATTTTAACAAGCAGGCGGAGAAAAAGCAGAGCGGGGGATGAGGGAATTTATCTGCAAACAAGAGCGGGAACTTGTCCGCTACCTTTATCTGAAACCTTTCTGATAGAAGCTGCACATGACAACAAATTAACCGCTGTTCATCACATGTGGCTCTTTGGAATAAAATTTCTAACTGTTCATTACAGTATGACACATATTACCCGGCCTATTGAAAGAACCTAACATAAAGAAGAAGCTTCGTCTGCCAGTTGCTGCATTTCAAAATTCTGCGCCGCATCTAGACAGGAAAGGAAGAATTTATGATGTTTTATATCAGTTTATTTCTGATTCTTTGGCTGGCTGCGGGGTTTGCTGTGGGAATGAAACAAGTGTATGTCGATCAACTGTTTGATAAAGCTGTGATCGAAAGGCTGGAAAAAGAAGCGAATGATCATGGACACGCTGACCGGATGATCAAACAGCGTGTCCTTTATATCGCAGCAGTGACATTAAGCGGATTTATTTCTGTTTATCATGAACTTAAAACAATTCCGCAAAGGCGAAACATAAGAAAAATTGAAAAAAACATCATGAAATTAAATCAAGCAAAAAAACGAAGAATGAAGAGAAAATAAAAAATGCACAGGCCAAATGGCAGGTGCGTTTTTGTTTTGTATGGAAATGTGGGGAAGTGGTGCCAGATTCCTTTTCATAAATTCAAAAATGAGAAGAACAGCGCCCGGGCTAATGGTATATAATATTGTGAATTTAACAAAAATTTAACAAGGAGGACGAGAGAAATCGTGCTAAAGCCTCAAAGAAACCGACATCCTGTTGATTTGGACTTAGAGGCGGAGTAGATGAAACCGGCCAAAGTATCCCTGCTCCGCCGTTTGCTCCATTCCTTGAAGCATGTTGATTGTAACATAGCCAAACGTTTTCCATCAACTATTAAAATTGTAAAATTATTGTTAATTTTTATGGTGTTTACTCCGATTTCTTCAATTTATGCTGAAGATGTATATCAGAATTTTGAGGAATTAAAAAACAATGAAGACCCTTCTGATTACGACATTGTTACGAAAGAAACCGAAAGCCCTGTACTTGTTTTAGCCATTCACGGAGGAGGTATTGAAGGCGGAACAAGTGAGGTAGCGAGAGAGCTCAGCAAAGAGTACTCGCTGTATTTATTTGAAGGCTTAAAATCGTCGGGAAACTCAGTCCTGCACATTACGAGCACACATTTTGATGAACCTCGGGCCCTGAAAATGACGGAAAATCATGAATATGTCATTTCATTGCACGGATACGCAGAAGAAGATCAGCAGATCGAAGTTGGCGGTACAGATCGCGTAAGAGCGGCAGATTTAGTTGAGAAGCTGCAACATGCCGGTTTTCCTGCTGTATTGCTCAATACAGACCATCCGCATGCGGGCGTTAGTCCAAATAATATTGCAAATAAGTCAAAAACAGGTTTAAGTATCCAGATAGAAATGAGCACAGGCTTTAGAAAGTCTTTGTTCGGCATCTTTTCTTTAAAAAGCAGAGCTGTTACTCAAAATGAGAGGTTTTATGATTTTACAGAAGAGATGTCCCGTTTTCTCAAAAATAGCTACTGAAAAATAGGAGGCAATTTGACAGCCTCCTATTCCTTATGCTTCTCATTCGTTTCGGGAAACAGCTCGTCCGCGGTTTCCGTTTGATACTGCAACGTGTTATCTCTGGCTGACAGTTCATTTCGGAAATTTTCATCAAGCACATTTTTCAGTAAATACCGATGAAAAAAGTATTCAAATACAGTAAGACAGGCAGCGGACAGAAGAGCAGCTCCAAATGGTGAAAAATCGTTTCTTGTTTGGGTTAAAACAAAGACCCAAAGAATCACGAAAGAAAGGCCAAAGTCAGCAAGTGAAGCTGTAATATTGTTTGTTCTCGGTAAGACGAGCATGTCGCCAGATAGATAGGAAACAAAACCCAAGAAAAGTGCAATAAACATCACGCTCAAAAAGGATGCGTGATAGACTCTGTCCAAAATCACATATAAAAGGGCGAGAGTGAAAGCAATCTTTGAAGCAAGCGCAATGATATGTTTCATTTGACCACCTAAATTGTTATTTTTTGAAGAAAATTCTTGGGAGAAACAAGTGATAAACACGGCAATTCGATCTCAGTCATAATGGTCATGACGATTACAGTGATTATTTTAAACAATCCGTTTTTGTTTACACTGGTATTTTTTTCAGCTGTATGAAACTTTCTTATGAAAAAGGTCGTATATGTAGATGATCAGCTTTCAAGGGGGAATGGTTTATGAAGATAAAAGGAATCAATCACTTGCTATTTTCAGTTTCGCATTTGGATACATCGATTGATTTTTATCAAAAAGTGTTTGGCGCAAAGCTTCTGGTAAAGGGAAAGACAACTGCATATTTTGATATGAACGGCATCTGGCTTGCGCTTAATGAAGAAGCAGACATCCCCAGAAATGAAATTAAGTCTTCTTATACTCATATTGCTTTTACGATTGAGGATCATGAATTCGAGGAAGTATCAGCGAAATTAAAAAGACTTCATGTCAATATTCTGCCTGGCAGAGAACGAGATGAACGCGATCGAAAATCAATTTATTTTACCGATCCTGACGGCCACAAATTTGAATTTCATACCGGAACCCTTCAAGACAGGCTTCGATATTACAAACAAGAAAAAACACATATGTCCTTTTATGATGATACGGCCTTTTGATATCACACACCACATATGGTTAAAAGCATATTTACTTGTTGTATATAGCTCACGACGATTTAGAGAAGTGAGCGGTTTTTAACAGAAAAATGAACTAAATAAACTATGTGCTAAATTTTCAATATATTCAATCGCCTCGCCCCTTAATAAATATGAAACCATATCCTTTCACGCCCCAAAGAATGAAACATTTTTAAGAAGGTAGCGTCTAATCTTATAAACATGCATGTGTTGATTAAAAGTTTCCTGAAGGAAAGAAAATTTCTTGACTTCAACAATCTTTTAGTGGATAATTATGGTGTAAACATGATGTTCTTTTTCCTCCTATTCAGGCTCGCACCCAAAAGTCAGGGCGAGCCTGCTTTTTTTGAACAACAAACCCCCTCTCCGTAAAGGAAGAGGGGGTTATTTCATGCGTCTGATAGATCAATAGATTAATGGACCGTTCTGAACACGCCAATTACTTTCCCTAGAATGCTGACATTCTGCAAAATGATGGGTTCCATCGTTGGGTTCTCAGGCTGCAAGCGAATGTGAGTATCCTCTTTATAGAAACGTTTTACCGTAGCTTCATCATCTTCTGTCATCGCAACTACAATTTCCCCATTGTTCGCTGTGTTTTGCTGTTTAACGATGACATAGTCCTTATCGAGAATACCAGCGTCTATCATGCTGTCTCCCATAATCTCCAGCATAAATACATGTTCGTCTGGAGGAACCATGCGGTCAGGAAGCGGAAAGTATTCTTCAATATTTTCTACTGCTGTAATAGGAGAGCCCGCTGTGACTTTCCCAATGACAGGTACATTAACAACCTGGCTTTGCGGAATGTCTACTTCTTCATCAAGAATTTCTATTGCTCTTGGTTTTGTCGGATCCCGTCTGATCAGCCCTTTTGTTTCCAATCGGGCCAAATGGCCGTGGACAGTAGAGCTGGACGCAAGCCCGACAGCCTCTCCGATCTCTCTCACGGAAGGCGGATATCCTTTTGATTTAACCTCTGCTTTAATAAAACGGAGGATATCAAGTTGCCTTTTTGATAGCTTCGTCATTTTTCGCACCTCAAAACGTCGATTTTAAGAAGATTATAGCATGATTTTCCTTACAGTACAAACATAGGTTCGAAAAAAACAATTGACAGAAACGTTTGTTCGTATATACTGAAATTATAAAAATGCGAACAAACATTCCTGTCGGAGGTATGATCATGAGTAAAGAATCTATTATTTTTGTCGGTCTGTTCACAGTGATTTTGAGCGCGGTTATCCTGATGCTGTCATATACAAGCAGCGGCCAAGAGCTTAATCAGTATGTTAAAATAGAAGTCCAGCAAGGGGACACACTCTGGTCAATTGCTGATCAGGTAGCTGATACAAAAAAGATAAATAAAAATGATTTTATCGAATGGGTGGCTGATAAAAATCATCTTCAGACGTCTGATATCCAGCCGGGTGATGAATTAGTGATCCCATTGAAAAAGAAGCATCAAGATGCATATGAATTGGCAACTGTAAGATAGAGAGGACAGATAGAAAAAAATGAAAGCACTCATTTACGCCCGCGTAAGCACAAATAAAGAACAACAGGAAACGTCATTAAAGCGGCAGGAGGAAGAGCTTGCGGCCATTGCAGCTGAGAACGGCATGGAAGTTGTCAAAGTGATTTCTGAAAAAGCCAGCGGATATGAAATGGATCGGGATGGTGTATTTGAGCTGCTTGATGAGATTAAGAACGCTGGAATCGATGTCATTTTGGTTCAGGATGAGACAAGGCTCGGAAGGGGAAACGCAAAAATCGCACTGCTTCATTGCATTTACAGAGAAGGTGTGAAAGTCTATACAACTGCACACAGAGGTGAATTGGAGTTATCGGAGGCTGACTCAATGGTGCTGGAAATCGTCAGCATTGTGGAAGAGTATCAACGTAAAATTCACAACATGAAAATCAAACGGGGAATGAAGCGTGCGGTAAAAAACGGTTTTAAACCGCAAAAAAACTTAAAAAACCAACACGAGAACAGCGGAAAAGATAGAATAGAGGTGCCAATCTCTGAGATCGTCCGCCTGAGAGCGAATAAACTGACGTTTGCTGAAATCGCGGCTACCTTAAGAGGGTTTGGTTATGATGTCTCTAAAGCAACCGTTCACCGGCGTTTTCAGGAATACATAGAGAATGAAGAGACAGCGGAGTGAATCAGTTGTAAAACTTTTTTTGATCTAGTACTATATAGACAAAATGCAATAAATAAAGGAGTTTAACATGATTTCAAACGCGAAAATTGCCAGAATTAATGAGCTTGCTGCTAAAGCAAAAGCTGGCGTTATTACAGAAGAAGAAAAAGCCGAACAGCAAAAGCTCCGTCAAGAGTACTTGAAAGGTTTTCGTTCTTCTATGAAGAACACCTTGAAAAGCGTCAAAATCATTGATCCAGAAGGCAATGATGTAACACCAGAAAAGCTAAAAAGAGAACAAAGAAATAACAAACTTCACTAATATAAGAGGAATACGGCAATATCGTATTCCTCTTTTGCATATACTATAATCAAAACTCTTATGTGACAAAATTCAACAAGTTTCTCTCAAATTTAAGCTGAAACAGTTGAGAAAAAGTCGTCAGACATTTATGATGTAAGGGTACAACACATAAGGAAGGGGATTTTTATGGATACAATTGAAAAGAAATCAGTTGCTACCATTCGCACACTGTCAATAGACGCTATTGAAAAAGCAAATTCTGGTCACCCAGGGATGCCGATGGGGGCTGCTCCGATGGCATACACGCTGTGGACAAAATTTATGAACGTAAGTCCGACAAACCCTGGCTGGTTTAACCGTGACCGTTTTGTTTTATCTGCTGGACATGGGTCAGCACTTTTATACAGCATGCTTCATTTAAGCGGGTTTGATCTTAGTATTGAAGATCTTAAGGGATTCCGCCAGTGGGGCAGCAAAACACCTGGACATCCGGAATTCGGACATACTGCCGGTGTGGATGCGACAACAGGTCCGCTTGGCCAAGGAATTGCCATGGCAGTCGGTATGGCAATCGCTGAACGCCATTTAGCGGAAACTTACAACCGTGATTCATTTAACGTAGTCGATCATTATACATACAGTATTTGTGGTGATGGTGATTTAATGGAGGGGATTTCTTCTGAAGCCGCTTCACTCGCAGGACATCTTCAGCTTGGCCGTCTGATCGTACTATACGATTCTAATGACATCTCTCTTGATGGAGATCTGAACCGTTCATTCTCTGAAAACGTAAAACAGCGTTTTGAAGCAATGAATTGGGAAGTTCTTTATGTTGAGGATGGAAACAATATTGAAGAATTAACAGCGGCTATCGAAAAAGCACGCCAAAATGATAAGAAACCTACATTAATTGAAGTGAAAACGACAATCGGATTCGGATCGCCTAACCGCGCAGGTACATCCGGTGTTCACGGCGCGCCGCTTGGTAAAGAGGAAAGCAAATTAACAAAAGAAGCTTACGCGTGGACATATGAAGAAGATTTCTACGTTCCGTCAGAAGTATATGAGCATTTCGCTGCAGCTGTAAAAGAATCAGGCGAGAAAAAAGAACAGGAATGGAATGCTCAATTCGCTAAATATAAAGAAATTTATCCTGAACTTGCTGAACAGCTTGAACTGGCAATCAAAGGAGAGCTTCCGAAGGACTGGGATCAAGAGGTTCCTGTTTATGAAAAAGGAAGCAGCCTAGCATCCCGTGCATCTTCCGGTGAAGTTCTCAACGGACTCGCGAAAAAAATTCCTTTCTTTGTCGGAGGTTCTGCCGACCTAGCGGGATCGAACAAAACGACAATTAAAAATGCCGGTGATTTTACAGCGGTTGATTACTCAGGCAAAAACTTCTGGTTTGGTGTACGTGAATTTGCGATGGGTGCAGCATTAAACGGTATGGCGCTTCATGGCGGACTGCGTGTATTCGGCGGAACTTTCTTTGTCTTCTCTGATTACCTGCGTCCTTCTATTCGCCTTGCAGCGTTAATGGGCCTTCCTGTCACATATGTCTTCACACATGACAGTATTGCTGTAGGTGAAGACGGCCCGACGCACGAGCCTGTTGAACAGCTTGCTTCACTCCGTGCAATGCCTAATCTTTCTTTGATCCGTCCTGCAGACGGCAATGAGACAGCAGCAGCGTGGAAGCTTGCAGTACAAAGCACTGATCAGCCAACAGCGCTAGTGCTAACACGCCAAAACCTTCCTACCATCGATCAAACGCCTGAAGAAGCATTGGCAGGAGTAGAAAAAGGTGCATATGTTGTTTCTAAATCTAAAAACGAAACACCTGACGCTCTTCTCATCGCTTCAGGATCTGAGGTAGGTCTTGCGATTGAAGCGCAAGCAGAATTGGCAAAAGAAAATATCGATGTTTCTGTTGTCAGCATGCCTTCAATGGACCGTTTTGAGAAACAATCTGATGAATACAAAAACGAAGTCCTTCCTGCAGCTGTGAAAAAACGCCTAGCAATTGAAATGGGCTCATCATTTGGATGGGGCAAATACACGGGGCTTGAAGGAGACGTACTTGGCATAGACCGATTCGGTGCGTCTGCCCCTGGTGAAACCATCATTAACGAATACGGCTTCTCAGTACCGAACGTAGTGAATCGAGTAAAGGCATTAATTAATAAGTAAGTCTTTGAAAGAGGATGAGTCAAATCATCCTCTTTTTCTTGTTTATCCGACAAAAATAGTATTGGCTGTTTAACAGTAATAGACAATTCTTTCTTTTCTTCTTTTGTATAATAGAGAGCAAATGAAATGCTGCTGGAAAAGGGGATGAAAAGATGGAACGTCACTACTATACGTACCTGATAAAAGAGGAGTTTGCCAATCACTATTTCGGGCGGGAATCGGTTATGTTTGAGCTGTTTCAAGACTATCATTGGACAAGCCTTGAAAAGCAGCAATATGAAATGACAGAGAAACAGATTCAATATATTACACAACCAATCCCGATTTTACATATGCATCAGCGATTAAAAATGAATTTAAACAAAACGGATTACAGGCAGCTGGATTATATTTATAGAATAGCTTTGCCAAAAGCAAAAGGCCATGCGACATTTATGATGAAGGAGCACATGATAGAAATAGTGGCTTCGGGAGATTATGAGGCAGAAACGATATTCTTTGAAGTGTTAAGAAAAGTAAGCCCTTGCTTTTTAGCGATGGATTTCAATTCGAAGCGTTACGGATGGCTAAATCCGGTGAAAGAAAGAAATTTTGTCTAAAACCGAAGAAAAAGAGATGTAAATGTTGTATAATAGCTTTTGGTTTAGTACACTTTAAACTAGACAACATGAAGGAGGAAATAAAATGACTTTATGGGTTGGCATCCTAGTGGGCGTTGTTGCATTGCTCATAGGTGTTGCACTCGGGTTTTTTATTGCTCGTAAATATATGATGAGCTACCTGAAAAAGAATCCGCCTATTAATGAACAAATGTTACGCATGATGATGATGCAAATGGGAATGAAACCTTCTCAAAAGAAAATCAATCAAATGATGAAAGCCATGAATAATCAAACGAAATAATACGTAAAGATTATGATATAGAGAAACATGGTTATAAAATAAAAAACCCTTATACGGGTTTTTTATTTTGCGATCATTCATCACCCGCTACTGCTCGAAGGCGCTGCTTTTGATATTGTATGAGAAGATGGTCAAGCTCCTGACTGAGCTCTATCGTAATATGAGATGTCATTCCGTTCGCCATGACAATTTGCAGCAGCTCTGCTCTTTTTTTTTCAATTTCATTTAATAGATGCTCTCTAATCACAGGGATGTATCCTTTCATACATTAAATCTTCAAGTTGAATGTTTATATTATATCCATATTTATACTAATTTTCAAATGAGAAGGAGTACAATATCTCAATGTCAAATTAAATTATATAAGTTTTTTCTGAAAATAGAAATCCTTCAGGTGAAAGTGTTAAAAAAATGAAATGATTTTGTCATAACTTGAAGGAATGTCAAATCATGAAGGGATGATGACATGGGAGACGTAAATTATTTTTTGACATTCGGAGCGGGGTTTTTATCTTTTATTTCGCCTTGCTGCCTGCCGCTTTACCCAGCTTTCTTGTCATATATTACAGGGGTCAGCATGGATGATGTAAAAACAGAAAAGCTGCTGCTGCAGAAAAGAAGCCTGTTTCATACTTTGTGTTTTTTGCTCGGCTTTTCAGTCATTTTTATTGCTTTAGGCTATGGAACATCTTTAATTGGCAGCCTGTTTAGGGATTACCATGATGCGATTCGGCAAATTGGCGCGTTGCTTATTATTTTGTTCGGTTTCTTTACACTCGGCGTGTTCCGGCCAGAGGCTATGATGAAAGAGCGGAGAATCCATTTTAAACATAAACCGAGCGGGTTTTTAGGTTCAGTCTTAATCGGAATGGCATTTGCGGCGGGATGGACACCGTGTACCGGTCCAATATTAGGTGCTGTTATCTCACTTGCTGGCACCAATCCAGGCTCAGCCGTGCCATACATGATGTTATATGTACTCGGTTTTGCTGTACCGTTTCTTTTATTGTCTTTCTTTATCACAAAGCTGAAATGGATAAGAAGGAACCAGCTTTTGATCATGAAAGCAGGCGGCGTTTTAATGATTGTGATTGGTGTGCTGTTATTCTTTGATTGGATGAGCCTGATCATTATTTTGCTGTCTGACCTTTTTGGGGGATTTACTGGTTTTTGATGACGAATTACTTTCGCACTACTACTAAACCTGTTGTTTTTGGTACAATAAGACTATTATTTGTGGAAATCGTTTTTTGGAGGGGCATATGACAAGAGTTTTAGTTGTAGACGACGCCAAGTTCATGAGAGTGAAAATCAGAGAGATCTTGGAAGAGGCAAATTACATAATCGCAGGCGAAGCGGCGGACGGCGAGCAAGCAGCGGATCTGTATAAAAAACTGCGCCCGGACATTGTGACAATGGATATTACAATGCCAGTGAAAAACGGCATAAAGGCGCTTCGTGATATCCTAACCTTTGATCCTAAAGCGAAGGTCATCATGTGCACTGCCATGCGCCAGCAAAGAATTGTAACGGAAGCAATTGAGCTGGGGGCAAAGGATTTTATTGTGAAGCCGTTCGAGGAAACAAAAGTGCTGGAAGCTGTCAGCCGCGTTATGGGATATTAAAGTCATTTCTTTTCAAAATGGTTTTTTTTATTGTTTTGGAGTATAGTATATAGTATCAACACTCCGAGAAACAAAGGAATGATAAGTATGATGATTATAATTTCATCGATTATTGCTGTGTTCATGGCTGTAGCTGTCATGGTTGTCAGAATAAAGTCCTCTGACAAGCCTGTTTCACCAAAAAAAATCATTCTCCCGCCGATTTTTATGAGTACGGGAGCGTTAATGTTTTTATTTCCGGTATTTTGGGTAACTGGTGCAGAGTTTTTGGAAGCATTCACTTTAGGTGTGATTTTCTCTATTTTTCTAATCAAAACCTCTAAGTTCGAAGTTAAAAATAATGAGATTTACATGAAACGCTCTAAAGCATTTGTTTTTATATTAGTCGGTCTTTTGGTGATCAGAATCGTGATGAAATCGATTTTGAGCACATCAATTGATTATGGTGCATTGAGCGGAATGTTTTGGATTCTGGCTTTCGGTATGATTGTGCCTTGGAGAATCGCCATGTATTTATCATATCGAAAACTTCATAACGAGCTGCAGTCAGCTAATATTCAAATGAATTAAAAAACCTTTCCTCTTGCCAGGAAAGGTTTTTATTTGAGAAAGGTTTGATAAGGCTCCAGATCGATTTTTTTGTCCCGCAGATGCCTTTTTAAGAAGGTATGATCTCTTTTTGGAGTTGCGAGAATATAACCTTTGATCATAAGTTGCTGATCAATCTTTGCTACCTTTTCTTTTAATGCAAGCTCACCGATTTTGCCTGCGATCTTGGCTTTTGCTGCATCTCTGAACAGTTCTGGCACCGGCGCTGTCAATTCATCTAGAAACTGTTTGTTTTCGTCGTTCCATAAATGTCTGCTGTTTTCAATATAGTAATCCTGCCAATCAAGCTCTGACCTGCCGTCCTCTTTAGGTAAACGCTTTAAAAACTTTCGAAACATAAAAAACCCGCCGATTGATAATAAGATAACCATCATGATCACCCAAAATAGAATAAACCACAAAAACCATCCTTCCAGCATCAATCATCCCCCCTTATTCTAACCATATTGTATACGAAGAGAGATTAGAAGAACACAGTAAAAAAAGAGAAGAACACAGTAAAAAAAGAATAGAAAAAAGTGATAGATGTCTAGTCAAAAGAGATAGTAGATCATATTCTATTGTATAGTGAATCTGCTATTTGGCCATGGGAGAGTCACTAGAGGGTATTTGACGATAAATGGACGGAAAAAAAGTCACTTTCATTATAGGGGATGAAAGTGACTTTTTATGTTTAGCTGAGAGGGAATTGAAGAGAAAAAGAAGAGCCATCTTCTGTTTCTTTATTGACGGCGACTGTGAGTATTTGATTTTCGCATTCGGCTTGAATGGTTTTGTCATTAAAATAAAAAGGAAGCATCATTTGTTTTTCAAAAGTCTGTCCAGATGATTTGACTGTTAAAATGAACTCGCAGCCAGACAGGGTAACCATTACTTGTGTCGGCTGTAAAAAAGTCAGATCCGCTTCTATAATATACTGCTGACTTGTTTCATATAAATCAATAGGCAATGTTTCGTCGTACCAGGCGAAGGGGTCTTCAAAAAATTGCCGAAGCCATTCATCCATACTATCGAAATCATTTGCATCATTACGTTTTGAATGGGTCATGGAAGCATTCCTCCACATATCAACCTTGCCTTACAGTATATGCGGTGGATAATAAATGGGTGAACGCATAAAAAAAACAGACACTAAGGTCTGCTTTTCTTACATATCATGGCTTGAGTTGTGCTTTTGTCTTGTGTGGTTTCGGTTCTTCACTTTTTTGCTTCCGCTTAAAGGCTCAGGCTGTCCCGGATTGTGTCCTTTTGGCGCATTTTTATGCATATCTTTACTTGTATTTTTATTGGTCATAAAATGAGGACCTCCTTAAAAGAGTTCGATGTTATTGATTGGTTTTTCTCTTTTTATTATTTTGGCGTTCAGCTTCAGTCAGTACAAGCTGATCGTTTTCGATATAGCCGGCGCCTTTGCCTTGGCTTTTGGCGTCATTCATTCCGTTAATAACGTGATTCGCTTTTCTTTTAACCATCATTATCACCTCAATCATAATATGGCTCCTTTTAGTGTGTTCTATGAGAGAGCATAAACAGTAAAAATTACCGGTGTATATTCTCATAAGTCGAACTTATTGTATTTAATAAAAACATTGATATTTACTTATGTATGATTTTGTTTTAATATGAAATTGTGAGAAAATTGTGATGGAATGTAATGTTCATCTGAGAATGATCTGATCTGAAGGGGGATTTTGGAGAATGGCAAACGAGCAAAAAACTGCAGCAAAAGACGTTTTCCAAGCGAGAAAAACGTTTACTACAAATGGGAAAACATATCATTACTACTCTTTAAAAGCGTTAGAAGATTCAGGTATCGGGAAGGTTTCGAAGCTTCCTTATTCCATCAAAGTTCTTTTAGAATCAGTTTTGCGTCAAGTTGACGGATTCGTCATCAAAAAAGAACATGTGGAAAATTTGGCAAAATGGGGAACTGCCGAATTAAAGGAAATCGATGTTCCGTTCAAACCGTCTCGTGTTATTTTACAAGACTTCACAGGGGTTCCGGCAGTAGTAGACCTTGCTTCACTGCGTAAAGCGATGGCAGCAGTCGGCGGAGATCCTGATAAAATCAACCCTGAAATTCCTGTTGATCTCGTTATCGACCACTCTGTACAGGTTGATAAAGCGGGTACGGAAGACGCGTTAGCAGTAAATATGGATTTAGAATTCGAAAGAAATGCAGAACGCTACAAATTTTTAAGCTGGGCAAAGAAAGCGTTTAACAATTATCAAGCAGTGCCGCCTGCAACAGGTATTGTGCATCAGGTCAACCTTGAGTTCCTGGCAAGTGTTGTCCATGCCATTGAAGAAGACGGTGAGCTTGTAACGTATCCAGATACGCTTGTGGGGACAGACTCACATACAACAATGATTAACGGTATCGGTGTTCTTGGCTGGGGTGTCGGCGGAATTGAAGCTGAAGCGGGAATGCTTGGACAGCCTTCTTACTTCCCAGTTCCAGAGGTAATCGGCGCGAAACTTGTCGGCAAGCTTCCAAACGGAACAACAGCTACTGACTTGGCGTTAAAAGTAACACAAGTGCTCCGTGAAAAAGGCGTTGTCGGCAAATTTGTTGAATTCTTCGGACCGGGAATTGCTGAACTGCCGCTTGCAGATCGCGCAACAATTGCGAACATGGCTCCGGAATATGGTGCTACATGCGGATTCTTCCCAGTAGATGAAGAAGCGCTCAACTACATGCGCCTGACAGGCCGTGATCCTGAACATATTGATGTTGTCGAAGCGTACTGCAGAAGCAATGGCTTGTTCTACACTCCTGATGCGGAAGACCCTCAATTTACTGATGTGGTTGAAATCGACCTCTCACAAATTGAAGCAAACCTATCAGGTCCAAAGCGTCCACAGGATTTAATTCCGCTTTCTGCTATGCAGGAAACGTTTAAAAAGCACTTAGTCAGCCCTGCGGGTAACCAAGGATTCGGTTTAAACGCTGAGGAAGAAAATAAAGAAATTAAGTTTAAACTCCTCAATGGCGAAGAAACAGTTATGAAAACGGGTGCGATCGCTATTGCCGCGATTACAAGCTGTACGAATACATCTAACCCATATGTTCTGATCGGCGCCGGACTAGTAGCGAAAAAAGCGGTTGAGTTAGGGCTTAAGGTGCCTAATTACGTGAAAACGTCACTTGCACCGGGTTCTAAAGTCGTTACAGGATATCTTGTGAATTCAGGCCTTCTTCCATACATGAAAGAGCTTGGCTTTAACCTCGTTGGGTACGGCTGTACAACATGTATCGGAAACTCAGGTCCGCTTTCACCAGAAATCGAAGAAGCGGTTGCGAAAAATGATCTTCTGATTACGTCTGTCCTTTCCGGAAACCGTAACTTTGAAGGACGTATTCACCCGCTTGTTAAAGGAAACTACCTTGCTTCTCCGCCGCTTGTTGTGGCATATGCGCTGGCTGGAACGGTAAACATTAACCTGAAAACCGACCCGATCGGTGTGGGTAAAGATGGTCAAAACGTATACTTTAACGATATTTGGCCGTCAACAGACGAAATCAATTCACTTGTTAAGCAAACTGTTACGCCTGAGCTCTTCCGTAAAGAGTATGAAACGGTATTTGATGACAACGAGCGCTGGAACGAGATTGAAACAACAGATGAAGCATTATATAAATGGGATAGCGAGTCAACTTACATTCAAAATCCGCCATTCTTCGAAGAAATGTCTGTTGAACCAGGCAAGGTTGAACCATTAAAAGGTTTGCGTGTTGTCGGTAAATTCGGCGATTCAGTCACAACTGACCATATTTCTCCTGCTGGTGCAATCGGTAAAGATACGCCTGCCGGAAAGTATTTGCAAGAAAAAGGGGTTTCTCCTCGTGACTTTAACTCCTACGGTTCGCGCCGAGGAAACCATGAAGTCATGATGAGAGGGACATTTGCAAACATTCGCATCAAAAACCAAATCGCACCGGGTACAGAAGGCGGATTTACGACGTACTGGCCAACTGGTGAAGTAACATCCATCTATGATGCGTGCATGAAATACAAAGAAGATAAAACCGGTCTTGTTGTATTAGCAGGAAAAGACTACGGTATGGGATCTTCACGTGACTGGGCTGCCAAAGGAACAAACCTACTCGGCATTAGAACGGTAATTGCAGAGAGCTTTGAAAGAATTCACAGAAGCAACCTTGTATTCATGGGTGTGCTGCCGCTTCAGTTTAAACAAGGTGAAAATGCGGATACACTTGGCTTAACGGGTAAAGAAGTCATCGAGGTAGATGTTGATGAAACAGTTCGCCCTCGTGACCTTGTGACGGTAAGAGCAATCAATGAAGACGGCAATGTAACAACTTTTGAAGCAGTCGTCCGCTTTGACAGTGAAGTTGAAATTGATTACTACCGCCATGGCGGCATCCTTCAAATGGTGCTTCGTGAAAAAATGAAGCAGTCCTGATGAATCAATAGGAAGAGAAGGCATTTCGCTTTCTCTTCTTTTTATGACAAAATGTGCTGCGGAGGTGGCATATGCTGAAAAAATGGCTTGCAGGGATCCTGCTTATTATGCTTGCCGGTTATATGGGTTGGAACCTGTATCAAATATACAGCAAAAAAGAAGTCGGAATTGAAGAGGGGCAACAAGCACCTGATTTTTCTTTGAAAACGCTGTCGGGAGAGAATAGCTCCTTAAAGGATTCACAAGGCAAAAAAGTATTGCTCAATTTTTGGGCAACTTGGTGTAAGCCGTGCCGTCAGGAAATGCCGGCGATGGAAGAGCTGCAAAAAGAGTATGCCGACAAACTTGCGGTTGTTGCGGTAAATTTCACTTCAGCTGAGAAAAGTGAAAAACAAGTCCGAGCGTTTGCAGATACGTATGATTTAACGTTCCCCATTCTGATTGATAAAAAAGGGATCAATGCTGACTATAACGTGATGTCATATCCAACGACATATATCTTGGATGAAAAAGGTGTTATTCAAGACATACACATTGGCACCATGACAAAAAAAGAAATGGAACAAAAACTGGATCTTGATTAGATTCAGTTTTTTTATGTTCAAATATGCTTACAAGTTTTCAGAATTGGAAAAAATAAAAGAATATGCGGAGGTGAGAAGCGTGAAGAAGATGAGAAAACGTTCTTTTCATGAGCTCGTCATGGAAAACAAAAAAGAGCTGATGACTAATACAGAGTATTTAAATCAGCTTGAGGAAAAGCTTGAACAGCGATTTAAGCAAAAATAACCTTTAATTTGTATTCATGTTTATCCCTCCTTTTGAGAAACCTATCTGTTGAGGAGGGATAAACATGGGAAACAACAAGAAAAACGGTCAGCCTCAATATGCTCCAAGCCACTTGGGTACAAAGCCTGTGAAATATAAAGCCAATAAAGGGGAAAAAATGCATGATACTTCAGGACAGCAGCCGATCATCATGCAGACAAAGGGCGAGTAGCGAAAAATCGAGTTTATTTCTAGGAGGTACATCCGATGACAAAGAACCAAAATCAATATCAGCAGCCTAATCCTGATGATCGTTCTGATAATGTAGAAAAATTGCAGGATATGGTTCAAAATACAATTGAAAATATAGAAGAAGCAGAAGCAACAATGGAGTTTGCTTCTGGAGAAGATAAACAGCGTATCAAAGAAAAAAATGCAAGACGCGAACAGAGCATTGAAGCATTTCGCAATGAAATACAGGACGAATCCGCAGCGAGACAAAATGGATACCGCTCTTAAAAAACCAGGGAAACCTGGTTTTTTTATTTCTGATTTGGTTATGGTAAAATGGGGCTAAATTGACGTTAAGGGAGCAGAGTAATCTTGCATGTATCAAAAAAAGAAATAGAAGTGCGTTATGCAGAAACAGATCAAATGGGGATTGTCTATCACGCAAATTATCTTGTGTGGATGGAGGTCGGCAGAACAGCTTTAATCAAGGACTTAGGCTTTTTATATAGTGATATGGAGAAAAAAGGTGTTCTGTCTCCAGTCGTTGATATCAACATTTCCTATAAAAAGCCGCTTCATTACGGAGAAACCGCGGTTGTCCATACATGGATAGAGGAATATAACGGCTTTAAAACCGTTTATGGTTATCACATTTATAATCCGGCCGGTGAGCTTTCCATCAAAGCCACCTCATCTCATATATGTGTGGATAAAGAAAGCTTTAAGCCTATTCAGTTTCGCAAAGCTTTTCCTGATTGGCACGCAGCATATGAAAAGGCCAAATAATAGGGAAGTGAACGGGATATGGCGTTTGGTGTGAAACGGGAGGAACTGAACCGGTGGAAACAAGCAGTGAAAAAAGGAGAAATCGCATTTTTAACACATTATTGGCTAGATGACCGGTTTCCGGAAGCAAAGACTGTGACAAAAGCCGGCTGTGTAGATATTGATAAGCTGATCCGGTGGGGAGCAGCCTACGGGTTAAAGAAAGAATGGATACATAAGAAAAGTGAATTTCCTCACTTTGATCTGCTGGGGGAGACCCAAAAATATATTTTGGAACAAGAAAACCTAACCGATCATCTTATACGATTTCATTTGTAAAAAAAAGAACGCACATCATGTGCGTTCTTTTTTATTGGTATTCAAAAACTGGTTCATTAGCGTCTTCTGAATAGCTGACGAGAAGGTCGTGATTATCAAAGTACCATAAATCACTTTCTTCAATAAAGAAGGTAATGCCGTCTGCTTCTGCAGTGACTCCAGCCTCTTGTGGGGCATCTTTCGCTACACCGAGAGAAAAACCCTTTTGAACGTTGCTGCAGCCTCCGTAGCGGACGAAAAAGCGAACCTGGTCTCCGCTTTCCAAATCGAGCTCTTCTTTATACCAGTTCAATGCGTCTTCATTAATTGTCATATTCATAACAGCACACCCCTTTGTTCTTCATTTGAATTTTCTCTATTATAAACGTATTAGGCTATTCTGTGTCAAAAGAGAAGGTTTTTAAGCTTATAGCCATTTTACTTTAGGTTCTGTTTTATTGATGATTCGTTTAATGTTTGCCCGGTGTCTGTATATCACAAAAATAGTGAGCAGGGTAACGACAATCAATAAATACGTATCATGGACAAAGAAACTATATATAACAGTATAGATCCCTGTTAACATTGATGATAGAGAAACAAATTTAGTCAAGTATAAAAAGATGAAGAATACCGCAACCATTGTGATAAATAACAGAGGTGCGTAAAATAGCAAAACGCCACCTGATGTTGCCACGGCTTTACCGCCTTTAAATTTAGCGAAGACGGGGAACACATGGCCTATAACCGCAAAGACTCCTGCAAGAAGCGGATGAATATCAACGTGCATGAGAAAAGGCAATGCAGTTGCCAGCGTCCCTTTCAAAATATCTCCGGCTATGACGACCGAACCAGCTTTTACGCCCAGTGTACGGAATGCATTGGTAGCGCCTAAGTTGCCGCTTCCGTGCTCCCGAATATCAATTCCCTTGGCAAGCTTGCCCACAATTAAGCCAGATGGAATGCTGCCTATCAAGTAGGCCAAAATAATCAATAAAGCAATTAACATCTACATTTCTCCTTTTTCAAATTCCCTTCTTTCTATTTTAACATGAGATGTCATGATCTGATGATAAGTTTTTTTGTAAAGTTTGCTTACAAATCTAATCAAACCTGCATCATATTTTGATTTCTCCTGTTTTGATCGTGTAAAATAAGTGGAAAAGGAGTGACTCATGATGCAAAACCCTTCTAAAGCGGAAATTAAAGAGATTCTTCAAAGAAGCAAACGTATAGCGGTAGTGGGGCTTTCAGACCGTCCGGATAGAACGTCACATATGGTTTCAAAAGCAATGCAGGACGCGGGTTATGAAATTATCCCTGTGAACCCGACAATTGATGAGGCACTAGGCGTAAAAGCCGTTTCATCTTTAAAAGAGATTGACGGTCCGATTGACATCGTCAATGTATTCCGGCGCTCCGAACAGCTTCCTGGAGTGGCGGAAGAGTTTTTAGAGACAGATGCTCCCGTATTTTGGGCACAGCAAGGGCTGGTAAACGAGGAAGCATACCAGATGCTAAAAGAAAAAGGCAGAACGGTTATCATGGATCTGTGCATAAAAGTGGCACACACTGTAACAAAATAGGTGCAGAACTGCAAAAATCCTTGTGAATTCAAGGATTTTTGCTTTTTAATTTTAAGATATTGTTTGCGTATTACGGTGAAACAGATACAATAAAGCTTGAACAGCTTTTTTTGAATACCTTGTCCAGCTGGGTTTCGGCCGTTCGATTTGCGAAGGTCTGCTGCTTTATATATAATAAACAAACATACGTTCTCATAGTGCGAAAACAGCACTAGCCGATGTTTTGAGAACTGATTCGTTAGCTCTATGTTGCGATTGCAAACATATTGGTTATAATGAGGAGTCCAAGGCAGTACCGGCTTGAGGCGAGGTTTATAAAAAATATCTTATATACAAATGATGTGTAACACTGAAAAAGAGAAAGACAATGTTAGTTTTTGAAAGGGGTTTGTACGTTTGGCTAGAAAACAGCAATTTGATTACAACGAAGATGCCATACAGGTGCTCGAAGGCCTTGAGGCTGTCAGGAAAAGGCCGGGTATGTATATTGGCTCTACTGACGCGCGCGGCTTGCACCACTTGGTTTATGAAATTGTAGATAACTCTGTCGACGAGGTGCTTGCCGGCCATGGAGATCACATAATCGTCAAAATACATAAAGACAATAGCATTTCTGTACAGGATAGAGGACGCGGCATGCCGACCGGAATGCATAAGCTCGGCAAACCAACCCCTGAAGTGATTTTTACGGTGCTTCATGCCGGAGGAAAATTCGGCCAAGGCGGCTATAAGACAAGCGGCGGGCTCCATGGAGTGGGTGCATCAGTCGTGAATGCTTTATCTGAATGGTTGACAGTTACCATTGAACGGGACGGTTTTATCTATCAGCAGCGATTTGAAAATGGAGGAAAACCGGTTACATCTCTCGAAAAGATCGGCAAAACGAAAAAGACGGGTACACTCACACACTTTAAGCCAGATCCAACGATGTTCAGCGCAACAACCTATAATTTTGAAACGCTTTCCGAGCGCTTAAGAGAGTCTGCGTTTTTGTTAAAAGGATTGAAAATTGAGCTGATTGATGAACGCAATGACCAGCATGAGGTCTTTTATTATGAAAACGGCATAGAGGCGTTTGTCGCTTACTTAAATGAAGAAAAAGACGTCTTGTCTGAAGTGGTCTCGTTTGAGGGAGAGCATCATTCCATAGAAGTGGATTTTGCGTTCCAGTTTAACGATGGTTATTCTGAAAATATTTTGTCTTTTGTTAACAATGTCAGAACAAAAGACGGCGGGACGCATGAGTCGGGTGCAAAAACTGCGATGACCCGGGCTTTTAATGAATATGCGCGAAAAGTGGCTTTGCTGAAGGAAAAGGATAAGAACCTTGAAGGCACCGATATAAGGGAAGGGCTTTCAGCCATTATTTCTGTCCGCATTCCTGAGGAGCTTCTTCAATTTGAAGGACAAACAAAAGGAAAGCTCGGAACGAGTGAAGCAAGATCAGCGGTTGATGCAATTGTTTCCGAGCAGCTTGCTTACTTTTTAGAGGAAAATCGGGACACCGCAACGCTTCTTGTCAAAAAAGCAATCAAGGCGAGCCAGGCGCGCGAAGCGGCACGCAAAGCCCGTGAAGAAGCAAGAAGCGGCAAAAAACGAAAAAAATCAGAAGCGACTTTAAGCGGAAAGCTGACGCCTGCGGGTTCGAGAAACCCGGCAAAAAATGAATTGTATCTCGTTGAGGGTGATTCAGCAGGCGGATCAGCCAAGCAGGGAAGAGACCGCAGATTCCAAGCAGTTCTGCCTTTACGCGGTAAAGTCATTAATACAGAAAAAGCTAAGCTTGCGGATATCTTTAAAAATGAAGAGATCAATACGATCATTCATGCGATCGGCGGGGGTGTCGGAGCAGATTTCTCAATCGATGACATCAACTACGATAAAATCATTATTATGACCGATGCTGATACTGACGGCGCTCATATTCAAGTGCTGCTTCTTACCTTTTTCTATCGCTATATGAAGCCGCTCATTGAGCATGGCAAGGTGTTTATTGCGCTGCCACCTTTATATAAGGTCAGTAAAGGAAGCGGGAAGAAGGAAATCATTGAATATGCATGGTCTGATGAAGAGATGGGTGATGTCCTGAAAAAAGTTGGCAAGGGCTATACCATTCAGCGATATAAAGGTCTTGGAGAGATGAACGCAGACCAGCTATGGGAAACGACGATGAATCCGGAGTCGCGCACACTTGTCAGGGTCAAAATTGACGATGCGGCACGTGTAGAGAGACGTGTAACGACGTTAATGGGAGACAAAGTAGAGCCGCGCAGAAAGTGGATTGAGAAAAACGTCGCTTTCGGCTTGGATGAAGAAAGCAATATTTTAGAAAATGAAAACTTATCGGTCGCTGAGGAGGTTTAATGATTGTCACAGCCAGAATTATTTCATGATTTACCATTAGAAGAGGTGATCGGCGACCGTTTTGGACGCTACAGTAAATATATTATTCAAGACAGAGCGCTGCCTGATGCGAGAGACGGATTAAAGCCGGTACAGCGCAGAATTCTGTATGCGATGCATACAGATGGAAACACGTTTGATAAAAACTTCAGAAAAGCGGCCAAAACGGTCGGTAACGTCATCGGTAACTATCATCCGCACGGTGACAGTTCGGTTTATGAAGCAATGGTGCGGATGAGCCAGGATTGGAAAGTTCGTAATGTGTTGATCGAAATGCATGGAAACAACGGAAGCATCGACGGAGATCCCCCGGCAGCCATGCGTTATACAGAGGCACGATTATCTCCGATAGCATCTGAGCTTCTTCGGGATATTGACAAAAACACGGTTGAATTTGTGCCTAACTTCGATGACACAAGCAAGGAGCCTGTCGTACTCCCGGCGATGTTTCCTAACTTATTGGTCAACGGATCTACCGGGATATCAGCGGGATACGCGACCGACATTCCCCCGCATCATCTTGGAGAAGTCATTGATGCTGTCATTAAGCGTATTCAAATGCCATCTTGCTCTGTTGATGAACTCATGGAAGTCATTAAAGGGCCTGATTTTCCGACAGGCGGTATTATTCAAGGCGTTGACGGCATAAGAAAAGCTTACGAAACAGGAAAAGGAAAAATCATTATCCGCGGAAAAGCTGAAATTGAAACAATCAGAGGCGGACGAGAACAAATTGTCATTACTGAAATTCCATTTGAAGTAAATAAAGCAAACCTTGTGAAAAAAATGGACGAGTTCCGTATTGATAAAAAGGTTGAAGGCATCTCAGAGGTTCGTGATGAAACGGATCGAACAGGGCTGAGAGTGGTCATTGAACTGAAAAAAGAAGCGGATGCCAAAGGCATTTTGAATTTCTTATATAAAAACACTGATTTGCAGATCACATATAACTTCAATATGGTGGCTATTCATAACCGCCGTCCGATGCTGATGAGCCTGAAGTCTATTTTGGATGCGTATATTGGACACCAAAAGGAAGTCGTCACAAACCGGTCCGTTTATGAGCTTCAAAAAGCAAAAGACAGACATCACATCGTAGAAGGGCTCATGAAAGCTTTGTCCATTTTAGATGAAGTCATTGCAACGATCCGTTCTTCAAGCGATAAACGTGACGCTAAAAATAATTTGATTGCGAAATACGAATTTACAGAGCCTCAGGCTGAAGCCATTGTGTCATTGCAGTTATATCGTTTAACCAATACCGATATCACAGCGCTTAAGGAAGAGGCAGAAGAGCTCGGTAAAAAAATTGAAGAGCTCGAATCTATTTTAAGCAATGATAAAAAGCTGTTAAAAGTGATCACAAACAGCTTAAAAGCACTGAAAAAGAAATATGCAGACACGAGACGCTCCGTGATTGAAGAAAAAATTGAGGAAATTAAAATCAACCTCGAAGTTATGGTTGCGTCTGAGGATGTATATGTAACCGTTACGAAGGATGGCTATCTAAAACGGACAAGCCAGCGCTCATATGCCGCTTCCAACGGCCAGGATTTCGGAATGAAAGATACGGACAGGATGCTGCATCAATTTGAGATGAATACGACGGACGTGCTGCTGCTCTTTACGAACAAAGGAAGCTACATTTATTGTCCTGTTCACCAGCTGCCTGATATCAGATGGAAGGACATGGGTCAGCATTTTTCTAATATCATCACCATTGACCGTGATGAAACGATTGTAAAGGCCATACCGATAAAAGAATTTGATCCGTCGGCATATCTATTGTTCTTTACGAAAAACGGCATGGTGAAAAAGACAGAGCTCACCCATTACAAAGCACAGCGTTATTCTAAGGCGCTTGTGGCCTTAAATCTGAAGGGTGAAGATGAATTGATTGATGTTCATGTAACAAATGGGGAAAGCCAGATCTTTATGGCCACTCACTTAGGGTATGGCCTGTGGTTTGGCGAAGACGAAGTGAATGTAGTTGGCGCGCGTGCGGCAGGTGTCAAAGGGATTAACTTAAAAGAGGATGACTTTGTTGTCTCCGGGGAGATCCTTCAAGAATCTGATTCAATTGTTTTGTTCACACAGCGGGGAGCGGTAAAACGCATGAGTCTTTCTGAGTTCGAGAAAACATCCCGCGCAAAACGCGGTGTCGTGATGCTAAGGGAACTGAAAAAGAATCCTCACCGTGTTGCAGCACTGTTCGCTTGCGGTCTTGAACAGCGGCTTATGGCAGAAACAGAAAAAGGCGACAGAAAAGAACTGCAGGCAAAAGAGCTGCGGACAAACGACAGATACAGCAATGGCTCTTTCTTTTTTGATGAAGAGGAATCAGGCAAGGTTACAGCTGTTTGGCGCGTTCATACAGAACAATAATAAAAAACCCGCTCATATTACGTGAGCGGGTTTCGTTTATTTAGCTTTCATGGTTGGTGAATAGATCTGTTACGGCATGAATGACTTCAATTCCCTGCCATACAAATAAATTCAGCGCTGTGAAAGAAAATAAGCCTAATATCACCATTCTTAAGATAAACAACATGTTAAACAGCCTCCTCATATTATCGTTATATAATCGGGTGATGTTGAACATGAAGTTTGCCGAAATAAGACGATTGATAAAATTTGGCCAGTATAAAGCTTTTTTTCCGCTGGCGCCTGCGGGTGTATCCCGTACTTTTGCTTTCAGCGGTCAGAAGCAGAACAGCCATTGCCCACAAAGCGGTTAGCGCAAATGCCCCTGTGATGGATTTCTTCTCATCATCAGCATTTTGGCCGGCTTTCATCTCGTGCATTTCCTGCTGGTCGGCTACGGCTTTATAATGATGGCCGATATCAAAGGCGTGGGGAATTGAGAGCAAATGAAAACTGGCGATCGCCAAGAATAAGATGGATGCTTTCAATATCGTTACTTTTTTCAAATGATCTCCCCCTCCTTTAATATTACTGAATATTTTTATAATAATACCCCAATCCATCCTAAAAGTAAACCTGATTTATTAAATTTAAAAACTAAATTTCACTTTGTTAAGTATATATCTTTTTGCTTATTTTTGAAAGAGAAACATTCTTTATTAGTGTATGTATACCCGGTTTATGGTGTGAATAAAAGCATATTTTAGATGATATGTTTGTTGTCTAAGGTTTATTCCTTTATTTGTGAGCTAAAATCAAAGGAAAGGTAAGAAAATGAGAGGAAATGATTGCATTGTTAATAGGTACTTTTTTAAAAATGCCAACTTGCAACGAATGTTTTTATTTTTTATAGGAAAATGCTAGGGAAAGGGTCGACAGAGTAACATCTGGCTATGACAATATTCTTCGCGAAAAAACTTCCTAATTCGTCATATTGTGATATAATAAAACTCGTTATGTTAAAAAATCTAACATCAAAACGAATTCGTATTGAATTGATGAAAACGGGAGGTAAATATGGCGTCTTTTTTCGATAGTTTAATTCATATTCCAAGTGATTTCATTTGGAAATACCTATTTTATATTTTAATAGGGCTTGGATTATTTTTTACCATACGTTTTGGTTTTATCCAATTCCGTTATTTTATTGAAATGTTCAGAATAGTAGGTGAGAAGCCTGAAGGAAATAAAGGCGTTTCCTCTATGCAGGCATTCTTTATATCCGCTGCATCCCGAGTCGGTACTGGGAATTTGACTGGTGTAGCTTTAGCAATTGCGACAGGCGGACCGGGCGCTGTGTTTTGGATGTGGGTTGTAGCTGCTGTAGGTATGGCTTCTAGCTTTGTTGAGAGTACGCTAGCGCAGCTTTATAAGGTAAGAGACGGGGAGGATTTCCGCGGAGGTCCGGCCTACTACATTCAGAAGGGCCTTGGAGCCAGATGGCTCGGCATCGTTTTTGCTGTCTTAATTACGGTATCATTCGGTTTAATCTTTAACGCTGTTCAAACGAATACTATTGCAGGAGCGTTGGATGGCGCATTTCATGTGAATAAAACAGTTGTAGCCATTGTCTTGGCTGTTTTAACTGCGTTTATCATTTTTGGCGGTTTGAAACGTGTTGTGGCTGTAACACAGTTAATCGTACCGGTTATGGCAGGCATTTATATTATTATTGCATTATTTGTTGTTATCACAAATATTACGGCTTTCCCTGGCGTTATCGCTACAATTGTTAAAAATGCTTTAGGGTTTGAACAAGTAGTCGGCGGCGGAATTGGCGGCATCATCGTTATCGGTGCGCAGCGAGGACTTTTTTCAAACGAAGCAGGGATGGGAAGCGCTCCGAATGCGGCTGCAACAGCTCATGTATCGCATCCGGCAAAACAAGGTTTTATTCAAACATTAGGCGTATTTTTCGATACATTTATCGTATGTACGTCCACAGCGTTTATCATTTTGCTGTACAGTGTAACTCCAAAAGGTGATGGTATCCAAGTAACCCAGGCTGCCCTTAATCATCATATCGGCGGCTGGGCGCCTAGCTTCATCGCAGTCGCAATGTTCTTGTTTGCATTCAGTTCAGTTGTCGGCAACTATTATTATGGTGAGACAAATATTGAATTTATTAAAACAAGCAAAACATGGCTCAATATTTACCGGATTGCGGTTATTGCTATGGTTGTCTACGGTTCTCTATCAGGCTTCCAAATCGTTTGGGACATGGCGGATCTCTTTATGGGTATCATGGCGCTGATTAACTTAGTTGTGATTACGCTGCTGTCAAACGTTGCTTACAAAGTGTATAAAGATTACGCGAAACAGCGTAAACAAGGACTTGATCCTGTATTTAAAGCGAAAAACATTCCAGGGCTGAAAAATGCTGAAACATGGGAAGATGAGAAACAAGAAGCATAAGAAAACGGCTGCATTCAATTCATTGAATGCGGCTTTTTATTTGGCGCGAAGAAGCAGAATCTTTCAAATTAAACAAAAAGTAACGTGAATAGTCCTGATTAAACAATTTTCTATTTGGTCCGTATGTGTCAGCAGTATCTGAATCAAGACAAAAAGAGCAAATTGACAGGCTTTTTAATCCGTCTAAAAACAAGAAATTAGGTTGATAGACAAAGATGAGATAAATTTTTACAATAGTCCGTGCCAAACAAAAACGGAAGGGAGGTGGAGCGGACGAGTTAATAGGCATATATTTTCGTCATGATGTAAAGGAGGAAAGAATACTATATATGAAACGTCAAGTCTCTATCTTAATCGTATGTTTATTAATTTCAATACTCGCAACCAGCGGCTTAGGAAATCCAGCAGCATCTGCCGCAGGAGCAAAAACGCCAGTCGCCATAAATGGCCAGCTTAGCATAAAAGGCACGCAGCTAATCAATCAAAACGGCAAAGCGGTGCAATTGAAGGGGATCAGTTCACACGGATTGCAATGGTATGGCGATTTTGTCAATAAAGACAGCTTAAAATGGCTGAGAGACGATTGGGGCATTACCGTTTTCCGAGCGGCGATGTATACAGCAGATGGCGGTTATATTGACAACCCATCCGTGAAAAACAAAGTAAAAGAAGCGGTTGAAGCGGCAAAAGAGCTTGGGATATATGTCATCATTGACTGGCATATCTTAAATGACGGTAATCCAAACCAAAATAAAGAGAAAGCAAAAGAATTCTTCAAGGAAATGTCAAGCCTTTACGGAAACACGCCAAATGTTATTTATGAAATTGCAAACGAACCAAACGGTGATGTGAACTGGAAGCGTGATATTAAACCGTATGCGGAAGAAGTGATTTCCGTTATCCGCAAAAATGATCCAGACAACACCATCATTGTCGGAACCGGTACATGGAGCCAGGATGTGAATGATGCTGCCGATGATCAGCTAAAAGATGCAAATGTCATGTACGCGCTTCATTTTTATGCCGGCACACACGGCCAATCTTTACGGGATAAAGCAAACTATGCACTCAGTAAAGGAGCGCCTATTTTCGTGACGGAATGGGGAACAAGCGACGCGTCTGGAAATGGCGGTGTATTCCTTGACCAGTCGCGGGAATGGCTGAATTATCTCGACAGCAAGAAAATCAGCTGGGTGAACTGGAATCTTTCTGATAAGCAGGAATCATCCTCAGCGTTAAAGTCGGGAGCATCTAAAACAGGCGGCTGGCCGCTTACAGATTTAACTGCTTCAGGAACATTCGTAAGAGAAAACATTCTCGGCAACAAAGATTCAACGAAAGAACGCCCTGAAACGCCGGCACAAGATAACCCCGCACAGGAAAACGGCATTTCTGTACAATACAAAGCAGGGGATGGGGGTGTGAACAGCAACCAAATCCGCCCGCAGCTTTACATAAAAAATAACGGCAATGCGACGGTGGATTTAAAAGATGTCACTGCCCGTTACTGGTATAACGCGAAAAACAAAGGCCAAAACTTTGACTGTGACTACGCACAGATTGGATGCGGCAATCTGACCCACAAATTTGTGACGCTGCATAAACCTAAGCAAGGTGCAGATACCTATCTGGAACTGGGGTTCAAAAAAGGAAAGCTGTCACCGGGAGCAAGCACAGGAAATATTCAGCTTCGTCTTCACAACGATGACTGGAGCAATTATGCACAAAGCGGCGATTATTCCTTTTTCCAATCAAATACGTTTAAAACAACGAAAAAAATCACATTATATAATCACGGAAAACTGATTTGGGGAACAGAACCCAAATAGTTTAACTGTTGGCGGACATCAGAAATGATGTCCGTTTTCATTATCTTATTCAGTAAAACAAGGAGGTTTAGGTTGTGGATGAAACACTGAAGCAGTATATGATGCTGTTCAAAGAAATGAATCATGCGATAAATGGTCCGGACTATCCAGGTAAGGAAAAAGACATCCAGTATCAAAAAGAACAGATTGAAGCTTACGAAAAACAGCTGCAGCAAGGATTTTCTACAGATTATGACTATGATGTGTTTGCTGACTCTGTTATCAAATGCGCATATGGCGATATGACGCTGGAAGATTTAGAAGCAGTTTATTATGGATTAACAACGCCATTTTTTTGATTGGCAACAAACCAATAAAATTTCAACTCCTGTCTCACTAACTTAAGTATACTTTTGATATGAGACAGTAGTTTATTTATTTTGTTTACTTCCTAGAATATATATTATGTAAACTAATAAGCGAATTCTTTTAGTAGTTGGTTACTAATTCTTGGCCTTCCGGTCTTTTCTTTTCTTAAAGTTTGAATTGTCAACCTGTGTCATCTTATTTGACGTTGGATTCAACGGCTAACTCTTTGACATGCGTATATCAGCAACCTATGTCACTTGTTGCTGGTCTTCTTGATCAAGTCAAAATAATGATAAAATACTTATTTGATATGTTTATTCCTTGTACATTTATTTTAACAAGCTGATGCCCTCCCGCATTAAAAACCTTGAATCATGCATCTTCAAAACGACGCACGACACGAAAAAAAGCGATTTTCTGATCGGAAAATCGCTTTTTTCTGACTTCGACTTTTTTATTCCTGTGCAGGTTTATTTGCGGCACCCTCGGCGGTTAATGTCCGTATCCGCTCCAATGCGGTACCGCTTGCCTTAGGTGTCCTTAACGATTTACAACAAATGTTGTCACGCTTTGAGCTGGAAGATGGGCCCAAAAATGATTGCCTGATACAGTGAGATTCGTTCCAGGTTGTAGATTGCTGCTGCTGCTTGTGATCCATCTAGATACGTTTGAAGCAGATCCATTTTGCAAAACAAAGTTTTGGTTGACCCCTGTGTTGCTTTTGTTAATGGCAACAATAACGACCTTGTTGTCACCTTTATAGGCTGACACGTAAACGTTCGTATTCGGGTTTTTCGTTGCATCAATCCTTACATAGCCGGGACGCACAAACTTCGAGAAATGAGCCATATTGTAACCGCGTTTACTGATCGTACCATCTTCTTTCATAGGACCATATGATCTTCGGATGTACCACCAAACATAAGCTTGAAAATCTCCCTCTACCATCGAATTGTGAATATGTTGTGAAACATCCAATGCCTCGGGCCATCGATCCGCCGAGTTGTTATCACTGTTCGGATAGTATACTTCCGTCATCCAAAGGTCCTTCCCTGCTCCTTTCTGTTTGAAAAGAGGATAAGGGAATTGGCTGACCTGAGTGCCGTACAGGTGGGTTCCGAGAATATCCATATTGCCAAGAGCCTGCGGATCGTTCAAAATCGGGTCCGACAAATTCTTCAAGTATTGAAATGACTCAGGCGCAATGACGCGGGCATTGATCGAGCCGGCGTTTTCTCTCATAAAGCGGAGTATTTCTTGCGGCGTCCACCACGTCCACTCGTGAGCGTAATCAGGCTCATTTTGGACCGAAATCGCGTAAAGATTCACACCATTATTTTTCATGAAGGTAACAAAATCGTTAAGATGCTGCGCATATGCGGCGTACTTATCGTATTTCAGCCGTTTAGCCGATGTATCACCATTACGATTAAAGGTCTCAACCATATCACTTGGAGGATTCCAGGGAGAAGCAAAAACGATTGCCCCATGTTTGACCGCACTCTTGGCAGTCTCCACCTCTTTATACCAATTATTTCGATTTTCATCTACATGAATTCTTAAGATTGAAAAGCCTAACTGATTCTGTCCATTGCCAAAAGCCGTTTCTCTTTGAGCTGCTGTAAGATCCCCAGCCCAAGCCGGATGATTCATCCCTCCAAAACCGCGAATCACTTGTTTCTCTGCAGATACATTAACTGTTACATCACTGGCTGCCAAAACTTCAGCAGCGCCTGGCCCTAACATGACTGACAGCATAGTGAAACATACTAATAATATACAAATTGTTTTTTTTAAACGTGGAATCATTTATTTCGCTCCTTCGTCATGTGTCTTTTACGGTATTAGAAAATTCTTAATGGCGGGCTATTCCGGTGCTGGTCACCCGTCTCGTTTTTAAACGGTCCCATTACGAATCCTATCTTTGTGTAAACTGCCAGTAATCAAAATTAAACAAGTTTCCTGTACCTGTTCCGGTAAATACAAAGAATACTTTGTGCACACCGGTTGCCCCGCTTACTGCAGTTTCTATCTCTCTCCACGTTTGCGCTCCGCCTGTGGAAGGTACATTCAGGGTTCCAACAAGCTTACCATCAGCACTGTCGAGGCGCACTTCTATTTTTCCGCCTAAAGTGGATGCTACATTTGCTTTAAATGACCTGGCACCGCCCGCTCCAAAGTCTGCATTTCCTACAGCAATCCAGTCTCCATTTTGAATGCTTGTTACATGCTGTTTATTTACTGGCCCGCCGGGTGCTGTGGACTTCTCTGTCAAAATGCGTCCATTCCAGGCAAACGTTTCAGCTTCTACCCGGTTATATGGGTTTAAATTGGAAAGCTGTGTTACACCTGCATAATTTGCTGCTACCTCTTGGATGGATCCATCTGGGTTATGCACCAGCTTATTAATATGGGGAGAACGGTAACCTTTGCCGGCCCCGAACAGAGCGGAACTGACAGTTTGCGCATGGTACACTGCATACCACTCGTTTTTAAAATTGAAAACAGCATGATGGTTGTTTCCACCACCTCCGAAAAATGCACCCGGATTTTTCAGGAAGTGCCCTCTATATGTAAAGGGACCCATGGGATTTGAACTGGTCATGTAGCCGATCTCACCTGGGGGTTTATCGGCCGGGTGCGCGCCGCCGAAATTGATGCAATAGGAATAGTAATATGTTCCGTTATGCTTGTGCAATCCCGAATCTTCAAACATGAAAGGCGCATCAATTGTAGATGCACTTCCCTCAACACTCGTCATATCAGGCCCCAATTTTATGACTCTTGCCGTTTTAGGATTGGCCCATTGTCCCTGCGTTGGATTTGAACCGCCAGGAACGCCTCCCCCGGCATACAGGTAACCGGTGCCGTCATCATCTACAAATACTGCCGGATCAAAAAGCCATACAACACCAGACATTCCTGGCGTACTTGGCGTTACGAGCGGTTTTCCGATTGGGTCGGTCCATGGACCAATCGGGCTGTCTGCGGTGAGAACCCCGATACCTCCGCCGCTGTTTGCGAAATAAAGGAAGAATTTATCCTTGCCATTTATTTTTTTAACTGCGATTGACGGTGCCCATGACGCACCTGCCCATTTTGCAATTCCATGGCCTCCATTAGCTCCATTGGCACCTGCTACCGGAATGGCTCCGTGGTCTGTCCAGTTCACCATATCCGCTGAAGATATGACGAATACTCTATTCAAATTGGCAAATGAATTATCTTTAATTGTTCCGTTGCTATTATATTCATAATCATCACTTGACATATAAATGTAAACCCTTCCGTTATAGGTCAGCGCAATCGGATCTGCTCCCAAATGATGGTCGATAAGCGGGTTTGAATTCCCTATATGTTTTGCAATTGTAGTACTGGTGGCAGCATACGCAGACTTTCCAGATAAGCAGCTCAATAATAAAACTAGAATCCATAAACATACGCTACACTTTTTCCTCATCACTTAACATCCTCCTTTTTCCTTAAAATGGGGGGATTTTCTTTTGGAATTTGATAACAACAGGTCATGAAGATCGCACCACTAAACCCATTGAACGGAGATGCATATTTATCCAAAATATCCCTTTGTCTAACATCCTACCTTATTAAAAAAATTGTGTATAGGATACTTTTGGAGGAATTCGTGTTCGATTCTACAAAGGAACTGGATACATTTATTCATTGATAAGATGGGGCTAACATAGACGACTGTTACCGACTTCTTCTTCGCTTCCTGTTCCCTCGAATCTCGTTGTTTTAGAGCTATTGACATAATAGACATCTCTGCAGATAGGAAATCATGGCTCGAAACTTCTCAATCTATTGAATTCTGCCTGCTTTTTCTGCTGATTCCTGTTTACATTGTTCTCTTCTTTGTAAGACATTTCGTTATCATTCCGCCCTCTTCCCCTTCGACATACTGCATATTTTGTCCATCCTTATGTAAAGAGAGCGGTATACCCGTTTTTTCATGTTTTGTTCATATTTTATTAATTGTTTATTCAACACTGTCCGTTAAAGTAATCAATATCAACAAATATGGCAGCTATTCGCATCTTTTATGAAGGGAGGTCGGTGCCGTTATGCTGAAAGAAAAAATAAAAACATTAGGACGCTTTTGCACCGTAGGCGTCGGCAATACGCTGATAGATTTTGGTGTCTTCTTTCTCCTTACTGCTTGTCATGTCCCTTATCTGTCGGCGCAGATCTGCTCCTATTCGGCAGGTATCATCAACAGCTATGTGTGGAACCGGAATTGGACGTTTCGTGTAAAACGTAAGGCTGACGGGAAAGAGATCGTGCGCTTTCTCATGATTAATATTGCCGCGTCGGGGATCACCTTTTTGCTGCTTTATTTGTTTCAAAACTGCGGATGCTCGCTTTTGGTGAGTAAGCTCGCCGCCACTATCGGCGGAATGATGATGAATTTTATAGGAAACCGAATCTGGGTATTTGGAGATTCGCTGAAAAATATACAGGATCAGGAGTGAAGATGAATGAGAAAAAAAGTGAGAAAAGCGGTTATTCCCGCAGCGGGTTTAGGAACGAGATTTCTGCCGGCGACAAAGGCGCAGCCTAAAGAAATGCTCCCAATCGTCGACAAACCAGCAATCCAATATATTGTAGAAGAGGCCGTAGAGTCAGGAATTGAAGATATACTGATTATTACAGGGAGAAACAAACGCTCGATTGAAGATCATTTTGACCGATCGGCGGAATTGGAATTCAATCTGCGGGAAAAAGGCAAGACGGAGACACTTGAAGAAATGCAGCAGATCGCCGATTTGGCCAACATTCATTACATCCGCCAGAAAGAACCGCTCGGATTAGGCCATGCGGTACTGTGTGCGGAGCATTTTATCGGAGATGAGCCTTTTGCCGTTCTTTTAGGTGATGATATTATGGTGTCTGAAACACCGGCTCTTCGGCAATTAATGGATGTATATGACGTTTATGGCACAGAGGTTGTCGGTGTACAGTCAGTTCTCCCTGAGGATGTCAGCAAATATGGTATTATTAATACGTCTGGAACTCATGGGCATGTGTATGAAGTGAAAGATTTAGTTGAAAAGCCTTCACCTGAAGAAGCGCCTTCCGACATCGCCGTAATGGGACGGTATGTGTTGAATTCTTCGATCTTCCCCGTTTTGAGGTCAATTGGCAGAGGCGCGGGAAATGAAATTCAGCTCACAGATGCGCTTCGTGAGGTTTGCCGTAATGAGCCGATCCATGCTCGGCTGCTGGAAGGAAATCGATATGACATTGGCGATAAGCTGGGCTGTTTTAAAGCGAGCACTGAAATCGGCTTAATGCGTCCCGAAATGAGATCTCAGCTTTTGGCCTATTTAGAAGGTGTGATCAAACGGGAAACGAAAGAAATGCTGCGGTAAAAAAATTGTAACCATCTTGCTCGTCAATCAGTCATATAATAGTGAAAAAGATTAGGACAGGTTGTGAAGAATGTGGGCAGTTTGATAAGCGAAATTTTAACATGGCTGACGAACATGGGATATGCGGGTATTGCGATTGGGTTAATGATTGAAATCATTCCGAGTGAGATTGTATTAGCTTATGGCGGCTATATGGTATCGGAAGGCACGATTGGATTTATAGGCGCCATTATTGCGGGCGTTATCGGAGGTACCATTGCCCAGATCTTTATTTACTGGATCGGCCGCTATGGAGGCAGGCCATTTTTGGACAAATACGGGAAGTATTTATTAATTAAAAAGCATCATATCGACATGTCGGAAAACTGGTTTCAAAAGTACGGCGCTGGGGTTGTTTTCTCGGCTCGTTTTATACCGGTTGTCAGACATGCGATATCCATTCCTGCAGGTATTGCCAGAATGCCATTTCTCAAGTTTGTGGTACTGACTGTGCTTGCTATCATTCCATGGTCTATCCTGTTTGTGTATTTAGGCATACAGCTGGGAAGCCAGTGGGATGATGTAGAGAACATAGCGGGTACTTATACAACACCGATTATGATATTGGCTGTTGTTGTGATAGCCCTTTATTTTGTGATCAAGAAACGTACAGCCATATTCAAACGATAGCTAGCGGATATGCATAGGGGTGAATGACGCTCCCCTATGCATATTTTTTTACTTGCGATGCTGATTTGCCAGCTTCAGATTCTCCGCTAAAAATGCGACAAACACTTCATCCCGCACGAGCGATGCGGCATAATTTCTTTTAATGAACCATTCTGCTTCTTCAAACGCTGCGAATGTTTCATCCTGTGTTTCCCCGTTAATTTGGATATTCCACTCGTTGTCTAAAGGAAACAGAAAAAATCTCATTTGAGCACGATTTTCATATAATGATCCGTTCGCAGATCCTTTTAGATTATACATGTTACGGAAAGCATCAGGCCGTACAGGATCAATCCGGAAAGCTTCAGTTACAAACAACTCGTATACTTCATCGGTTATTGAACAGCCGGATGCCTTTGCATGCCCTCCGCCTCCGTATCGGCCGGCGATCTCTGACACATCGATGTAATCATGAATAGTGCGCAAACTGACTCGTTTTGATCCCATGCTTAAAATTGCAATGTAATCGAGGTGCGGATTATCTTTCCCTAGCCTGTTTCCCAGTTCTGAATGGTACGATTCAGCGTGAACAATGCCTACACAGTGTTCGTGCACAAAGGTTTGTACCATTTCCCTTTTCTTTCTGCGGAGGTAACGCTCAATTTTTTCGTTTTCTAAATCAAGCAGTTTTTCTTCAAAATCATCGAAGAAAAATTCGTTATGCGAGGAAAGGCGCTGAATCATTTTTGCCTCAAATTCATCAATTGACAGCAAAAAGAAAAGATCATTAAGCCGCTTCGCCTGTTTTTGATCGTACCGCTCCCATTCCCATGTATCGTATTGACGGACGAGCTCTGTGAATTGGTCTAAGGCATTTGTCGGTTTCATGAATCCATTTTCAACGAGATAGCCATATAAAAGTGACGTCGCGGATGTGAGCCTTCCATCATCGTATTCCACCTGGACAAATCCCCATTCATGCTCATTCAAATGAAGGGCTGTTTTATGGTGGTCAATAAGCTTCACTTTGCCCCCTGCATGAACATAATCATTCAATCTCTGTTCGTTTTCTTCATTGACGGCGAGATCGGTGATGAATAATGCATCTTGTCTGTTGCTCTCCTTCATTTTTTCTAAAAAGTACTGCACCTGTGCGTTTAAGCCGTTGACAGAGTTATACCGGACCTCAACGTCTTTTCCGAATGCCAATTTTGCTACGATTCCGCATCCTACTCCGTCCAAGTCGTTATGTGAATATAAATGATACATAATGTAGGCCCCTTTTTATGATAAACTGACAATTGCCGCTAAAGATGCGGCAGCCTTTATTTACTATTCTAAAAAACAAAGCGTTTTATACAAAGGCTATTAGTTTACATAATATTATTATTGTGAATATATAAAAGAGCGCTTTTGGCGCTCCTAAGTTCTTGCTTTTTTATACCGGATAAACCGGATGCTTTCGATTGGTAAATGTCATTTCCTTTGTCATGTATGCCTTCAGCCGTTTGGCCAGCTCATCACGCAGCGAATTGGCTGGGATAACAGCATCAATGATCATTTCTGAAGCCAGACGGTAGATATTGATGTCCTCTTTGTATTCCTCCCGTTTGTTGCCGATAAATGCGGCTCTCTCTTCTTTTGGCAGTTCGGCGATTTTTTTAGCGTAGACAGCGTTTACAGCAGCTTCAGGGCCCATAACGGCGATTTGGGCGGTTGGGAGCGCTAGACAGCAGTCCGGTTCAAAGGCAGGCCCTGCCATTGCATACAACCCCGCTCCGTACGCTTTTCGGACAATGACAGAGAGCTTTGGAACAGTTGCCTCCGACATCGCAGAAATCATTTTCGCTCCGTGTCTGATAATCCCCGCCTGTTCCACTTTTGTGCCAATCATAAAACCGGGAATATCCGCTAAGAACAGCAACGGGATATGAAATGCGTCACATAAGGTAATAAACTTAGCCGCTTTGTCTGCTGAATCGTGGAATAAGACGCCGCCTTTAACCTTGGGCTGGTTTGCAACAATGCCGACAGGCTGTCCCTCGATCCGTGCGAAGCCTGTTACTAATTCTGGTGCAAATAAGGCTTTGATCTCAAAAAATGACCCTTCATCAATGATCCGCTCAATCAGCTCATGCATATCAAAAGGTGCGTTCTGGTTTTGCGGAATGACGTCGGCAAGCGGGATGTCGAAGTGTTTTGGCGGGTGTTCCTCATGAATGGGCGCCTTTTCTTGAAAATTTGCCGGAAAGTAAGACAAATAAGCCCGCGCCAGATGTATGGCTTCTTCTTCAGTTTCTGCAAGAATATCTCCGCAGCCGGAGATGGAGCAATGCATACGAGCGCCGCCCATTTCTTCGAGAGACACTTTTTCACCAATGACCATTTCCGCCATCCTTGGCGAGCCTAAATACATGGAGGCGTTACCGTCTACCATAACGACGATATCACAGAAGGCCGGAATATAAGCGCCTCCTGCCGCAGACGGTCCGAAAAGCAAACAGATTTGCGGAATGCGTCCCGATAATTTGACTTGATTATAAAAAATTCTTCCTGCTCCGCGTCTCCCTGGAAAGACATTGATTTGATCGGTGATTCTGGCGCCTGCTGAATCGACTAAATAAATGAGCGGAACGTTTAGTTTTTCGGCAGTTTCTTGAATTCTGATGATTTTTTCAACGGTTTTAGCTCCCCAGGAGCCCGCTTTCACTGTTGAATCATTTGCCATGACGCAAACAGTTTGGCCGCCGATTTTGCCGACCGCCGTCACCACTCCGTCAGCGGGAAGGCCGTCTGACATGCATTCCGCAAAAAAAGCGTCTTCTAGCTCAATGCCATCGTCAAAGAGAAGCGAGAGCCGCTCTCTGACAAAGAGCTTGCCTTTTTCTCGATTGCTTTGGTGATACTTTTCCGCTCCGCCTTTTCGGATTCGTTCGGCCAATTCTGTTCGTTCCTTTTCATAATCCATGAGCATTTCCTCCCTTTTATATTCCCTTGTATACGGCCCGTCTTTTTTCTTGAAACGCCTGAAGTCCTTCTCTCCTGTCTTTTGAAGGAATGGTATGTTCATACGCCTTTTGTTCAATCGCAAGACCTGTAGCGAGATCTGTCTCCAATCCTTTATTGATCGCGAATTTAGCTTGACGGACAGCGATCGGCCCGTTGGCAGAAATGGCAGCAGCCAGTTCCTCTGCTTTTGGCATAAGGTCACAAGGAGCCGTGACATGCTCTACAAGGCCTATCTCTTTTGCTTCATGAGCGGTTACGCGTTTGCCAGTATAAATTAATTCTTTGGCTTTTCCTCTGCCAATCAGCCGGGGCAGTCTTTGGGTCCCTCCAGCGCCTGGAATAATAGCTAACCCTGTTTCCGGAAGTCCCAGCACAGCTGATTCAGATGCAATTCGAAGATCGCATGCCAATGCCAATTCTAGCCCGCCGCCTAATGCGCTGCCGTTTATCGCGGCTATGATTGGCTGCGGCAAGGCTTCAAGGAAAGACGCTGTTCTTTGAATGAGAGATACACTTTCCAGAACCTGATCTTCTTTTAGTTTTATTCGTTCTTTCAGATCTGCCCCCGCACAGAACGCTTTTTCGCCGGTGCCGGTGAGGATAACGCAGCGAATGTTTGAGTTGAATTCAATTTCCTGAAGACTCATTTGCAGGTTTCTAAGCATTTCTGCTGAAAGAGCATTTGCCGCTTGAGGCCTGTTTAAGGTGATCAACGCAATATGTTCATTTTTCACAGTGAAAAGAATAGATTCTCCCATTGTATGCGTCCTCTCTTTTATCAAGATGATTTAAATACTTGTAAATTTCGGCTCGGCAGCTGTTTGCCCATTTTTTCTTCAATCCATTTGGCAGCAGATAGCAGTTTTTCGAGCTTTACATTTGTTTTGATGCCCATCTGTTCAAGCATGTACACGATATCCTCAGTTGCGGCGTTTCCTGATGAACCTGGCGCATATGGACATCCGCCAAGCCCGCCTGCCGAGCCGTCGAACACCGTGATGCCCATTTGGAGCGCTGTGACCATGTTGGCGAGCGCTGTTCCTCTCGTATCATGAAAATGCAGGGCGATTTGATTTGCGGGGAATCGTGCCAATAGAGCTTCAAGTACAGTTTCCACTTGGGCAGGATTAGCCGCTCCAATCGTATCTCCAAGCGACAGTTCAGAAATTCCAAATTCAAATAGAGCTTCTGAAAGGCGAATGACTTGTTCAATGGGGACATCTTTTTCGTACGGACAGCCGAAAACAGTCGAGAGGTAGGCTCTTGTTGTGAGGTTTGCTTTTTTTGCGTCATTGTTTACTTGTTTGAGTACACGAAGAGTTTCAGAAGTGGATTTATTAATGTTTTTTCTGTTGTGCGTTTCGCTAGCGGACATAAAAACGCAAGCTTCGTTAATGCCTCCTTCAAGCGCATTCTCCAGTCCTTTTTGATTCGGGACAAGTGCCGCGTACGTCACCCCTTTTTCACGGTCGATGCCTTTTGCTACATCAATAGCATCTCGAAGCGCCGGAATCCATTTCGGATGAACGAAGGATGTGATTTCAATATACGAAAGCCCTGTCCGGGAAAGCTGGTTGATCCAGGTTATTTTATCCTTTGTTTCGATCCATGCGGACTCGTTTTGTAAGCCGTCACGCGGGCCGACTTCTTTGATTGTCACTTTTTTAGGATATGACATGGTCTTCCTCCAAGTTATTGAGTGGAATCGCTTAGTTCGAGCAGTACGTCGCCTTCATTTACAAAGTCGCCTTCATTTTTTTTGACTTCTTTTACGACTCCGCTTCTATCGGCAACGATCGGGATTTCCATTTTCATCGATTCCAAAATGGCAACCTCCTGGCCTTTTTCAATTTTGTCGCCGGCTTTGACGTGGACTTTCCACAGGTTTCCTGCCATTTGTATGCTAACTGTCATAACAACTGCCTCCTTTATAGGTGTTGTTTCAAAAAGTCAGTCGTAACATCCCCTTCTTTAAATGCCTTTGATGCCGCAGCCTGTATGAGAAGCGGAAGATTTGTTTTGATTCCTTCTACATGGTAGTCGCGAAGCGCTGTCTCCAGTTTTTCAATCGCTTCTGTTCTGGACTGGCCTTTGACGATCATCTTAGCGATCATCGGGTCATAAAAAGGGGTAACAATGCTGTCTTTTGCTACCGCACATTCGTGTCTGACCCCTTTATGGTCAGGGAGTGAGAACGCAGTGATCGTGCCTGGTGACGGGTAGAAGGTCTTGGGGTCTTCCGCGTATATTCTCACCTCTATCGCATGCCCGTTTCGTTTGATGTCTTTTTGAGAGAATGTGAGTGTATGGCCCGCAGCAATTCGCAGCTGCTGCTCAACTAAGTCCAGGCCTGTTATTTCTTCAGTCACGGGGTGTTCAACTTGCAGTCTCGTATTCATTTCGAGGAAATAAAAATTTTGCTTTTGGTCAACTATAAATTCGATGGTGCCTGCGTTCGTATAGCCGATTGCCTTTGCTGCTATTACTGCCGTTTGCCCAATCTTCATTCTCAGTTCATCGTCTACAAATGGAGACGGCGCTTCTTCAATGACTTTTTGGTGGCGCCTCTGAACTGAGCAATCGCGTTCAAACAGATGTACTGTATGGCCGTGTTGATCGGCTAAAAGCTGAACTTCGATATGGCGTGCATGTTCAATGACTTTTTCTATATACATTGATCCGTCACCGAAAAAATCTGCCGCGCGCTTTTTGTTCCCCTCGTACGCTTTTTTTAATGCTTCTTCATTTTCAACAAGCTGCATTCCGATGCCGCCTCCGCCCGCTGAAGCTTTCAGCATGACAGGATATCCGATTTGACTAGCAGTGCGGCAGGCTGCCTCTATGTCTTCGAGGGGTTCTGAAACGCCGGGCACCACAGGGATACCCGCAGCCTCCATTGCTTTGCGCGCTTCAATTTTGCTGCCCATCTTTGCGATGATATCGGGTGAAGGTCCGATAAACACGATGTTTTCTTGCTTGCAGCGTTCAGCAAATCGGCTGTTTTCTGATAACAATCCATATCCCGGGTGGATCGCGTCGGCATTTGCTTTTTTTGCCGTCTCTATGATTCTCTCTATATTTAAATAACTTTCACTGACTCTTGATTCCCCGATCAAATAAGACTCTGTAGCGGCTTTTGTATGGGGCGCTTCCTTGTCTGCTTCTGAATAAACCGCGACTGTTTTGATGCCTAGACGGCTGCACGTTCGGATAATTCTCATTGCAATTTCTCCGCGGTTGGCGATCAGTACTTTAGTAAACATGATTTCACCTCATTGAGTTGATGATAAGTTGAACATTTCAATGGTTTTTTCTCGCAGTTTATATTTTTGAATTTTGCCTGAAGCCGTCATCGGATAGTCGTCTGTAAAAATCACATAACGCGGAATTTTGTGGCGGGCGATTTTTCCTTTGCAATAGGCTTTAAGATCATCAGATGAAACGCTTTTCCCGTCTTTTAGTTTAATCCAGGCTGCAGCCTCCTCCCCGAATTTGGCGTCTGGCACACCAACGACCTGTACGTCTAAAACAGCGGGATGCCGGTATAAAAATTCTTCAATTTCCCGCGGGTAAATGTTCTCGCCGCCTCTGATGAGCATATCTTTTAATCTTCCGGTGATACGGCAGTACCCGTCTTCATCCATGACAGCAAGATCTCCTGTAAATAGCCATCCGTCATGATTGATTGCTTTTCTGGTCGCTTCTTTGTCTTTATAATAGCCTTTCATGACGTGATAGCCGCGGGTGCATAGCTCTCCCTGCACGCCTCTTTGAACTTCTTGGCATGTTCCGGGCTCTACAATTTTCACTTCAGTATGCGGCAGGGCTCGGCCGGTTGTTTCGACTCTTCTTATGAAGGAATCATTTGCCCTCGTTTGCGTAATGACCGGCGAGGCTTCTGTTTGTCCATAGGCGATTGTAATGTCTTTCATGCCCATCCTTTCAATCACAGCTTTCATTACTTCACTTGGACAGGGAGAGCCGGCCATGATGCCTGTTCGGAGCGTTGATAGATCATATGCATCAAAATCCGGATGATGCAGCTCGGCGATAAACATGGTAGGCACACCATGCAGCGCTGTGCATTTCTCTTTTTCTACCGTTTTAAGGACGGTAACGGGATCAAATTCTGGAACAGGTATCATGGCTGCCCCGACGGACACACATGCCAAAACCCCGAGCACGCATCCGAAGCAGTGAAAAAACGGAACCGGGATGCACATGCGGTCTTGAGCGGATAAAGCCATACATTCAGCAATATTGGCAGCGTTATTGATGACATTAAAATGGGTCAGCATCACGCCTTTAGGAAACCCTGTTGTTCCTGATGTGTATTGCATGTTAATCACATCGTCTTTATCCAGGCTGTTCATTCTTGCTTCCAGCTCAGCATCTGTCACTGTTTTCGCCAATCTCTCTATATCGTCCCAATGATACAAGCCAGGCAATCGTTTATTGCCAATATAGATCAGTGTTTCTAAAAAGGGATAGCGTTCTGATTTCAGTTGGCCGGGCTTTGCTTCTTTCAGTTCTGGTATCAAACTGTTCACAATGTCTGGATAAGAAGTGCCCCTGTATGAATCCATGATGATAAGCGCTGCGGCATCCGATTGCTTTAACAAGTAATCAAGCTCGTGTGCTTGATAATTGGTATTGACGGTTACGAGCACGGCTCCAATCTTCGCAGTTGCGAACTGGACGGCAAGCCATTCAGGGATATTAGAAGCCCATATGGCGACGTGATCTCCTTTTTCAATCCCCATCCGCATGAGACCTTTAGCGGTTTGGCGGCACAGACTGTCAAATTGGGCGTACGTATAGCGGATATTCCGGTCTGGATACACAACCGCGTCTCGATGGGGATGCGCTTCAGCTGTTTGTTCCAGCAGCCTGCCGATTGTGGAATGGATGAGTTCAGCCATTGATTGTTCCTCCTTTCTTAATAGTTAGAAAGCGTTTACATTTTCATTTTAAAAGCTGTCTGGCGATTACGAGGCGCTGAATTTCAGATGTGCCTTCACCGATTTCCATTAATTTTGCATCCCGCAGCATCCGTTCCACCCCGTACTCTTTCATATATCCTGAACCTCCATGGATTTGAATGGCTTGATTGCAAGCTCTAGTCGCCATTTCAGATGCGAACAACTTGGCGTATGCCGCTTCTTTTGTGAACGGGCGGTTATGGTCTTTCAGCCAGGCGGCTTTTAACACCATTTGCCGTGCCAGATCAATTTCCATCGCCATGTCAGCAAGCTTAAATTGAATCGCTTGGAAGGAAGAAATCGGCTGTCCAAATTGCTTCCGTTCTTTCGCATATGCCAATGATGCGTCAAGTGCCGCCTGGGCAATGCCAACCGCAAGAGCAGCAATGGAGATTCGCCCGCCGTCCAGCGTATATAGAAATTGTTTAAATCCTTTTGTTGGATCGCCGAGTAAGTTGCCCGCAGGCACTCTTACATCCTCAAGCAAAATTTCTGCTGTATTCGAACCACGGACGCCCATTTTATCGTACGGGCTCGTAATCGTGAGTCCTGGTGTGTCAGTTGGCACAATCAATGCGGAGATAATGTTTTTTCCGTCTTTGTTTTTGCCTGTTACCGCGGTCACAATAACTGTCCGTGCGTAGCTTGCATTTGTGATCCAGCACTTTTCGCCGTTGATTACATATTCGTCACCATTTGAAATCGCTTTTGTTTGAGTGCCTCCCGCATCTGAGCCGGCATTTGGTTCCGTCAGGCCGAATGATCCGAGTGCTGTTCCCGAAGCCAGCGGCGTCAAATGCGTCCGTTTTTGTTCTTCTGTTCCAAAGTAATAAAGAGGGCTGGCGCCTAATGAGACCGCTGCAGCGTAGCTTAATCCAGTACTGCCGCAAGCTTTGCCGACTTCTTCAACCGCTAAGGCATATGAAATCGTATCACCGCCAGATCCGCCGTACTCTTCTGGAAATGGAATACCCATCAGCCCGAGTTCACCCATTTTTTTAAATGTTTGGATCGGGAACTCGCCCGTTTGATCTACATGTTCAGCGTGAGGAGCAATTTCTTTTTTCGCAAAATCTTTTACCATTTCACGCACCATTTGTTGTTCTTTTGTCAGCTCAAAATTCACGTCGTTTCCTCCTTCACATCTTTGTAACATTTTATTAGGCGAGTTCTATAATCATTCCCTGACAAGAAAAGTCTGAAAATTAAAACTGAATCATTTTTTATGTGATAATATCAGCGGAATGAGCAAATACATGCCGTAGGCGCATACCATCCATATCGCAAACGCAATGACTTGGCCCTTTGATAGAGCCGGGAAGATAAGGGGGTGATTCCAAAGGGAAATCGTATCAATCAATAAACCGACCGCTGACCCCCATATACCGAGCTTGATCACCGCGTACTGTGATCGGTCGAGTTTGGGTAATCATGTTATGTACTGTTTTTATGTTATGTTTCGGGATGATTCCGCAGTAATCGAATACTTTTTCATTATCATAGATCGAAAACACGTCCTGTACATGGATCTCTTCGATTTTACTTAGTACTAGGTTCTCAGATTCCAATACTGGAAAATGTCCAAACACCGCTTCCACATTCATGTGTGTCATCGTTTCCTGTTTCCAACATCAATTTTTTAAAAAAGACGACTTCGAAAGCCGTCCGTCTCATTTCTTATTTTGTTGTTCGTTTGGAAGTCTTGCTTTCGTTATGAAGCCGGTCTGCTGAGGTGACATAATACGTATATTTCTTGTTAGGATCTGCCGTGTTATCTAAGAAGGTTTGCTGCTCATGTGTTTTTCTTTGCGTTGCCAGCAATGTTTTCTGCTTTTTCCCTTCGGCTCTGTATATCGCATAATAGACTGTTTCTTTCGTTTTTTGATTTGATGGGTGATCTTTAATCTGCAGAAGGTTGCCGTTTTTGTTTTCGATGACTTTTGTAAGCTTCGGTTTTTTGGGAGCGGTACTGTCAAGCCAAGGCATTTGCGGAACCAATGCCGGCTTGCTGTAAAGATCAGTGATGAGCCTGTCTTTGATGCCAAGCGGATTTTTGTTGAGGTCCTTGAGGCTGAAATGCATGCTTCCTTTTACCAGCTCATGCTGACGGTTCAACGTGATTTGCCGCACATATTCCTCGGGATCGGACCAAGGCGGATCAAAATTGTTATTGATTTTATATGCTGCCTGGCCAATATATAAGTGAACAGGCTTATTTTTAACTTCATTGCTCCACCAATCAGCCAGCACGTCGTAAGCCGCTGCATTAAAGCCGATACTCCAATAAATTTGCGGAGCGATATAATCGATGTCACCTTCTTGGATCCAATGTCTTGTGTCTGCATATAGGTCGTCATAATTTCTGACGCCTGCTTTTGTATTCGATCCGGTCGGGTCATCTGCAGCGTTTCTCCATACGCCAAAGGGACTGATGCCGAATTTGACATACGGTTTTGAAGCTTTAATTGTTTGATTGATTTGTTTGACAAGCTGGTTCACATTGTCCCGCCGCCAGTCATCAATATTCGAAAAAGCGTGTTTTCCGTATTGTTCATACTGTGCTTGATCAGGAAATTCCTTTCCCGCTATTTTATAAGGATAAAAATAATCATCCATATGAACGGCATCGATATCATAATGTTTTACGACTTCTTCAATGCCTTTAACGATAAAATCTCTCGCTTCTGGAATGCCCGGATGATAATACAGCTGGTTTCCGTAGGCGGCAACCCAGTCTGGATGTTTTCTTGCCGGGTGATCTTCAGACAATTTATTAAGATCTGTATGATTCATCGTAATACGGTATGGATTAAACCATGCGTGAAATTCCAAATTTCGTTTATGGGTTTCCTCAATCATAAATGCAAGCGGATCATAGCCCGGGTCTTTCCCTTGGACACCTGTTAAGTATTCAGACCAAGGTCCGTAAGCGGATGGATAAAAGGCATCAGCCGTCGGTTTAATCTGAACAATAACGGTATTCATTCCCATTTTTTGCACATCATCGAGCAGTTTGCTATACTCCTGCTTTTGCTTTTCAACCGATAACCCTTTTTTTGACGGCCAATCAATGTTCAATACGGAAGCTATCCATACGGCTCTCAGCTCCCTGTCAGACTGCGCATTGGCCATAAACGGAACGGAGATGACAAACGTTCCGACGATCAAGCTGACAAGGAAACGGACAATCGACTTTTGGCAAACCTTCATTCTGTTTCTTCTCCCCCATTACATCACTTTCACTATTCGCTATTACGGTATTCCCGGGCTATAAAAGGGTGATTAACAGAATGAAGAAATCAGGATTTATGTCTATCTCACTAAATAAACGAAAAAAGTCCTAAAGCATGTTGTGAGCCGCTTTTAGGACTTTTTATCATTCATCATGGTTTGCAGGCTTTTTAACACATCAATGAGTTTTACGCCGACACCGACAGCCGTTTCAAGGATCGCTTGTGCCCCGGCGATGGCTAAAATAAAGATCAGCGGTATAGCAATACGAGGCAAAAAAAGATAGCCAAGTCCGATCAAGATGGCACACCAAACACCGGCACACCAGTAGCAATTGAGCATGTATCCAAAATTAGAAGCCGGCACGCTTTTTTCGTCTACATGCCCGTTTTGATCTACAATCCTTTTCTTTTTCATAAAAGGTTTTCGGATAAATTCTGTGATTTTGTCGAATACAATCAAATGTGTCAGCCTGTAACTGGCTAGAATCAGCATGATAAATGTAAGAAAAGATAGGTGATCCATGGGAAGCCTCCAAGAAAAAGGATGATGTTATCATTCCCTAGTGTCCTTTATCCATTCTTGATACAAACAGAAAGACGGACAGAGAATGCATGCCTCTGTCCGCTAATTCGCTTATCGTTTTTGCAGTATCGCGTTATTTAAAGTGATCTTGTCTATTATGTCGAGGATGATGTCAGCATTCTTTTCAGCATATGTTCCTTCCAGCATGTCTTTATGAGCGCCAAAGCCCGTGTACTCACTGTAGGTTCCACAGGCTCCCTCCCATTTCGTCAAGCCTGTATGCCCGCTGGTTTCGGTTTGAATTCCAGCTTCAATGAAATGAATGTTTGCTTTGATGCGCCCTTCATTTAGCAATTGTGCCCAATATGCCTGATAGTTTCTCTTTTTCTTGATCACCTTTTCTCTGACCGCTTCAGGCAGATATGCTGCAGATTCGTCATTTCCTGTATCGATAGGCAAAGACTGTTTTTTGAGATAAGCGTCCACGATAATGAAGTCGCTGACTTCCAATCCTTTGCGCTCCATAGCCTGTGCCACTTCAAAAGCCAGGTTTCCGCCTGCGGAGTAGCCTAATAAAACGTATGGGCCTTCAGGCTGTATGTCCGTGATGCAATTAACATATTGTTCAATGCGGGTGTCGTGTTCTATAAAGTGAAAGCCGTAGACAGATGCCTTGTCATTCAGCAATAAAGCAAGGTCTTTGAAATAAATGCCAAATCCTGATATCGGCGGGAAGCAGAACAGGTTTTGCGCGCCGTGCTGGTTCAGTTTGATCACATGCTGTTCATTTGCGTCTGTCAGCTGTTTAGAGTAAAGTGTTTCGGCAAGCTGAGCGATTGTCGGATGTTCGAATAACAAATCAATCGGTATATCAATTTGCTGCTGGTGCTTCAGGGTGTGTATGACCTGCAGCGCTTTTAGTGAATGTCCGCCAAGTGCAAAGAAGTCATCATCAATACTGATTGTGTTGACACCGAGAACATGCTTCCAAATGTTCGCCAATTCTTCCTCAACCAAGTTTCTTGGCAGTGTGATGTCCTTCCGTTTGTCAGGCTTATTTTCTGGTATAGGAAGAGCGCTGCGGTCTATTTTTCCGTTTCCGGTCAGCGGCATCCGGTCCACACGCACCCAGTGCTGCGGGATCATATAGTCTGGGAGCACACGCGCCAAATCGGCACGTATCTCCTTTTCTGTTCGTTTGTCATCGCCGACGTAATGAGCGTACAGCTGTCCCTCTCCGTCAATTTCTCTCATTGTCACTGCCGCTTCCTGCACACCTTCCATTTCTAACAGGCGCGCTTCAATTTCGGCGGGCTCAATTCGTTTTCCGCGGATTTTCATCTGCCTGTCAATCCTGCTGATGTATTCTAAGTTTCCATCGGGCAGCCAGCGCGCCAGATCACCGGTACGGTATATTCTTTCTCCAGGCAAGAAAGGATGTGGAGAAAAAACAGCATTTGTCAGATCTTCTCTGTTCAAATAGCCTTTTGCGACTCCATCGCCGCCTACACAAAGCTCGCCGGGAACGCCTATTGGCAAAAGTTTCCCTTTTACACCTAAGATATAAGCGGTGCTATTACTGATTGGTTTCCCGATCGGAATCGGCCCTGCATAGTCTCTTTTCATCTTAAAAAAGGTTGAAAATGTCGTGTTTTCCGTAGGTCCGTAAATATTATGAAGCGCAAGATCAGGACAGGCGTGTCTGACAGCATTCATCAGGGCGGGAGAAAGTGCTTCTCCTCCGACATATAATGTGTGGAGCCCGCTGAACATGTCTGCTCGTACCTGTGCCAGCTGATTAAAAAGAGCTGTCGTTAAAAATAGCACGGTGATGTCATTTTTAATCAAATACGCCCCAAACCGATCAGGTGACAGCAGTATCGATTGATCAATGATATGAAGGCTTGCACCATTTAATAGCGCCCCGAACATTTCAAAGGTGACGGCGTCAAAGCTGATAGATCCAGTCAGAATAAATCGGTCATCAACGGACGCAGACGTGTAATTGCTGTTTTTGACAAGGGACACGACATTGCGATTGGTGATCATGACGCCTTTCGGCCGGCCTGTTGATCCTGAGGTATACATGATGTACGCAAGATGATCCGGGCTGGAGCTGATGTTGATAGGGATATCGTTCTCTTCCATCAATCCCTGCGCATCTGAAATGATACTTGTTCCTGAGAATGCAGTTGTTTGCTCCAGCCCCTTTTGAACAATCAGCATTTTTGCTTGCGTTTCCTCAAGCATAAAGCTGGCTCGTTCAGTAGGGAGCTCAGCATCAAGCGGGAGGTATGCTCCCCCTGCTTTTAAAACGGCAAGCACACTGATGATGAATTCGGGAGAATGAGCAGCTAATATTCCGGCTGTCTCGTTTTTCCGAAACCCTTTTTGATATAACGCTCTGGCGAGTGAATTTGAGCGTTTATCAAGCTCTTCATACGAAAAAGACATATTCCCATATACAAGTGCGGTATGGTCTGGCGTCTTTTCTGCTTGTTCACGAAATAAATCGATAATTGTATGATTCTTTGGATATTCTGTTTTTGTATTGTTGAACTGTGTGACAATCTGCTCTTTTTCTGTTGCATCAAGAAAAGAAAAATCAGCAATGGGAATATCAGGATAATGTGCAGCTGTGCTTAGTGCTTGCGTAAATTGCCTCTTGATACAGCTGATCCAAGCAGCATCGTAAACGAACGCATTATAGCTGAATTTGATGACAAGTTCTTCGCCGGGAGCAACGACAAGATTAAAGTGATATCCTGATTGCTCGGATACTTGAACTTGATCGATTTGCAGCGGTGAATCGGTTTGATCAGCGGAATCGGCGATTTTCTGCTGTAACGGATAGTTTTCAAAGACGAAAATGTGATCAATCAGTTCCTGTTTTAATGTTGTGTTTGCCTGAATATCAAATAGAGGCTGACAGGTAAACGGCTCAGCTTCCAGCATTTCTTTCTGGCATCGTCTGAGCAGTTCTTGGAACGTTTCGTCTTGCTGTGTTTTAATGCGAACCGGAATGGTATTGATAAACAATCCTATCATTTGCTCCACGCCCGGAATTTCTGACGGTCTGCCTGATACAACCGCACCAAATACAACGTCGTCGGTGCGGTTATATTGCTGGAGCATAACGCCCCAGACGGCCTGAATTAGGGTAGCGAGGGTGACGCCGTGTTGTTTGGCAGTCTCTTTCAGCTTGTCAGTCAGTGACTTACTTAATGAAAATACCAAATCTTCACGGAGATACCCTTCTTTTGTTTCTTTATCAGACACACGAGGCAGCGGTGATGGAGTGCTATAGTTTTTTAAATAGGCATCCCAGTACTCCGCCGCTTTTGCTTTGTCACGGTTTGTCAGCCAGGAAATATAGGTGCTGTACGGACGGACAGGGGCTAAAGAAAGTGTTTTACCTGTACAGATAGATTGATAAATCTGCATAAATTCCTGAAGTACGATGCCAAGGCACCAGCCGTCCATTAAAATGTGATGATGGCTCCAGACACAGACATGCTCCTCTTCAGCTGTTTTGAATAGAGAAATTCGCATCAGCATGTCTTTTTGCAAATCAAAGCCTTTTTGTTTGTCTCTTTCCTTAAAGCATTCAATATACTCATTCTGGTCGTTTGTTGGCAGATGGGAAATGTCTTGGCTGCACAAATGAAATTCGCGTTCTGTCATCACGACTTGCCGAGGTCCCGACAAATGCGGAACATGCGGCAAAAAGACGGTTCTGAAAATGTCATGGCGGTCGATGATGGTTTGAATGCTGCGCTGAAACCATTCATAACTAAGGCTTCCTTTAATGGTAAAAAGCGACTGTTCAACGTATGCTCCCTCCTCTTTACGGAGGAAGGAATGAAAGAGCATTCCCTCCTGCATGTGACTCAGAGGATAAATGTTCTTGATTTTTTTGATGTTATCCATAATGTCTGCACCTTTCTTCACGGATTCATTAGTGAAAACTGAGCATATCAGCAATCTCTTGCAGCGCGTCCTCGGTCAGTTCTTGATCATCAAAATCACTGATGGTCTTTTCTGTTTCGCTTTTGTTCTGGCAGTGTTCGATCAGCTGTAATAAACATTGACGGCATGTTTCGCTAAGCTGTTCGATGGTTTTGTGCTGAAAACGCGTAGTGTCATAAGTCATATTGACAGTCATTTTCCCTTCTGCAGCGATTGCGCTGATATCCAGTAACTGTTCACGGTTCCATGTTGTGCTGATATCATCCCCGGCACCAAGCGGAGAGAATGAGAAGGCGTCTTCTTCAGATACTTCAGTTGGACTGCTGCTTTCAAATTGCCCCAAATAATTGAAGCTGATTTCTGGCGTGCCTATGAAATTGATGTCTTTTTTGTCAGGCGGCGTCAAATATTTAATGACACCGTAGCCGAATCCTTTGTCCGGTACGCGTCTCAGTGTATCTTTTGTTGTTTTTAGCACATGAACTATGCCTTCTTCTGAATCTAGCAAGTCTGTGTTCAGTTTAACCAATAACGGATAAATGGCGGTAAACCATCCAACCGTACGGCTCACATCTATCCCGTCTAATACACCCTCTCGCCCGTGTCCCTCTAATGATAGTTTGAAGGCGGATCGATTGGTCCAATGGTGCAGCGCAAGAATGACAGAAGACAGCAGCATGTCCTGCGTATCAGTGTTATATGCGCTGTTGGCGTCTTTTAAGAGCGCAGCTGTCTCTTTCTCGTTTAAGGTAAACGAAATCGTGGACCGTTGTCCCTCGTGTGCTCTAGTCTCGGCGATTTGATCAATAGGCAGTGCCTCTGTTTGATATTCTTCGGTTTCGCGCCAATACTTAAGCTGTTTCATTAGCTGCTGGCTTTCAGCGTAGTCAGAGAGCTTTTTCGTATACGCTTTAAATGAGCTTGTTTTAGGCGGCAGCTGAATCTCTTCCCCACCTGCAGCTTGACGATAGCCTAAAGCCAAATCTTCTAACAGCACTCGCCACGAAATACCGTCAACAACGAGGTGATGAGCAGATAAAAATAAGAAATCACCGTCAATTGTGTGAAAAAGACCGGCTTGCAGCAGCGGACCATTTTTTAAATCCATTTTCTGCTGAAGATCAAGTACATGGGTTTTGATAAGAGATTCATACGGTCTATTACCATCAGTGCCGTCTGGAGCCGACAAATCAATAATCTGAAGGCCGTACAGCGCGTCGTCCGAATGACTGAGCGGCCGATTATATTGACTCCACTTTCCTTGTTCATTCTGTGTAAATACCATCCGCAGCGCATCATGATGACACGTTATTGCTTTTAACGTTTTACGAAGTGCCACCTCTTGTACAGAAGTGCTCCGATGCAGCATAACGGACTGATTAAAATGGTGTCTTTCTTTTATCTCTTGAGAAAGAAACCATTTTTGAACAGGCGACCATTGTACGTCTCCCTCAACCGCAGCTTGGCTGGAACTTGTATCTGAATCACGGATATAAGCTGCCAGTTCTTGAATGGTCGGATGGCTAAACAAATCTTTTACTGCCATTTGCTTTCCTATCCGATGAAGCCGCGCGGATACTTGTAACGCTTTGATCGAATCTCCTCCAAGTTCAAAGAACGAATCAGCAGTTCCGATTTTTTCTGCCCCCAGTACTTCTGTCCATATATCCGCCAGTATTTGTTCCATCTTGCTGGCTGGCGCGAGGAATGGACGTTCAGCTCCGCTCTTCGATACGGGTTTCGGAAGTGCTCTGCGATCCAGCTTACCGTTAGGTGACAATGGAAGTGCATCCAGTTTTTCAATAAACGCAGGGTGCATAAACACCGGCAGCTTGTTTTGTAATTCTGAGCGTACAGTATTTGTGCTCAACTCTGGTTTTGTCACAACATAAGCGCTTAATTCGGTTTGTCCTGACGCTGTTACATGAGCAACTACTGCGGCGTCTTGTACACCGTTTATACAACGGATGACCGATTCAATTTCTTTCGTTTCTACACGGTATCCTCTAATTTTGACTTGATCATCGATTCTTCCCAGATATTCGAGTGTTCCGTCGGCCATCCATCTGGCGGCGTCTCCTGTTCGGTACATTCGTGTTTCAGGTTTGAATGGGTTCTTTGTGAAGGCTCTCTCTGTCTGTTCCGGAAGATTGACGTACCCCCTTGCAAGCCCTGTTCCAGCTATATAAAGTTCTCCCGCAACACCGATTGGCTGAAGCTGATGACTGCTATTTAAAATCAGTACTTGAGTCCCGTCAATCGGCTGGCCGATGCTTACGCATGTCTGCTTTTCCATATGTCTCATGACGGTTGTTGCCACGCTGTTTTCTGTAGGCCCATATTCGTTGGCGAGTTCGGTATGCGGACAAATGGCCAAGCTGCGGTGGATCAATTCGCGGTCAACTGCTTCTCCCGCTAGTGTGACGACTCTAAGTGTCTTTACATCTGCCGGCTGCACTATGTCCAAAAGCGCTCGATATAAAACAGGCACAATAATCATATGTGTAATCCGGTGACGAGACAGCTGATGCTTAATGGCCAGAATGTCCTTTGCTTCCTCTTCATGAAGCAGAACTGCTTTTGCACCTGACAAAAGCGGTGTGAACATACTAGTTAAAAAGCCGTCAAATGAGAAAGAAAAGAGCTGCAGGATGGCATCTGTCTCGTTGAATGCATAAGCGTTTCGCCGCCACAGAAGCGTGTTGGCAATGCCTTTATGCTCGACCATCACCCCTTTTGGCCGGCCCGTCGTTCCTGAAGTATAAATGATATAAGCCAAATGGTGGGCAGACGACACTTGCGGCAGCGGCGATTTGTCATAAGCCTCCGCGCTCTCTATCGTCAAGACCTCTCCTTCAAAATCAGCAAGTTCTCCCCAATCCGCTTCATTTACTGTCATTAGCAGTTTCGTTCCGCTGTCGCTTAGGATATAGCGTTTCCGTTCCGCCGGGTATGCAGGATCAATAGGCACGTAACAGCCTCCAGCTTTCCACACACCAAGTATGGCTGCCACCATACTAAACGAACGATGCACCATGATGCCTACTGGTGTGTCCGGTTTAACACCTCTGCTGCGTAATGTGTGTGCGATTCCATTGGACCACTCGTCCAACTCTTGATAAGTCAGTGTTTTGTCTCCGCTGACAAGTGCAGACGTTTTTGGTGTTCGTGCAGCTTGCTGTTCAAACAATTGACTGATTGTTTGTACTTCGTACTGATTCGCTTGCCCGGTGTTAAACTCATTGAGCAGCTGGTTCCGCTCTTCTTGTGTCAGGACGTCGATATGATTGAGTGTCACCTCCGGGTGTTTGCCGATGATGCGAAGTATATTTGTCAAGTGCGACGCCCAGCGTTCAATGGTGGTTTTCTCAAACAGTGCTGTTGAATATTCAATAAGGAAATGGATGTTTCCGTCACCTTCAGATGCTTGTAATGTTAAATCGAACTTAGACACGAGATGAGAAACTTGTGCCGGCTTCATTTGCAAATCATGCAGTTGCAATGGCTCGTAATCATTATTTTGGACAACTAGCATGGCATCAAACAGCGGGTTTCTGCTCATATCCCTTGTCAATTCAAGCTTATCGACAAGCTCTTCGAACGGATAATCCTGATGT